>JBFLGC010000063.1:0-13664 GCA_041859945.1 Tetragenococcus sp.
ATTGATTTTGGTTGCGATTTGGCGATGTTGGTGACCGGTAACAAAGGCGTCGATACCAGGCACTTCATATAAAAGATCATAACCTTCATTTTCGCCGGTCAAGAGTTCCGTAGCCACACCTGTTTCAAGATCTTTTTCAAAGCCGCCATGGTAACTAACGATCACAATATCAGCAAGTTCACGTAGTTTAGGGACGTATTCTTTAGCAGTAGCAATGGCCGAATGAAAGGTCAAGCCTTTGATTGTTTGAGGTTGTTCCCAGTGTGGGATATATTGAGTGGTCAGGCCTAGGATCGCTATTTTGACTCCTTGCTTGTTCAAAATGGTGGCCGCTTGACCAAAGGCAGGAACGCCTTCTTCATTCAATATATTGGCACATAAGACAGGATGATCATAACTTTTGATTGCTTGATTCAAATATTTTAAGCCATAGTTAAATTCATGATTGCCTAAGACGCTCACATCATAATCAAGCTCGTTGATGACTTCTGTCAACTCACCTACTTTATGAGCAGGACTTTTTTTGATGTAGTAACTAAGTGGCGATCCTTGAATAAAATCGCCGTTCTCAATTTTGATCACAGGACCAGAAAAATCGTTCGTCAACTTTTTCATCATTGTGCCGACTTTGGCCGTTCCAAAAGGCAGATCCATTTTTCTTTGCGTATAATTAGTTGGCATGATATAGCCATGCATATCACTGGTAGCTAATATCTTTAACTTCATTCTTTTCCCCCTCAAACGTTTTTAGAAAATAAAAGGACCTAGGAAATCCCTAGGTCCTTAAGCAAAATCATTGGTTCCAAGCATTCTCTAATTCTGGAACAGAATCTTTAATCAAGGTATCTAAATCTTTGTCGGTATTCGCATAGATATTTTCCATAAGGACTTTGATTTCATTATAGGCTGCATCTGAGTTTTCAACAACTGGAACAGAGAATAATTCTTTGGTCGATTCTTCCAAAGAGACAGGGACCTTCATCCCAGAATTCTTATAGTCATCGCTTTGTAGAACTGATTCGACAACTGGCATATACCCTGTTTGAACAGCCCAATAAAGTTGAGAATCTGGCGTACTCAAGAATTTCAAATATTCAAATGCGGCGGTCCGTTGTTCAGGCGTAGCACTGTCGAACATATAAACATCTGTTCCTTGTTGAATATTGATGGCTTCAGGACGTGGTGCCGTCCCATATTCATATTTACCTTCAGCATCTTTAGCTACATAACCTTCTCCAGCAGTCGATCCAACAAACATAGCTACTTGTTCATTCGCAAATGGGGTTGAAAGATACTTATCTGAACCAGCTAGACGGAAATAACCTTCTTTGATGCCTTCAAAATAATAATCGATGACTTCTTTAGATTCATCACTAGTAAAATCAAGGTCTTTACTTAAATCGACACCTTTATTTTTCATACCGATCGTATAATAATTATTCAATGAATCAAAACCTGCTCCGACAACTTTACCATCAGAGGCTTCATAAATTTTCTTAGAAGCTTCTTTCAATTCATCCATTGTTGTTGGCACTTCGACATCATATTTCTTCAACATATCGGCATTGTAGAAAAGCATTTCCGTTGATTTATTAAACGGGATACCATATTGAGTTCCTTCGATTTGCGCACCTTCTAAAAGGGGTTCACGAATGGCTTCTTGATCGCCCCAACCAATTGTTTCATTATCCATATAAGGCTTTAGATCCACTAACATCTCATCTTGTGCCGCATTCCATAACCAGCCAGGATAAGCTTGCGTAATCGTCGGTAAATCAGACGGAGATGGCAAAGTCGAATTGATCTTGGCTTGTAAATCACCATACGAAGATTGATTTTGTAACTCCACTTTGATATTCGGATTGGCAGCCATAAAATCATCGGTCAACTTCGTCAATGCTTCTTCCTGGGCTCCGTTCATGGCATGCCAAAAAGTGATCGTTGTATCCTCTTTTAATTCGGTAACGATATCTGATCCTGCTTCTGTTTTGTCACCAGAATTTGATGAACTATCCCCATTGTTATTTCCACATGCGGCTAGCGAAAGGGTTGCGACTGTCGTCAAGGCAAGTGTTGCAAAGTGCTTAAATCTCATTTTTCTCTCTCCTAACATTTTTTATAGTTCAATGCTTGTGCCACGATCTGGCAGTATTCTTTCACCATACGGATTCTCCAGATTTTCTGGATGCAAGGTATGGATTGGAACCAAAAGTTTTGGGTGGATCAAAGCGATGATTTTATTCAGATCATCGGGAAAGGCATGTCCTGAACAAGCCAAGCGTACAAATTCGATATGGTTGGCTTTTAATTCATTCAAGAACACGGTATAACTAGGATCAAATTCTCCTAAGGGCTCAGCATCACTATGGATATATAAACTGCCACTGGGAAGTTCTTCAAAGTGATCGGTTATCTGCCACAAATAAGTGGTTGGATTTTTTAAAAGAGTGGCTTTTTTGATTTCTAAAGCAGGATCGAGCGTTGGATCAAAGTCGGCACTCTCTTTATAATAATAAGGCGCTCTTGTTCCAAATATTTTCAATAATAAGGCTGCCATGTTGGCCGTCAAAACTACTTTTCGGGGAGCATGAGCGATGATTTCTGCAAAACGTTTGACATTGGCTGGATAACCATTAAACGTGATCATGCGATCAGGATTGGCTTTCACCAATTCAACAAATTGGGCGATCAAGTCTGCTTCGCTGGTCACTGCGACTGCTTCGCTTTCTTCATCTGGAAAGCTGATGCTGACACCTTCCATCATCAACAAATCAGGATTTTCCACTCGTCGACAAAATTCCAGTGTATCGGAAGAATCAAAGCCATGTAGCCTAAGATCGCCAGTATAAGCCAGCTTGTGATCAGGCGTTTGGATCAATAAACCGCAGGCCCCATAAGCATCATGATCGACTGGCAAGATCGAAACTTTGATAGCACCGACTTGAATGGTCGCATAAGCTTCTAAACCAATGATCTCACGGGTAAAGTTGGCTGGTTCAAAAGGTGACGGTAGTAAGAAATCGCCCTTTCGATTCAATTCAGCCAAAATCGCCTTGGTCTCTTTACGCGCATAAAGCGGGATCTTAGGATCTAAATAATTGATCATTTTAGAATGGTCCAAATGAGCATGGGATAAAAAAACAGCCGTATGCTGATAAGTCTTCTTGTCATCTGTTTCACTCTTGTAACCCAAACGTGGATCATAAACAGCTGCCAGTTCTGGAACCAAACCATTAGTGATCAAGGTCAATAAACTTTCATCAGGTAAATCAAGTTCGGGACGAAATTCAGTGCCGAAATCAAAGAAGATATGGGCATCTTTATATGCCACTTCAATGATTGTACCACCAATCGTTAAGATCCCACTATGGAAAGTCACGATCGTCTTAGCCTTTGATGCCATTTTTAGCCACTCCTCGAATGATTTCTTTTCTGAAGATCAAATAGATGATCAAGATTGGGATGACCGTAAGCGTCGCTGCGGCCATTTGCAATTGCACATCGCTGCCACTTTCGGTGGTAAATGCAGCTAACCCATTATTTAAGAGCCGGTATTTCTTTTCGTTTGTCACAAGTAATGGCCATAAGAAAGAATTCCACTCCGAAATAAAGGTCAAGATCGCCACCGTCACAATAGCAGGCTTAGACATCGGCACCAAGATCTTCCAAATATATTCTAAATCAGAAGCGCCATCGATTTTAGCTGCTTTGTAATAAGTCGTGGGGATCCCTTTTAAATAGCCATACAAATAATAAATATAAAAGATACTGGTCAAAAAGGGAATAATCAACGCGCTATATGAATTGAGTAAGCCCAATTTAGCAATCGTATGATAATTAGTAAAGATGATCGATTCATAAGGCACCATAAGCAGTGATACCAATAATCCAACCACTAAGTTTTTATGTTTGAATTCCAGACTGGAAAGAGCAAAACCAGCTAAGACTGAGGTCACCACGGTAAACAGCGTCGTTGTGGCCGATACGAAAACTGTATTAACAAAATAACGTAAGAATGGTGCTTTGGCAAATACTTCGGAGTAGTTGCCCCATTGCAAAGAATCAGGAATGATCGTAGGTGGGATACTAGTGACTTCACTATAGGTCATAAGTCCTGCTAAAATCATATAGATAAAAGGAAACAAAGTCACAATCGCTAATAGGCCTAAAAATAAATAAGCAATGACATTTACGATTTTATTCACCTTAATCACCCACTTTCTTCAAAAGTTTATTTTGGATAAAGGTCACGATCAAAATGATCACAAACAAGACGACAGTCGCCGCCATAGCCACACCCGGCCGTCCAGCTACATGGAATTTATCATAAATATAATAGACCGCAGTCGTTGCGCTGTTGGCGATCCCGGCCGTTCCTCCAAATAAGGCATAAACCTCAGTATATACTTTAAAGGAAGAGATCACATTGACCGTAAGTAAGAAAGTGATCGTGGGGATTAATTCAGGAAAGGTGATCTTCCGAAAAATTTCCCAATTCGTAGCCCCAAACATTTTAGCGATCTTAAAATGATCTTCATCGATGCCGCGAAAACCCGAAAGCAAAATAATGATATTAAAAGCTAAACTGCTCCAGATCCCAAAAATGATCAAAGTCGGCATGCTCATTTGGATCGAATCCAACCAATTGATCGGTGAGATACCAAACCAACCCAAAATATAATTAATGATTCCATAAGAACCATTGAAGAAATAGCGGAAAACGATCCCGATAGCGATCGTACTAGTTACATAGGGCATAAAGAAAATCGTTTCAAAAAAAGACTTGTGTTTGATTTTTTCAAAAATGATCCAAGAAATCAGCAGACTAAGGATCATCCCGATCGGAACCACAGTGAACGTATAGAGGGCCGTGTTTTTCAAAGCTCTGAAAAATACGGGATCATGCATGATCTTCTGATAATTTTCTAAGCCAGCATAGCTTTGGTTGATCAATGATCCTTTTTGAAAACTCATATATAAGGAACGAAACAAAGGGTAGATATTGAAAACCAAGATCACCAAAAGAGACGGTAGCAAAAACAGCCAACCTTTGCGCTGATTTTCAGGATCGTAGTTTTTTCGTTTCATCAATACACTCTCTCCCCACTTTCCTTGAATATAAAGGCTTTGTGATAAAGCATATCAAAACTTACCATATCATTTTCTTCGATGACTGTTTCAACAGGAACGATCGATTTCAAATGATGACCTTCCAAATCAAAATTTAGGATCCGTTCCCGGCCGATCAGTTCAACACTGCGAATATTCGTCGTTAAAACACCATTTTCAGTTGGGATCATATCTTCAGGGCGCACCCCTAACACGTAATCGCCATCTCCAATCGGGGCTTTGAAACGATCAGGATCGAAATGATCGAGTGTTGTTACAAAATGTTCGTGGCTAATTTGGCCTTTTTCAATATGGATCGGCATGATATTTATGACCGGATTTCCAATAAAGTTGGCCACAAAAAGGTTACTTGGTTCTAAATACAAATTTTGCGGGTCATCATCTTGTTGAATGACCCCTTCGTTCATCAAAATGATCTTATCGCTGATAGACAAAGCTTCTTCTTGGTCATGAGTCACAAAGATCGTTGTGATGCCGACTTCTTTGACGAGACGACGGATCTCTTCACGGATCCTTAATCGTAACCGCGCATCCAAATTACTTAAAGGTTCATCGAGCAATAAAACTTCTGGTTCTTGGACCAAAGCCCGCGTGATTGCCACCCGTTGTTGCTGTCCACCTGATAAAGTTCCCGGTTTTTTACCACTCAATTCTTCGATGTTGGTCAATTTCATGTACTTTTGAGCGATTTTCTTGGCTTCTTTTTTCGGGATCTTCTGACTGCCAACAGTCAGAGGAAACATCACATTTTCTAAGACCGTCATATGTGGGTATAACGCATAGTTTTGGAACACAAAACCAATATTGCGGTCTTTCGGTTCAGTCGTTACCACAGATTCACCCTTAAATCGGATATCTCCGCCGGTCGGTTTCAAAAGACCCGCGATCAAGTTCAAGATCGTTGACTTGCCACAACCACTTGGTCCTAATAAACAAACAAGATCTCCCTTTTCGATCGTAAAATTGATCGATTTCAACGCTTCAAATCCATTATCGAACACTTTCTGTAAGTCGATAACATCTATCATCTATTAGCCCCTCCAAAATTTTCAATTGATCTCACGTCTATTCTAACATGAAAAAAAGAACTGGATATTTAAATTTTCATTAGACATTCTATCAATCTTTTCTAATTTTAACAAAACATACACCTTACAAATTTCAAACAATGTTCGGAAATCGCGAACTATCTCCAAATGACCCTCAGTTAAAACTATTTTTTTAAGCCGCTTTTTTTTGAGCCTCTCAATTTTCTGATATATGTCCTAAAGTAATAGTCGACAGTTGCGTTTGTCCCTGACTATTGATCACGATTTTGCTCCCTTTTTCTATCTCATAAAAAGTTATCGTCATGGCTTTCTCATTATTAACAAAAATTTCTAAAGAACTTGTATCTCTAAAAATTTCTAATTGGAGTCTTTCAGCCACTAAAGGCACGACCAACGAACGTTTTGTCAAAGTTGGCTTTTCGGCGCCGGTGATCGCATAACCAAAATCGGCTCGGCAGATGGTCAACAATTGTGATGCTTTCTCATAGGTCAATAACAGCGACCCTGTCTCATTTTTAGCTAATTGAACGCGTAATTTGGTTGCATCCGTCAAATCAGCTACAAATTTTAAGACAGCATTATCACCAAAGTTGCTCGTTAATTCAAAATCACTGCCATTCACCAACTGTTCGCTGATTTTTTCATCTATGATTATTTCCTTTTGAATAAAATCAACCGGCCTTTGCATCAACCGCTCCTCTTTGATATGCAATTCTCTGGGTAAAGTCATAGCTCCTGCCCACTTATGCTTCAAATCATGTGTGGGTAAAGTCCGATGCCACATCTGCATCCAAGCGATCATGATACGGCGGTTCTGATCATCCACTAAGGTTTGTGGGGCATAAAAGTCTAGACCACCATCGATTTCATGATAATTTTCGGGAGTGAATTTTCCTGTTCTCCAATCCATCGTTCCGATAAATGCGACCGATGAACTGGTATTATGAAATTCGTAGCCACGTTGAGGCATTTGGATCGATGATAGCAGTAAAACCGCCTTGCCATCTAAATGAAAAAAATCGGGACATTCCCACATGACTCCTTGTTTGTCATTTCCTTCTAAAAGTACTGAATAAAACGACCAAGAAAGTAGATCTTTTGAAGTAAAAAGCAAGATTTTACCATGATTTTCTTTGCTTTTTGTCGCCACCACTGCATAATAGTTTCCCTCATGAAGAAAAACTTTAGGATCACGAAAATCGTGGATCGTACCGTTATCACCTAATAAGGTCTCAGCGATCACCGGATTTTGAGCTACTTTTTCAAAATGGATACCATCTTCTGAAACGGCCAGACACTGACGTTGATAAACCACACCCTTTTCTTCGACATGACCAGTGTACAGCAAATACAAGCGTCCTGCTTTTTCGATCGCACTTCCCGAAAAACAGCCGCCCTTATCGTAAGCTTGGTCTGGCGCCAAGGCGATCGGCAACTCTTGCCAATGAATGAGGTCTTTCGATTTGACATGCCCCCAATGCATCGGGCCCCAGTTACTTTCATACGGATAGTATTGATAAAATAGATGATACTCCCTTTATAAAAAAACAAAGCCATTGGGATCATTGATCCAACCAATAGGCGCCATCACATGATAGTGATCACGATAGTCAGGGCTCACACGGACTTTATTTTCTGTCACAAAATGATTCGCTTTTTCGAGCAAGGTCTCTTTTTTAGTCACTTTTTCTCTTCCCTTCTGAACTCCTCTTCTTCATTTTGCTTGATAATTGCTTAGTTATCAATAGAAAAAATTTTTTAAAGAAAAAGTCTGTCAAGAAATTTTCCTGACAGACCTTATTTTTAAAACATTGGGATAACAGCACCTTGATAGTTTTCTTCCATGAACTCCTTGACTTTATCTGTTTGTAGAGCTTTCACCAAGGCTTTCACGCTAGGATCATCTTCGTTACCTGCTTTGACCGCTACGACATTGACATAACTTTTAGCAGCAGCAGAGTCATTATCCTCAATGACTAATGCATCTTTTTCGACATTGAAGCCTGCTTCTACCGCATAATTCCCGTTGATCACGGCAATATCGACATCATCGATCGAACGTGGGATCTGAGAAGCTTCTAATTCCACAAATTCCAAGTTCTTAGGATTGGCTGTGACATCTTTTGGTGTCGTCGCAATATCCGTATTGTCTTTCAACTCGATCAACCCTGCTGCTTCTAACAATAAAAGTGCCCGCGCTTCATTAGTGGCGTCATTAGGAATCGCTACTTGGGCGCCATCGGCTAGATCGTCTAGAGAGCTGACTTTCCCAGGATAGATCCCCAAAGCTTCAAAATGGATATCACCGACTGCCACCAAATCTGTCTTGCGTTCGTCATTGAAATTATTTAAATAGGTAATATGTTGGAAATAATTAGCATCTAAACTCCCATCTTCGACTGCTTCATTTGGCAAGATATAATCATCAAACACAGTTACTTCTAAATCATAGCCTGCTTCTGCCAAATCATCTTTGACCGATTCTAAAATTTCTGCATGTGGGGTAGAACTAGCACCTACTTTTAAAGGTGTTAAATCGTCGCTTGTCGTTTCCGAACTTTCTGCCGCTTGTCCAGCTGAACTAGCCGTGGTCGTATCATTTCCTCCATTTCCACAAGCAACCAAAGCTAATAAGGCAACCGTCAAACCACTGAATTGTAGTGCTTTTTTGAACGTATTCTTCATTGTCCATACTCCTTTTCTTTTTTTGTTTAATAAAAAAGTCCTTCTACTAGACAAATACTAGTAGAAGGACGATATAAACTCGTGGTACCACCTTCGTTTGAAAGTTCAAAAACTTTCCTTAAGCCATCTCAAAAGTTGAAATGGTGCTCGAGATAACGATCGAGCCAGACGCTTCCACCAACAATTGATGAAAATTCCTCCGAGACCATTTTCCTTAGTTCGTTTTTCGTCCTTTTCACCAAACAGAACGTCTCTGGAAAAAACAAAAAAAGTACTCTTCTCTTCATTGGATATCTAAACTATTTTGTTGAAAATAATTTACCTTAATTCAAACAATTTGTCAAGAAATATCCAATTATTTCTTTATGCTAGACGCTGCATTTAATCCAGCGATGCGTCCTGAAGTATAAGCGAATCCTAACGTGCCTCCTTCAAAATCAACATAAGAGCCGCCATACATCCCACCAGCATCAGCACCGGCAACATACAAGTTAGGGATCATATTCCCATCGGCATCGCATGCTTCGATCTTATCGTTGATCCGTACACCGCCTAAAGTACCTAAGTTACGTGCTACAAATTTCACTGCATAGAAAGGTCCTTGGCTGACTTTGATCAAACGGTCGGTATCAGAGAAATACAGATCGTCTTGACCACTTTCTATAGCACCATTGTATTGGTCAACTGAAGCCTTGAAATTAGTTGCATCTACTCCCAGTGCCTTACCCAATTCCTCAATAGAATCACCTTTAAAGACAACCCCTGTATCGGTCAATTGATCCAATAATGGCGCGTAATCCATCGGGGTGTTTTCTCGTTTGATGATATCTTCAGTCGCGTTTGGTTCATTGAATTCCATGTAGAATTGAGGATCATCTTTGAACTGACCATATTGATCTTCAATTGCTACGGTCCCTTTTTCTTTGATCGTATCAAGCATAGCTGAGTCGATGATCACATACTCTTCTTGTTTGGGTTGAGAAGCGATTTCGGCACCGTGGATAGCATATAAGGTCGCATCTGTTTCATCGCTGAAACGTTGTCCATAAGTGTTGACCCGTAAATTGGGAAAACTAGTGAAACCATTTAAAGCAAACCAATCGCCACCAACGATATCTGCCATACTCTTGATTTCATCTGGTTTAAATGTTTGCCAGAAATAGTGGGTCGTGTTGACACCCATTTCACCGGCTCCAACATTCCAAGCCATGTTGATCCCATCGCCTGTGTTTTGAGCCACTTCACCGGGTGTATTTGGCGTCCCTAAATACTCAGCTAGCATCTCTGAATTACCACCAAATCCTCCTGTTGCCAAGATCACTTTTTGGGCCGTGATCTCTAAAACTGTACCATCTTCTTCCTCAGCTTTAACGCCAGAAATTTCGTTGGTTTTTTCATCGGTGATAAGCTCTGTCGCCGGGGTACTAAAGTAAGCTTTCCCGCCGGCTTTTTCAAAGCTTTCAACTAAGTTAGTGATCGCCTTGGTCCCACCTTCTTGATAGCCATGCAAAGTCGCTGGATCACCCGAATGGGCAAAAGAGCCACCTGTTCCCGCATCGACTAAAGTCATCGTTGCCCCATTTTCATTTAACCAATCCACAGTTGGACCGGCTTCATCAATGATTTCTCTGACCAAAACTGAATTCATATGTCCTTGAGAAGCATCCATGTATTGATCATACAACCATTTTTTAGAAACCTCTTTCTTCTCTGCTTTTTGTTGTTTGCTATCAGCCGCAAACATACCACCTGCCAAGGTCCCGGCTCCCATCGGTGTTGCTGTTTTTTCCAATAAAACGACATTGGCGCCATTTTGTTGCGCTGCTAAAGCTGCTGCCGTTCCAGCGGCACCGGCACCAACGACAACGATATCCGCTTCAACTTGTTCGACCTCTGCTTCTTTTTTCGTTTCTTGCTTTGTTAATTTTGTCACATCAACCCCAGCTTTAGTCAAAGCATCCTTCGTCCCTTCGATGATCGCATCTGAAACCATCGTGGCACCAGAAACTGTTTCGACATTCGGTGATTGAGCGTCCACGATTTCTTGCGGGATCTTTTCGATTGCTGGTTTCGCAATATCGGCAGATTCATTTTGATCGGTCACTTTGACTGATTCGATCGCTTTATCACTTAAAGTGACTTCAACAGTAACATTGCCATTTTTCCCTTGGCCAACCCCTTCATAGGTACCCGCTTTAAAGGTACTGCTTACTGCTGAGGCGGCCGTTTGGTCTGTATTTTTGTTGTCATCTGCCTTACAAGCTACAAGAGAAAACATGAGCATAGATAGGCATAAACCCTTAAAAATTTGTTTCTTTTTCACTTTTTCTTCCTCCATATCCTTATATTGTGTAAATAATAACAAATAAAGAGAAAGAAAATAAGTGTAAAAGCACAGAAAATTTTTCCTTTATTTACAGAAACTGGCGCATTTTAGCTGGTGAAATACCAAAGTAGCTTTTAAATTTTTTGTAAAAAAAAGACGTAGAAGAATACCCGATATAATCCACGATTTCTTCGATCGTTATTTGTGGGTTACCTAACAATTCGAGAGCAACAGTCATTTTTTTGATTTGGAGGAGCTCCATAAAACTTTTACCAGTTTCTTTTTTTAAAAAATTCGACAAGTAATTGGAGTTATAATTGAAAAAAGCCGCCATCTTTTCAAGCGTCGTCGTTTGATAGTGGATCTCGATGTATTCCATCAAATCATCAAGGGTGTAATGATTTTTAAAAAAATGTTCCTCAGAAAGAATGGCGAAGCGTCCCCGCAATAACTCAATGACCAATAGATCATATTTGGCCAAGATCGTTTTTCCCGCAAATTCAACGGAATCAAAATAATCACATAAGATACGCTCCATGATATAAGCAGGATCGTCAGTTTTTTTGCTATCAAAAAATAAATAGCCTTGTTGATCGAGTTGCTCAATCATTTGACTCATGAAAGTTTGGGTCGACAAAAGAGTTGGCTGTAATTTTTTTAAAAGTTGTGGTAATGATTCGGTGGTCTCTAAAACCATCTGTACAATGATGGATCCTTTTTTGAGTGGAAAAAAAGTGATCGAACTATTTTCTGCCACATAAAGTAAGTTTCCACCACTTAAAAAACAATCATTTTGGCCGATTTTTATCTTCTCATGACCAGTATACTGATAGATGATCGAGGGTTTACTATTTTCACGGATCAACGGGTGCTTTAATTCTGCCAGCTGAAAGACTTGGATCAAATCTGTTTGAGCAAGACAATTTTCCTCTTTCATGACTCCTTTTTGTTGTTGATGGATCAAAAAGTCGCTTAATTGTAATAAATTCATACTAATCTCCTCTATTTGTTCCTTCTTTTATTTTATAGCAGCTATTTTTTTAGTCAATGATTAGTATGAAGCGCTAGCTAAATATTGCCCTTTTACAAAAAGAACGTATAATAAAGAAGATGTATTCTTGAAGGAGGAAAAACATGCAAAACGAAATGATGCATCGCCCAGTCGTCAAAAAAGAGTTGGTCGACTTTCTAAGAACAGATCAAAAACCATTACCTGGTCTACTTGGCGATCTTGAACATCAAGCCAATATAGAGGGTATCCCTGTCATTCCACATGAAACAGTGGTTTTTTTACAATTTATTTTAAAACAGATCAAACCCAAACAAATTTTAGAAATCGGTACCGCGATCGGTTTTTCTTCTAGTTTAATGGCGCAATTTGTTCCCGAAAACGGTCACGTGACGACAATTGATCGTTTCGATCAAATGATCCAAGCGGCGAAAAAGAACTATCAAAAGTTCGCTTTAGAAGATAAAATAACCCTGTTAGAAGGACAAGCAGCTGACATCCTACCTGCCTTATCTGGTCCCTACGATTTTATTTTTATGGACAGTGCGAAATCAAAATACCTCGAATTTTTACCAGAATGTTTGCGACTTTTGAAAAGAGAGGGTATTCTGATGGTTGATGATGTCTTCCAAGGCGGAACGATTCTAGATCCTATTGAAACTATCCCTCGCAAAAATCGCGGTATTCACCGCAAACTGAAGCAATTTTTAGAAGTCATCAATCACCATCCCGATCTTACCACCACACTAATTCCTTTAGGTGATGGTATCGCACTGATTTCAAAGGATAAAGATCATGTTGTGATCGATTAAAAAATGATTAAGCAACCCTTTTCCTGGTCGTCCATTTATTAGCGACATCAGAAAAAGGTTTGCAAAAATCTTTAAAAAAGTTTGACTTTCTTCTTGTACTTTCCTATAATTATCTTTGTTGTCAATTGAACTGTCACAGTAGCTCAGCTGGATAGAGCATTCGCCTTCTAAGCGAACGGTCATGGGTTCGAATCCCTTCTGTGACGTAAAATTTAGTTGGTTTCACTATTAAAAAGGCGGTAGATCAGGAGTTTCCTGACTGCCGCCTTTTATTTGGAATTAGTTGCCAAATATTTTTGTGTGTCTTTGATCGCTACTTGATCACTGGTAATTCTCTTTTTCGATTCAATAAGTAGCTGATCAATACATTGACAACCACCACTCCAACTAGTGTAATAACAAAAGGTAGCAATTTTAAACCAACTGACGTTTTGCCGAGCATCGTAAAAAGTGCGTGAACGTTTTTCCTTTGTGTTGCGACTTGCGTCAGGTGAAAGAAACAAAGCAAACCAGCCAGAATCAAAGAAAACACATTTGTTGTCTATCAAGAAAATAGCGAAAACCTGTTTGATTTGTCTTTTCTTCTAACGAGTGAAATTCGCCCCGTTGACAGAATCGTACTTTTTTCGCTTGACCATACATCACTTTTTCAA
>JBFLGC010000064.1:0-13405 GCA_041859945.1 Tetragenococcus sp.
CCACTCTGCAGCCATTATGGAAGCAAGCAGATTGATCGCTGAAAACCCAGATGATAAGGAGCTCATCAACAAGTGTGTCAAAGAGGTGTTGGGTGAAAACTAGAAATATTTCAAAATAAAGCTGAGTAGATCATTTAAAAAGTTAAGAGGAGAAAAACAGGTGGATCTATAAAAGATCATTGAATAGCCCTTTTAGCAAGGACGTTCAATGATCTTTCTTTTTTTGATATTTTACTGAATTATTTTGAGTTGGGAAAAGTCGCTTATGGGAACCTATGCGGATTCCAATTAAAATTAGCTCTTTCTCATCGATTGTGTAAACGACTAAGACGTCATTTTTCTCATTTGGTTGTTTTCCTTTCGGCGTATCACGTAAATGAAATTCGTTGTAGCCAGACATACGACGACCAAGTTCATGGTCATTAAATTCCATTGGTAATTTACCATTGTCCAACAAAAGATCAATAGCTGCGCGAACTTCATCAACAATCGTATGATCTATACCGGCCAAGCGGTGTAAATCTGCATTAAATGTTGCTCTGGGTTTAAACCTCAATCGTTTCATTTGTCAAATTGTCTCCAATAGTCGTCGGTGGATTCAACGATTTCATCATCTGGTAATACATGTCGCCGAATCAGTTGATCGCGAGCAATAGCGTATTCTAGTGATCCTTCTTTGGCACGAATAGCACGTTCTAACCAGTCTAATTTTTCTTGAGAAATCACGACGACAGACCGATTATTGCTTCGTGCAATATATACTGTTTCATCCTCTTCATTGACACAGTCCAAATAATCTTTGATATGGGCTCTAAAATCACTTTGTGTAGATACGACTGTCATATAAATCCCTCCTTTATACTTTATATTGTACGCTATCAAGTACAAAAAGTAAATTGTTTTTTATTCATTGCAGTAACCTAGTGATTAGTTGCTTGAACAAGAGTCCCATTTTAATGGTCGAATTCATGATTTTTCTAGAATTTTTCAGAAAGTTGTGCCATACTAGACCAAAGGAGTGGGGCTGATGTTTACAACACAAGTGAATGACAAAATCCAATTGAAATATCCGGATAAAAATGATGCGGCGCTTTTGTTTGCCTTGATTCAAAACGAAGGGGCCCGGATGTCGCGCTGGTTGCCCTGGGTCGAGGCGATGGATTCAGTGGAAGAAGAAGCCGAATTTTTGCGCAACGCGACTGAAAAAATGGCTAGAGGAACCTTATGGATGGCGACGATTTTGTATGAAGGCCAACCCTGTGGCATGATCGATATTCACGAGATTTCGGCCACCCATCATCGCGGTGAAATCGGCTATTGGTTAGCCGCAGCTGTAGAAGGCAAGGGCATTATGTCCGCTGCTCTTAAAAAAACGATCGAGATCGCTTTTACAGAACTCGACCTGCAGCGTTTAGGATTGCTAGCTGAAGTAAAGAATGTCCGAAGTCAATAAGTCGCTTTGCATGCTCATTTCACTCAGGAAGGGACCTTGCGCAAGTGGCGCTTATTTGAGGACGAGTATCAAGATATGGTCGTTTTTTCGTTACTGAAAACGGAATGGCTAGCTTAAGAAAGACAGGTGCTTGAATCTCAGGCACCTGTCTTTCATTCATTTTTGCTGGCATACCAAATTTCTTTGCCCAAAGAAATGGCTAAGGCGATTTCACTTTGGGTGCTTTTGCCAATGTAGCCATTGATATCGACCACAAAGATGCCATCCGAAATTTTTATTTTTTCCTTGTGCAAGTCACCTAGTTGCTTTATTTCTGTGGCGGTCAAGGACTTATTTTCGTTGGGTATGATCGGGACCAGACAAACATTGCCGGCTAATTCCAGCTGCAACGCACTTTGAATGATTTCATCTTTAAATTTTAGACTGCCGCAGATCGTGATGATTTTCATAAAAATTCCTTCTTTCCCTTTGATTTTAAACAAAAACGCTCCAGTGGTAAAGCATAAACTTTGCATAAATATTCAATTTCAAACAATTCGGTTGAAAGAAAGGACTGATTAGTGGTAGGATATTCTTTGTACAAATTTAATAGAAAAGAGTGAGCCAATGACCAAAGGAATTTCTTTTGATGATTTAAAGACATTTGAACAAACGCTTGCCCAAACACCAGCAAGTGATGTGATCGCACGAAGCGTTCAACAAAACGGCATTGCGGCAACAAGTATCAATCATGCGGCCCGAAAAGACTTGAACCGTGTGTTTTCAGTAGAAGTCCCCACAAATAGTGTGACTTATCAAAAACAAAGTGGCCGTTGTTGGTTATTTTCGACTTTGAACACCTTGCGTCATGATTTTGAACAAAAATATAAGGTCAAAGATTTTCAGTTTTCGCAAAACTACAATTCATTTTACGATCGCTTAGAAAAAGCGAATAAAATGTTGGAAGAAGCGATCGCCTTAGTTGACCGGCCGAATGATGATCGTGAGTATTTGGCGTTATTAGAATGGGGCAATGGTGATGGCGGTCAATGGGCAAATGGACCGGCTTTGATCAACAAATATGGTGTTGTTCCCCAAAGTGTGATGCCAGAAACCTATAACAGCGATGCAACCAAGGAAATTTCACAGGTATTGAATCTGAAATTGCGGAAAGAAGTCGTTGCTTTAAGGGAAATGGCTACAAATGGCGCCGATGAAGCGCAATTACGTGATCACAAAAAAGCGGCGATGAGTGATGTCTACCGAATGCTTGTTTACGCCTTTGGACAACCGCCTAAAACGTTTGATTTTGAATATCGCGATGAGGACAAGGTCTATCATATCGATCGCGATCTGACACCACAAACTTTTTTCCAAAAATATGTGGCCGTTGATTTCGATGACTATGTGGTCTTGATGGATGCGCCGGACCATAACTATGGGGTCAACTATGGCATGCCGAGTCAAGATTATGTTTTTGAAGGCAAAAAGATCGAACTAGCCAATGTTGGTTTGAAAGCGATGAAAGAAGCCGTGATCGCTGCACTTAAAGATGGAAAAACGGTGTGGTTCGGTTGTGATGTGAGTCAAGACATGGACCGTAAAGATGGCATCCTTGATACGAATTACTTCAAGAAGAGCGATTTATTTTCCGTTGATCTCAGTCTTTCCAAAGCGGATCGCCTCGCCACGCGCGACGGTGCCGTCACCCATGCGATGACGATGGTCGGCGTTGATTTGATCGATGACAAACCGGTCAAATGGAAAGTTGAAAATAGCTGGGGCGACAAATTTGGTGACAAAGGCTATTTCATCATGTCTGATGACTGGTTTGATACGTATTTGTATGAAGTGGTCGTCAACAAAAAATATGTCGACGAAAAAGCCCTGAAAGTGGCCCAACAAGCACCAGAAGACGTGACTGCTTGGGATTCCTTAGTCTAAAAATAATCCCCTTATTTCTTGTTAGAAGAAATGAGGGGATTTTTGTGTCAAATGAAATTTACTGCTTAAAAAATAGGCGTCAACCAATTCGGATTTTCTAGTTACCTACGAACAATAGATAGCTATCTGACGTAGATCCGTCACAGCAAGGTCAGATCGACTGGGGTCTAATCAGAGCTAAGTCGGTCCTGAGAAAGCTCCGAATAGACGTAATCAGAGCTAAGTCGGCCTTAAGAAAGCACCGATTCCAGTAATAGTGGATCGGTGCAAGCGATAAGAAACGATTTTTTGAGAAATAAGTATCAGTTGAACGGCTATTTTCGCACGATTTTTACATTGCGACAGGTTTCTAAAATTTCTTCTTGCCCAACTGTCTTTTGCATCGTCGCATCTATATCATAGCTGCCTTCGACAACGAGCCCGGTCACGTGACGCGCATAAAGCCAAGGAATATCATGCAAATAAACATCGCGCAAGGAAGGTTGTTCATCAAAAACATTGGGGATCCTCTTGCCTTGTTGCCGCCAAGTAAAGGCGTTGTTGCGTAAAGTGATATCAGTGATAGGAGCCTTTTTTTCGCCGGCGATGAAAAGACTCGATTCACAAGTCAACCGACAATTTTCGATCGTGATGTGTTGGATCTTGCCAGGAAAATCATTCTTTTCTTTGCGATAGGTCGCGGATAGAAAAATGGGCTCGCCTTTGCCCCACCACCGCGCTGCCCCTTGTGACAAGGCATTGTCAGCATAACGTTTGGTAGTGCCGATAATATGGTGCATGCTGATATTTTCGATCGTGCCGCCATCGCGGACCCAGATTCCTAAAGCACGCGAGCAATCTTTGACGATACAGTCGCTAAAAACGACATTACGCACATCACCATAAGTCTCGGTGCCGATTTTGAGCGCTGAATCACGGGAATGGAGGATACAACCAGTGATAATGATATTTTCGCAGTGACCATATTTTTTCCAAATCGGTTGGGTGGCCTTTAAAACGATGGCATCATCGCCAGTTTCCACCAGACAATTGCGGATCACCACATCTTGGCAGCCATCCGGATCGATGCCGTCGTTATTGGGACCGCGGTCATTGTTGAAAATCTTGATACCATCGACTACAACGTGCCGACAGCCGGCCATATGCAAGGTCCAAAAGCAAGAATCATGAAAGGTGACTTCTTTGACTGTGAGCCCTATGACATCTTCCAAATACGTTGTCCGCGGCCGAAAACCTGTGACATTTAGCGGGCATTCATCAAATTCACCTTGTGCCGGATCTTCAAAGTAAACCTTGCGTCCTTGACCGTCGATGGTGCCTTCACCGGAAATCGTGATGTTTTCGGCATGACAGGCATACAGAAAACACCCCGATGCAAAGCCATCAACGGTCGCATCGGCTTCAAAGTGGCGGATATGGGCGGGATCTTGACTGGCGACTAAGATACTCCCTTTTTCCAAATGGAGATCGATCTGACTTTTTAATTGGATCGTTCCCGACAAAAATGTGCCAGCTGGAACGATCACCCGGCCTCCCGTTTTCGTGCAAGCATCGATCGCCGCTTGGATCATCGTTTGGTTATTGGTCACACCGTCTGCCACGGCCCCGTAATCTAAAATATTCACTTCCATGTGTCTATCGCTTCTTTCTGGTATGGTTTGTTTAATTTGATTATAGCAAGTTGGGCGGGGAAAAACAGCTTTGTACGTTTATTGGATACGGAGCAAAGCTAGATCGACTAGATACAAAATAAAAAGATGCAGTGGATAAAAGGCGTAGAAGCCATATTTTAAATGAGCGGTCCCACGTTTGCCATTATAAGCCAGCATGCACAGAGCAGCAACAAGAATGAACAGGCTTGGCTGTTCGCCGTTGGTCACCATATAAGCCAATAGAAAAAGCAAGACTTGATAGATACGGTTATTACGACCGATATATAAAGCAGTAATGATCAAGATCCCTTCGCTAGCATAATCGCAGTGAATCCCTTCTGCTATCAGGCAAAAAACAAGCACACTCAAGATTTGTAGGAGGAAAGCTTTGATTTTTTCTTTCCTTAATGGGGAAGAGGTTGCTAATTTTTCCAAACAAGCCATGGTCAATAGACCTAAAAATAAGGTCCACATGACGTTTTGATAGGGCCAATAAAAGGGAAAAGTCCCCATTTGTTGTGATTGGTCGCTAAAGAAAGCTAGGTCAAAAGGAATTTCTGAAAGGAAGGCAAACAACAATAAGTTTCTACCGTATTTTTTGCGATCATGTGTATAACGAAAACCTTCCACAAGAACAAAACAAAATAAAGGATAGGCTACTCGACCAGCAGTGACCAATTTTAGTCGAACAAAGTCACTAAACTGAAAGTAAGCTTCTTCTGAAATGAGACCAGCTTCCATCTGGTCGACTAACAGCGAGTTGACGCCACCAAATAAAACTATTTTTGTAAAATGATCAATAAGCATGGAGATACAGGCAATCACCTTCAATGAATTACCAGTCAAAAATTGTCCATCTTTCATCTTTAAGTCTGCTTTAGCAAACCAATGGTCGATCGTTTTCAACGCGTTACTCATAAACCCACCTCACTTGTTTGTTGTTTTAAGTATAACACAGGTAGCTTTTTATCAGTGACAGAAACCGCGGAAATAGCTTTTGTTTTATGATGTATTCATTTAGCTTTTATCAAAAGGAATGTTTTGTGTTACGCTTAGTATAATAACTAGGAAAGAGGATGAGTAGATGGATGCAACGACAGCTCGTTATTTGGCAGGAAAAATCGGTGGGTGTGTATTGTTAGCAACGGGACTATTGAGTTTGATTACTTCGCTTATTTATATTAGGCAATACTTGGCACTTTTTTCAGACCTTTTCTCATGGGTCTTATATGTCCTTAGCTTTGTACAAATCATTCCGGGTGGGATTATGTATTTAAATGCGGAGTATGAGCACGGTACGAGAATGAAATAGGTGCTGTGAAAGAAACTAATTATAAAAATAGTCCGTTTAGTTTCTTTTATGTTACCTAAATTATAATAGGGATGCGACAACTATCGCGCTAGTTTCTATCACTCAAGTCCCACAACTAAAAATCTCGTTTCCCCAATGTGTTGAGAAACGAGATTTTTAGCGCTGTTAGCCAAATTTTGTCCTGTCATTTGGCGGGCTCACATTAGAAGAAATCCATTAGGCCGTTGCTGCTGTCGCTTCGCCTAGAGCCACTTTGACAAAAATCGTTTTGGAAGACGGATAAAAGTGGCTAGCAAAATCGTCTATTGTTTTTCCACTGCCGATGTCGATAGGATCATTATCGATTTCCTCAACGTCTCTAAAGTCTTGATCGATCAAAATCAACTTAACTTTGTTATGGTGGAGTAATTTCAATAAGATCGGCTCGATCCTACTTATCTCATCACGCAAAAGCTGATGAGTAGTAGAGCGTCCCAGCAATAGTGTTAATCGTCTCTGGTAGCAATACTTTGAGCATAAAGGTTTTATCCGGTAGCGGATAGGGCGGTTTAACGTTAAATTTGCTGGCGGGTAGATAACCAAAGCGGCCATAATAATCTGGGTGTCCGAGGATGCTGATATAAGGATAGCGTAGTCTGTTAGTGCGTTGTTCTAATTCATGCATCAGCGCAGTGCCAATACCCTGCTGCTGTTTATTTGGTGCCACTGCTAATGGGGCCAGTACTAATCCAGTCAGTGAACTACTAGTAGTTAGAATCTGAACTTCGCTCATCATGCCATAGCCGTAAATTTGAGAATCATTAGTCGCAACTGATTCTAGTTCCGCCTGGTAACTAGGATCTAATCGGATTTTTTCTACGAGTTCCGCTTCATTCTCATAGCCATGTTTAGTCGCAGAAAAACTTTCCTTTAATAAATGTGCAATAACAGGATGGTCTGAATGGATACTTGGTCTGATTTCCATGAAGTCTCCTTTGTGTTTAACTGATTTTAATTTTCTCGCACCGCTAAACCTTGAATCGCATGATCATATATCCGCTGTTTGACTTTTGTCATATCATTAGTACGGTAATAATCAGCGATTAACTCATTTTTAAAGTTGAAAGGAGGGCTTGTTGTGGGGAGATTTAGTAGGCCATGACCTTGGCTTGAGGATATTTTTCTTGAATGGCTTTCTGATAAGCTTTTGCTCTACTTGACACAACGATAGCTCCAGCAAAATCAGTGTGGATGTTTTCAAATAATTCATTCAAATCAACCATGTGCCACTGAATCTTTGGCAGTTTTTTATGAAGAAATTGAAATTCCTGAGTAAATAAATCCTTGGTTTGTAGCGCATTTATGATCGCAGAACCAGCATAATCGAGACGCGGCATTTCAGAAACATAATAGCCTGTGTTGATGTTATGCATTTTGAAAAAATTTTTGTTTTCACTGTCCATTCTTATGACCCTCCTAAAAGGATTTAGTTAGAGAGCTACACGATATGATGTAAGTTTACTCCCATAGTTATATCTTCTATCCATGTCCCATGAGTTGATCTTCACGAGGCGCTTTTAAAACCAAGCAGAATCAACAGCTTTTTGTAGCGTAAGTGGGCCATAGCTAGCTTCGATTTTGAACTCAGCTGACTTTAATCCCGTTTTTTCTTTAAAGTTTTTCTCAAAGATGACCAGCTCTTCGTTAGGATCATGCTTGTTTTTTAATGTCAAAAGATAATGATGTTCCACTGGGTTACTCCAAACGCTCAGGTCGCTTAAAGAATTCAAATCTAAATTTGAGGTACTTGGAGAAAGGATTATTTTAAATTGACGTCTGTATAAAGTATCTTTCAGGTTCATAAGTTAGCCTCTTTTTAAAATATTTTTTATATAGTATCAGTATAATACTACAATTTAGTTTTCAACACAAAAATGAACGACAGCTTTACCCCTAAAACTTTTTTGCTCATTATAAAACGAACGATCAGTAAAAACACTCCCCAACCAAACTGCACACTGATCCCTAGATAAGTTCGCTCAAGTGATTGCTTTACTACCTAGGTACTACCTCGGGAATATCTAGGTAAGAACTAGGTAAAAAAGAGCGATGTGATAAGAACGAACTTGGTACAGTACCAGTAGACCAATCAAGTGACTCGGGAAAATGAAGACTTTTATTGTCATGAAAGTATCAAATAAAAGAACCAAGGGACGGCTAAAATCAAAACGATCCCAACTACAGCGAAGACGATAATTTTAAGGATCTGTTTCGTTTGTTCATTGGCCTCTTTTTGGATCATGTTGATTTGATACCTAAAATCAGGCCAGCCTAAAAGTATTAGTGCGATGAAACCAAGAATGACAGTGAGCCAAACAGGCCAGTGCCAAAGCTGACCAAGCAGTGAAAGCACTAATTGGATGAGCAATACTTTTCCTAAAAACAGTACCATGGCCTTTTCGGATTTAAAATACTTCACATAAATCACCTTTCTCATTGGTTTGCTACGGTTGTCACAATAAAATGCAATCGTTTTATCTATTATAGCACTTGTGATACAATAACGTTAGAATAAACAAGTGAATTTTGTCACGACATTAAATGGCGAGGAGGGATTTTAAATGTCTTTGGGGCCAATACCGATCAAAAACTTTAATTTGGAAAAAGAAGCGGCTTTTTTAGAAGAAAAAGTGGCACAGGGGTGGAAATTGACGAAAGTTGGCAGGGTATTTTATCACTTTGAAACATGTTCACCAGCGAAAAAAAGTTGTCAAATCAACTTGGTGGATCAAAAGGTTGGTTTTGAGCGATCCAAGGTGGAACTAGTAGAAAAAGCGGTGGGTTATCAGAAGATGAAGAAGGTCTATCGTTTCGCTCAAGAAGATCTGCCCGAGGTTCTTGATAGTGAGCTAAGACTTGCTTATTATGACCATTATCGCTTGGTCTTTTCAAGGTTAGCAAGTTTTGCGATTTTTCCGATTTTGTTGGCTTTTGCCTTGTTGACAGCATCTGTAAGCATTCCTAGTATCGTTCTTTATTTAGCGTTAGTGTTATCACTACTGTTTGTTCCCTTGATACGCTTAAGTTTGGTTTGTGAAAAAGCAGTCTGTGAAATGACCCATGAACAAGGGCGATTGACAGGTTTTGAAGCCAATTACATCATTGATTTTAAAAATATCTCACCGGAAACGATGACCGACCTTGTGACTGAAATGAAGAAATTAGGGATGGTCAAGCAAACGAGCGAACGTATCTTACGGATTCAATCCGCTTTAAGCAAAGAAGAATTGACACAGTTCCTTTTAGAACACACGACGATCGAATCAGAAAATTTCTCTTTGATGCACATTGGCGAAATGTACGTGCTTGTCTGATCATTTGAAATATCATTAAAAAGTAAGACAGGAAGTGATTTATTGGGCTTCCTGTCTCTTTTTATCGTCATGAAAATAAGCTCGTCTTCACTCCTTGAACTCGTCTGATTGGTTAGCCGAACTTTCCATTTTTAATTGCAATTGCTTTTTTACTATTTCTAAAAAATGCAATTTTTCAGTCAACGTTTCTAATTCGTTCTTAGAAAGAGCGATTTCTGCTTCAACTAATGCCAGATTACTTTCCCACTGATAAGAGGAACCGCAATTTGTATTGTGCGTTTCTTTGATTTGTTTGATCAGCTTGATCGAAAAGCCCAACTTTTTTAGCGCTTGAATTTCCTCGAAGTCTTCACTGTCTTGATCAGTAAAATCATAGCGACTTCCTTTTTTGTGTGGGGTCAGTAAGTTGCTATCGATGTAATGCCGTACTGTATCTCTGGTTGTCTGGTTTTGTTGGACAAATTCAGCCATTTGCATCTTATCACCCTTATTCATCATTTGTATTCAATTGGCTTGACACATACCTACGTTTCAAAATTAAAAGATCTTTACATAGAGTTTTGAGTAAATAAATATTACTTACTTATTAACATAGTAGGATAGTGGATGATTATTTTTCTTTAATGTATCCGACAAATATGGGACTTGCTTGAGATAACTTCCCATATTTTTTTTGGCCTTCTTAGGCACTTTATTAATTAAGCGGATGACTGTACCAATTTCTTTATCCGTCCATCCGTGGTGGAATCCGTAGATTTGCTTTATTTGTCTAATAAAATCTGAATATCCGTCTAAGATAAATTGAGCATTATCAGGATCTATTGTATTTAGAGAATCTAAAATTTTCATAATTTCCTCTTCAAATACTTCTTGACCCGTTAAAGCTAAGTCATATAAATTATAAAATATTTTTAAATTCATTTTTATGTCTAAAATATTAATGTTCAATTTATGTTCATAGGTTTCCAAGACTCCTTTAGCCTTATGCAATTGTTTATTTGTCAAATAGTAATAAAATTCGTTGGTCAAAAATATATCTAACAGTTTTGTATAGCTAGAATGGAATGTATAATTTTCTAAATTTTCTCTTATTCGTCTAAATGTCCCTTCTACCAATGATTCATCGATACGAAAAGATACTTTAATCAATATTTCTAGTTGGGCAATGGTCAAGCGAGACATATCAGTATAATATTTGGTAAGCCACAATAGATCAGATTTATTTAAGTCGGCATCTGGCCAGTAGTTCAGATGAGAGATGATTGCCATTTGTCGAACCTTATCATCAGAGTGATTTTTATACTTTTCATAAAAATCTAAAGGCGCAGTATCTTGAAGTGAATTATAGGTAAGATTTGTAAATTCTTCTTCAATAGTTAACTTTTCTGACGTTTCAGAATGATTAGGAATAAAATGGAGCAATGTTTCGAAGTCTAACTCTAAGCGTTTCATAATTGAAATAAGTTTTTCTGATTGGATGTCAACCTCGTTGTTCTCAAAACGGATGGCTTGTCGCTTGCTTAAAATATTAGTGTAAAGAGTCTGCTGAGTGAGTCCCTGATCTTTCCTGAACTGTTTTATTATGTTTCCTAACATATAAGGTTCCTTTCTTTTTTAAGTGTCTTTTTTGTCACCCTATCACAATAGGCCTGACTATTCAAGCTATACTACACACAGATACAAAGAATACAAGTTTATTTCTAAAGCTATAATTTTTGAATAGAGCTTTAGTGGATTTGTAGAAATAGATTTTTTTATTTGTTTTAAAAAGTAGAAAGGAGAGATAGTGATGGGCATCGTCTGGAAATCTGTGAAAGCTGAAGATTATTTTATTTGGGGAATAGGAGCAATTTTGACCTCTTTTAGTGGTGTAGTAGTAGCACAAATCATAAAAAGTGCAGGCGAGTTTACATTAGCAGCTCAAAAAATAGCTATTGGTAAATTTGTCTTGATTAGCTTGGTTGAGTGGGGAATGGTATATCTAGGTAATTATATAGTGATGACGAAACGTGCCGATATCATAAAGAAGCTGAATGTTTTTATAAAAGAAAAGGTGACTCGAGTAGCAGCTTGTTCGGTTGAAACAGAATCAGCAACTATTATTTCATTTGTTACAAACGATTTGAAGTTGCTTGAAGATAATTATTTAAAAATTATGTTCGATATTTTTGAAAATCTAGGTATCTTGATCGTATCAATCATTTATATGGTATCAATCAATCCGATCATTGCCACTATTTATATTAGTATGTCTTTTTTGATGCTAATACCAGAAAAAATCTATAAGAGAAAGTTGGAAAACTCAGGAGTGAAGTTTTCTATTCAAAAGGCTCGTTACTTGGACTTTTTAAAAGATTTTTTATTTGGTAAAGATACTTTGCAAGGAAATCAAGTATTAAATATTGTAGACCATCAATTGGAAACAAAATTAGTTGCTTCAGAGGATGCACAGTATCAAATGATCAAACTAACAAATAAACTTCAACTATTAAGTTTCTTGATTTCAGGACTAAATTTTATTTTACCTTTTGGTATTGGATTGCTTATCATTATGCAAACAAATATTATTACGATTCCTTCGTTAATTGCTATATTTCTGGCCTCAAACCAAGTCTTTTCTCCTTTTGTTACGATCCTTAATTATCGTAATCAGCTGACCACTACAAAGGACATTAGAGAGAAACTTTCTCAGTTTCTTGAAAAAGATACAGATAGAACTATTTTAGAAAAAAGTAAGAGAACTAATAATACGGTGGTTCAACAATTAGTGATAGATCATGTAACAAAGAAATATGGCAATAAAACTGTTTTGAATAATGTATCGTTAAAAGTGAAAAAAGAGTATAAAACACTAATTATTGGAAAAAGTGGAGCAGGAAAGACAACGATTTTTCAAATTCTTTTAGGAAATGTGTTACCAGACAGTGGAAGAGTATATGTGCTAAATGAAGAAAACTTAGAATTACCTTTTAGTCGGTCAATGTGCGGAATTATTCATCAGCAACCTTATATCTTCAATCAAACAATCCGATATAATTTGTCATTTGGAGAAAAAATTTCTGACGAAATGTTGTTAGATGTTTTAGAATTAGTTGGCTTAAAAGAGGAACTTGGTGACGATCCATTAGAGTATCAAGCAGGTGAAGAGGGCAGCAATTTATCTGGAGGACAGATAGTACGTATAGAAATAGCAAGAAATATCCTAAGAAAAAAAGAAATTTTATTAGTCGATGAGGTTACCGCCTCTCTAGATGAAAACAACTCTCAATTGATCAGAGACATACTTTATCGATTGGATTGTATTATAATTGAGATTGCGCATCATTTTAGTAGAGAAAAAGAGCATGCAGCTTTTGATTGTTATGAATTAAGTGAGGGTGAGTTAAGTTTAGCTTTTAAGGGGAAGAAATATGAGTGAAAATTATTATGAGTTATTAAATAAGAATTGGTTAGAAAATACGTCAATTTCCGGTGGATATATCGCTTCACAAATTAAATAAAGTTACTAGTCAGACGAGACTCACCCTAATTCTGTTGAGCGTACCAATATTCCTATTTATACTACATGATACAGTACATTCTATATTCACATATAAGTCTAACGTAAAGGCCCCTACCTGTTTGCGACAGGTAGGTTCTTTGGTGCGCCCTGCATGGGTAATCACTTGGCGGTGAAAGTCCGCTACAGGCTTGGCAGTAGGAACTGTTAGCG
>JBFLGC010000065.1:0-13153 GCA_041859945.1 Tetragenococcus sp.
TGTCTCTGATTTTTATTCCAAGTTCTACGATTTTATTCAGTTTTTTGTCCTACCAACACAAATTGACATAGAACCATCCTTTATAGTTCCACAACTTCCGCACTCATGCTTCCTTCCACATCGACAAAATACTGTTTTGGATCGTCACGGCTTTGATAGACATCTACCGTATCTGTCAAATAAGGCCAAGGGTCATAACGCAAACTTTTACTTTTGAAGTGATAAATAATGCCATACTCTTCATAAGTACAAGTCAACACCAGTTGATTTCTATTATTCACGCTCACATTGTTAAAGTCTACCTTTAAATTTTCACCAAGTAAATGACGACCGTTACGTTTCAACTCAATTTCTTGTTTTTTTTTACGGAAACGACGTATGAGCAGAAAAATACCAATTGCCAATAAAATAACAGCTACGCCACCAAAAGAAAACAGAAAAATCAAGCGGAAATGATGGATCGTTGTAGAAGTTGCCATTTTTTGAACGCCATTCACTGTCACATGGAGACTATTGCGACTGATCGGAACGATTTGCATGATGATTGCAGGAATCAAAAAGATGATCCCTAAACCACTTAAAAAATACCCCCCCCCAATTCAGATTTGTATAAATCGATTTTTTCATGTTGATTTCCTCCATTAAACTAGTAACTGATCATGTGGAAATTTTCATTTAATTTTCCTCGCCTTATCTAAGTATATCATACCATAATCACAGTTTTCGGTTTCAAGAAAACCTTTCTCCCTAACTTATACTCATGCAGAGTTTATTAATAAAAAAAGCAAACCATCTCTGGTTTGCTTTTTTATCTAATCCACTGATTTCAAAGCTTCAAGCATGTCGATGTGCTTGATCTTCACGTGCATCACGAGCATGAGTAACAAAGTGATCGCCATCGTCATCGCTGCCGAAACCGCGAAATTCGTTGCTTTTAAGCCGGGACTGAACATTGCTTCATCAGGAGGCAAGGACAGCATGATCACACCATGCAGGAAGAAGCCGACCGCAAAACCTGCTATGATCCCAATGATCGATAAGATAATGGTCTCGCGATAAATGTACAGCGTGACTTCTTTGTCGTAAAAACCGAGAACTTTGATCGTCGAAAGTTCGCGGACCCGTTCGGAAACATTGATATTGGTCAAATTGTAAATGACCACGATAGCTAGTAAGGTCGCACAAGTGATCAAGACTATGATCACGCTATTGAGGCCGTCCATTACCGCATCGATAACTTCACTCACAGCGGCCGTTTGCACGATACCGACCACCCCATCTAGATCCATGAACGCTTTGGATTGTTGATCGAGAAGTTTTTGCGAATCATTTGCCAAAGTCACCAAATTTCCATTCGAACTAGCCTCTTTATCGAAAGCTTTTTGATAAGCCGTTTTGTTCATAAAAGCATAGTGACCCATGTACATTTCCGTGATCCCCGTTACTTTCATATCGATAGATCGATCATCACTATCTGTCAGTGTCACGGTTTGACCAACTTTGGCATTCAAAAGTTTAGCTAATTTTTCCGTCAAAATAACCCCATCATCGCTTAGATCCAAGTCTTGTTGTGACTCACGATTGACTAAATGGACAAAATCAGAAAAATTATCTTCTTGCGGCACGATTAGAGAAATAGTTTGGGTATCCTTATTTTTTCCACCAATGATCGTCATACTTTCATAATGAATCGCATTCTCAGCTTTGATTTGATCGTTTTGTAACTGATCATCGATCACCGTTTTTGCCTCATTCGAAAGCTCATCTTCCTTGACCACGATCATATCGTAGGTCAAAAGATTTGAAAATTGTCGTTGGGTAAGGCCCGACAAGGAATCACGGATCCCAAAACCAGTGATCAGTAAAGCCGTACAGCCCGCCACCCCAAAAATCGTCATGAACATGCGCTTTTTATAACGAAAGAGATTACGCGCCGTGACTTTAGAAATAAAACTCATCCGATTCCACAAAGGTTTGACTCGTTCTAATAGGATCCGTGACCCCATTTTTGGTGGTTTTGGTTGTAGTAATTGGGCCGTTTTTTCTTGTAATTCGCTACTTGCCACAAGATAAGCCGATAAAGTCGTGCATAATAAAGCAATCGTCAAACCTAAGAAAGAATACCAAGGTGAAAATTGCCAAGAAACCTTGCTCAGAGCCGAATTGGCCGCGTAAGCATCAAAAATAACAGTCGGTAAGATCGTATGTCCTAAAGCCGTTCCCAAGGCGGCGCCCAGCGTTCCTGAAACAATGCCATACACGACAAATTTTTTCTTGATGTCCCAATTCGTATAGCCCAATGCTTTGAGCGTCCCTGAATTGACACGTTCTTCTTCGACAAAGCGCGTCATCGTGGTCAAGCTGACCAAAGCCGCGATGGCAAAGAGGAATACTGGAAAGACATTAGATAAAATATCAACGCGCTCGGAGTTTTCCAGATATTGCTTGTAGCCTGCGACCCCCTCTTTGCGGTCATTCACTGTATAAGCAGGTGCTTCCAATTCGTCCAATTCAGTTTGCGCAGCCTTTAATTTTTGCTCATTTTCTTGAATCTCTTTTTCAGCATCGGCTTTCTTATCCGTGAATTCAGCTAATTTATCCTTATATTCAGCTTCTTTGTCCGTCAAAGTTTCTTTGGCTTCATCCAGCTGCTTTTGCCCTTGTGCTTGTTCAATAGCAAGAGTGCTTTTTGCCGTCTCAAGGTCAGCCGCTTTATTGGTCAACTCTGCTTTGGCTGCTTGCAAATGAGCAATATTTTCTTGATATTCAGTTGCTTTTTCATCTAGCGTTTCCGCCGCTTGGACCCATTGGGCAAGACCCGCGTAATAAACGGCAAGATTGCTATTATAGCCTGTGATGCCGGCATTATATTGGGTCAGACCGGTTTGATAGTCTTCCTTACTTTTAGCCAACTCTTGCTTGTGCGTTGCCACTTCTTTTTTGGCTAAGGTCAGAGCAACAAGGCCTTTTTCATAGTCATCTTGTTGTTTAGCTAGTTCCTGCTTTGCTTGATCAAGGTTTGCTCGCTCACCATCCAACTTATCTTGCGATGTTTCAACTTCCGTTAATCCTTGCAAAACTTCTTGATACTGTATTTCTAACTCCGCCTTTTTAGCTTCAAGTTCTGGATTATCTGGATTTGCCTCGAGTTGTTGATTGATTTCGTCTAGGGCAGATTCCAGTTGTACTTTTTTTTGCTCTAAAGTGGCTTTTTCCCTCTCAATTTTACTTTGACCTTCGTCGATTTTCGCTTGATTTTCAGCAATTTTTTCTTTGGCACTTTCGATCTCAGCTGGTGCTTCATCTAATTCAGCTTGTTTTGCCGCTATTTCTTTTTCAGCAGCAGCAATTTGCTGTTCAGCAGCAGAAATTGCTTTTTCAGCTTCAGCCAACTCTGCCTTGGAGTCTAACAACACAGCTTCTACTTTACCCAGTTCTGCCTTAGCACTCACCAAAGTGTCCCATTGCTCACTCAAACTCGCTTGACCATTTGCCAATTGGATGCTGGCATCGTCAAGTTTACTTTGGCTTTCCTCGATCGTTTGCTGTGCTTCAGCAATTTGTTGGCTCCCGTTAGTGATTTGCTCTTGAGCGGAGGCAACTTGCTCATTCAATTTGTCCTGATTAGCGGTCATTTCTTCTTGACCTGCTTGTAATTGTTGTTTGGCAGCATCCAATTGCTTTTGGGTATCCGTCAATTCTTTCTTGGCAGCCGTGATCTCTTGCCAACCGTCAGTGATTTCTTTTTGTTTATCAGCTTTGGTCGTTTCAAGACGAACTTGACTTTGATTTGCAAAAGCGTCTTTCAACTTTTCACGATGCTTTTTGATTCGGTCGTTATAAGTCTCACTATATGCATTTAAGCCTTGTGTATCCGTGAAATCCATCCGGGCGATCATGTACACATTCGAATCAAAATTACTTGCTTGCACAACCCCAAAGCTATCCAATTGACCGGTACCGATCGTCGTTTTTCCGATGTTTGTGGTCACTAAGATCTCACTTGATTTGACAAAGCCAGAAATTTTGTAACGCGTCGTCTTTAAGGTATCCGCTTTGCCTTGATCAAATTCTAAAGTATCACCGATTTGATAGGTTCCTTCTTGGGTAAAATCGATAGCGATCTCCGTGTCCGTTTTGGGCATTTTTCCTGCCACAACTTCATATTGCGACAGATCCTCCGGTGCTGAAAAGATGCGAAAGCTTTTATCAGTGCCTTGTAACAAAACATCTTGTAGATAGCCAAATTCTACCTGACTAATACTCACATCTTCGGTCAACAATTTTTCATCCTCTTCATCTAAACCCCAAGTTGATGTGAGCGTCATATCAGCCAAATTCGTTTGGTCATAAAAATTTTCAGCCGTATAGCGCATATCGGGCCCCGTGACTTTTAAGCCAACAAAAGCAAAAGTCCCGATCGCGATCAGCCAGAATATCGAAAAAAATCGGCCCCATGATCCTGTAATGGACTGGCGAATATCTTTCCAAAGTGTCTTTTTGCGCATGTTGCTCCCTACCATTCAATATCCGCAATATCTTGCGGGTGTTCATTGATTTCGATCGATTTTACTTTGGCGTCATGCATCCGGATCACTCGGTCGGCAATCGGTGCGACGGCGGCATTATGTGTCACGATAATGACGGTGACATTTTGCTTACGGCTCATATCCTGTAAAATCTGTAAAACTTGTTTACCAGTCTCATAATCCAAAGCGCCAGTTGGTTCATCACAAAGCAATATTTTAGGATTTTTAGCCACCGCCCGGGCAATGGCGACCCGCTGTTGTTCACCGCCTGATAATTGGGCGGGAAAATTATTGATGCGTTTTTCTAGACCAACTTGTTTCAATGTTTCCGTCGCATCGCTAGCGTCTTTGACGATTTCTGAAGCCAATTCGACATTTTCTTTAGCAGTTAGATTGGGCACTAAATTGTAGAATTGAAAAACGAAACCGACCTCATTGCGACGATAAGTGATCAATTGCTTTTCCGTGTACTCGGCGATATTATTGCCATCAACGATCACTTTCCCACCATCATTTTGATCCATCCCACCTAAAATATTTAAAACCGTTGACTTGCCAGCTCCTGATGCTCCAAGGATCACCGCTAGTTCGCCCTTCTCGATGCCGAAAGTCACTCCATTATTGGCGATGACCTCTGTCTCACCGACTTGATAGCGTTTCATACTATCGATCATTTCTATATAAGCCATACTTTCTCTCCTTATCTACTAACTTTCACATCTCTAGTATAACAAAAAACATGTGAAAGTTTCATGAATTTTGTTTAGACCGACAAAAAGGAGTTCAGTGAGGAATAAAGCTTCTTCGGACATCACTTTTCAATTCTTTTGGCCGCAATTGGTCTTCTTGGACATTACTTTTCGACTCTTTTGGCCGCAATCAGGCTTTTTGAACATTACTTTTCGATTCTTTTGGCCGCAATCAGACTTTTCGGACATCACTTTCCAATTCTTTTGGCCGCAATCAGACTTTTTGAACATTACTTTTCGATTCTGTTGTACGCAATCCGCTCCAGAAAAATTCGGACTTCTAACATTTCTTCTACGTATTTGTTGTATCAGATAAAACTGTTTCATAAAATTGAGACATCAGGGTTTATATATTGCCAAAAAATATACTGGTTGACTAACAAAAAGACCCTAAAAATTAGTATTTTTTATTCTTGATCCGACAAATCTTCTTTGGAAATTTCTATCGACGGATGATGACCTAATTCCGGCAAATAAGTATCAACTGGACAACTATAGATCATAAAAAAATCATCCGGCGTTTTTTTATCATTTAGTTCGGCAAATTTCTGCTTCGCTAAATCCACATCTTTGGTGATGAACACTACTGAAACCACGCCGATTTTCTCCGTTCTACCCGATTCGACAGTCCCTTTCATGATCAGTTTTAACTGGCCGTCTTCTTTTAAGGCATCCGCTATATATTCTTCCAACTCTTCACACTCCTAGCATTCTTCTGGTAAGCGACTAAACATGTCAGTCGTAAAATAATGGCCGTCACTTTCATTATCCAAGGTTTCCTGCATCGCGTCCAAATCATTGAAATGCCACCATTCCGAAGCCAGGGGCGTCATGCCAACTTCCGTACAATAATGTTGCAAGCGCAAGGCTTCAACATTTACCACATCGCGGATCACTGAATCGTGCCAAGCAACGGGGTCTTTGGTATAAACAGGTTCAGTGAAAATGGCGGAACGCTCGCTCAATTCATGCATGGGCGTGTACATTTCATACTCCGTGCACTCTTGAACAACATTGACCGTATGGCTGCCAATTTGTTTTTCCGTCATCTCATCGACTTTGGCCAAAGCCACATCAAAAGCATAGCCGACTTGATGATTGGAGATGCTGTCTGCGATAAACCATTCCAATTCCCAAGGGGGCGTAGAAATCCCCGCTTTGACTTCGGGATCGTTTTCCGCAAAAGCCAAAAGTTCTCGACAAACTTTTTCTTGACAAGCATACGGTCGAAATGCCTCGTAGATCACCAAAGTCTCGCCATTTTCTAAGGCTTTCGTTTGCACTTTTTGGATCTTCTTGGCCATCGTATACAATAAAGGGGCAATAAATTCTTCCTTTTTCAAACGTGGATTGTAAGTCCAGTTGTCAAATAACTTAACACCGGTAATATTGGGGATCCTTTTTCCCGATGAAACAAAAATAGAGGCCGCAGCATTGGTCAAATTATAAATGATCGATGGAATGACATCCGGTAAGTTGATAAAACAATAATGGACATCGACATAGCCCTGGACGTCGTTTCGTAGCACTTTCCAAAAATGGCCGGCTTCTTTTAAAATACAAAAGCCAGCACCTGGTTGCACGGTCAAAACAACTTCTGAAGTTTCATCTGCTGCCTTTCTAATTGGCATTGCGACTGATGCAAAACCCGTCGCACCAGCTATTGGCAATTCAAATTCAATTTCTGACATAAAAACCTCCTCCTAACATGCCGCATCCTCAATGGCATGTTTTACTGCAAAGTAGATGATCGCATACAAAATTCCGGCACCGACTGCTAAAAAAACTAATGTTCCAAAGATCCCCGTGATATTGATACTCATCTTGTCACTCTCCTTGTACTTTTCTTTAGTATAGCACTGTTTGGAAAGAGCAACAAAGTCATTGATCCAGTAGTCACTGCAAAACATTCAGTTGTTGAACACCTTCATTATCATCGCTAGCTCCGATTTCATCAAAAGTCAATAAATAGCGTGGATAAGCATCCTTTAGTTTCGAAAAAGGTCTTAATTCTCGAGCTAATGTTTTGGGATCAAGGACACTTGCAGCTACTTGATAATAAACAGATATTTTGTAGTATTCATACTACAAATAGACTCTATTTCATAATTTTGTAGTATGAATACTATAAAATCATCATTTGCGATTTTTTTGCCGGTACTCTCTTGGTGACATTTGAAAAGTTTGGCGAAAAATTTTATAAAAATAAGAAGGGTTCTCATAACCGATCTTTAGAGAAATCTCCTCAATAGCTGCACTGGTGTAGGATAAATACCCCGCTGCCGCATTGACACGCTGCAGATGTACTAATTTCATGAAGGATAAACCTGTTTGCTTTTTGAGATAGGCGGACAAATAATTGGGATTAAAGCTAAACGCGTCTGCCATTTCCGGCAAAGTGATCTGTGCATAATTTTTTTCGATGTAAAGAAGCATCGCTAAGAGATCGGTCCTTGCTTGCTTTTTGATTTGAACTTGTGACTTGTTCTCACTGGCCGACCTTAATAAGCGGGTGAACAAGGTTAAAATTTCCAAATGGATCAGCTGATCTGTTTGGACCTTAGGAAAATAATATTCTTGCAAAAAATCTTCGACCAAACTTTTCACTTTAGCTTCTTTACCAGTATGAAACAAACAATAGCTCTCTTCACTTGCTTTTTCATTTGCTAGTAAGGAAAATAGCAAAGTCGAAATAGGTTGTGTTTCATTTCGCATAAAGCCGAAGTCATTCAGAGAAAAAGCGGAATCTTTCAAAGCCAAGTTGATCACGATCGAATCAGCAGCGATGGGATCGATTTTATGGACGGTCTTGTTACCGATCATAATGATCTCATTTTCTTTCACTGCGATCGTTTCAGATTTCGTATGCATAATGAACTCACCCTTGATCGGAATCGACAACTCGAGGTAGTCATGGATATGGTAGGGAATATAGGAAGTGACCGGTTGGACTGAAAGCGAAATCGAATGCGGATCGACTTCTAAAGAGCTATCAAAAGTATAAAAGAATTCATAAATCGGTTCCTGTAAAAGTTGGCCTACTACTTTAGGTCGCATAGTTGGCCGCAATTCGGCCCAATTTCTAGGGCGATTATTTCGACATAAAATTTCTAACAATTCCTCTGGCATTTACTTATTCTCCCTTGGTTATTCTTTCTTTTATTTTACCAATAAATCTTTGAAATGAACATAAAATAGATTTCATTTAACGATAGACCTTTACTTACCTTAAGTGATACACTAACTTAGAATGGAGGGATTTCTCATGGATCTTACTCAAAAACCTTATAATTTAACAATGGCAGAAAGTAAAAAAATACGAGCACAAGTAGCGTCTTTATCGCTCGATGAAAAAATTGGTCAACTTTTTTTTGTGATTGGTCAAGAAGCAGCCAATCTGCCGCGCTTTATCAAAAAATATCAGCCAGGTGGCTTGATGTACCGGCCCGATACAGCCAAAAATATTGCCGCAAAAACAAAACTTGCTCAAAAACTCAGCCCGATCCCGCCTTTTTTAGCGGCTAATCTAGAGTCTGGCGGCAATGGCCTTTTGACAGATGGGACCTGGGTCAGTCTGCCCCTAGGGATCGCGGCGACAAATGATTCCCAAAATGCCTACCAATTAGGTGCGATCTCTGGTCAAGAAGCAGCCCAAGTCGGTGGCAATATGGCTTTTGCACCGATCGCCGATATCGACATGAATTTTAGAAATCCCATTACCAACACGCGAACTTTTGGGAGTGATCCAAAGCAAGTCTTAAAAATGGTTCAAGCTCAAATCAGGGGCCTGAATGAAAAGCAGGTGATCCCCGTCATCAAACATTTTCCTGGCGATGGTGTGGATGAACGCGATCAACATCTGGTAGCTTCCGTTAACTCCCTCTCAAAAGAGGCCTGGATGAATAGTTTTGGCCATAATTATCGCCAATTGATCGAAGCCGGCGCACCTGTTTTTATGATCGGTCATATCATGCAACCAGCCTGGGAGCGCTTTTTACAACCAGAGATCAAAGATAGTGAATTACGCCCTGCTTCTTCTTCCAAGCCTTTGATCGCTGGTTTGTTGCGTGAGGTATTGGGATTTCAAGGCTTGGCGATCACCGATGCGACACCGATGATCGGTTATAATGTCGCTTTACCACGCGAAGAACTTTTGCCAGCAACGATCAATGCCGGCATCGATATGATCCTATTCAATAAAAATATCGATGAAGATATCCATTTTATCAAAAAAGCCATTGCTAACGGTATTCTGTCAATGACACGCGTCGATGAAGCTGTCACGCGGATTTTAGCAACTAAAGTCTCACAAAAGATCATGACAATAGAGGGCCAAGCACGGCGCCAGATCCCCAATGAGCCCACGATCGATTTTGCAAGTCATCAAGCAACAGCGGCAACTATTGCGGATCAAGCAGTGACTTTAGTCAAAGATCATGACCAAATACTACCGCTCACACCAGAGAAATACCCCCATCTGCGTTTAGTTGTCTTAGGCGATCACAACGATGGTGGTTTTAATGAGGGTGGTTCGGTGACCGCTTTGTTTCAAGCAGGTTTAGAAAAAATGGGCTTTACGGTTTCTTTATATGATCACAATCAGCTCGATTTTCACGAGATTTTTGAAGAGGGCGTGGCCGATTTGCAGGAAAAATTCGACCTATGTCTCTATGTCGCTAATGTAGAGACTGCCAGCAACCAGACCACGACCCGCCTCGACTGGATCCACTTAATGGCCGCTGATGCTCCTTGGTTCATGAAGTCAATCCCGACCGTCTTTGTTTCGACCGCTAACCCCTATCATTTATTTGATATTCCAGCTATTTCGACCTATATCAATGCCTACACAGGCAATCCTGTGACAGTCCAAGCTGTTTTGGAAAAACTGAGTGGACAGACAGAGTTTTTAGGCAAAAGTCCTGTCGATCCATTCTGCGGTGATTTTACGACAAAATTATAGAAAGGAATTAAATCCATGCGCATTACAAATATTTTAGTCAACCATATGCACGAACCACTTGGTTTTCAATTTAATGATCTGCGGATCGAATTTGTGATCGAAGCAGATCACTATGAATCTTTGGAAAAACAGTTACTGATTTGGGAAGATACCGATTTTAAACCGCTTGTTTATGATTCACAGAGGATCGCTTATGATACAAATTTTTTCGACGTTGCTTTAAACTTACGACCGCGGACTCGCTATCGCGTAGAAGTGATTTGTTATACCGCTGATCAAAAAAAATATCAGTCCCACACCTTTTTTGAGACGGGCAAAATGAACGAGACTTTCACTGCTGATTGGATTGGAAATGTTGACAAAACGATTCAAAATACGTTGTTTAAAAAAAACTTTTCGATCGATAAAGAAATCGCCACAGCACGGCTTTACATGACTGGTTTGGGGGTCTATGAAAGCTATTTAGATGGTCAAAAAACAAGTGATGAGTATTTAGCGCCAGGCATTACGGCTTACGACCAGTGGATCCAAGTGCAAACGTATGATGTCACAGAACAGTTAAAAACAGCAGGTACCCACGATTGGCTGATTTCAACAGGCGACGGTTGGTACAAAGGGACGATCGGTTTTGATGGGGGCCAAAAAAATATCTATGGTGATCAACAACAGACCATTGCTGAACTTCATTTGTCCTTCACAGACGGGACGACCAAAGTGATCCCTACAAATGAAACTTGGCTAACCACTAGTGGAAAAGTCACCCATTCTGGCATTTATTACGGCGAAGATCTAGATGACACCTTAGTAGTCAGCCACTGGCAACCCGTTGTGAAGCTTGCGACCGATAAAAGGTTACTAAAAGATCGGCTCAGCTTGCCCATCAAGAAAATGGAACAATTATCTGTCCAAGCAATCCTTGACACGCCCTGTCATGAACAAGTGCTCGACTTTGATCAAAACCAAGCCGGCTGGTTTGAATTTTACAATCGTGAGCCTAAAGGAACGAAGTTGGTTTTTCAAGTCGGAGAAATTTTACAAGCGGGTAATTTTTATCGTGACAATCTTCGTGAAGCCAGGGCTAGTTTTGTCTATACTTCAGACGGCGAAGAAAAATGGGTCCGACCTCACTTTACGTATTTTGGCTATCGTTATGTCAAAGTGACTGGAAATACTTTGCCCTTACAAGCTCAAGATTTTAAAGCTTGCGTTTTGTATTCAGCCATGCCCACAACCGGTGCCATCCATACCGATGACCCAAAAGTGAATCGACTTTTCCAAAATATTTTATGGAGTCAAAAAAGCAACTTTTTTGATAGCCCCACTGACTGTCCGCAACGCGATGAACGTCTAGGCTGGACCGGCGACGCTACGATTTTTTCGAAGACCGCCGCACTAAATATGGCTGTTTTTGCTTTCTTTAAAAAATACATGCAAGATGTGGCTATTGAGCAAGAGCTTCACGAGGGACGACCGACTATGTATGCGCCAGCTTTTGGCAACAAGGAAGGAGGGCCTGCGATCTGGGGCGATGCCGCTACTATGATTCCTTGGCATATGTATCAAGCTTATGGTGATCCAGCAATTTTAAAACAGAATTATCAACAAATGAAAGCCTGGGTAAACTGGGTGAGCCAGCAAGCTGACAGCGATCATCTTTGGACCAAGAGCTTTCAATTTGGTGATTGGCTAGCTCTAGATAATGAAAATCCAGCTTTGCCGACCGGGAAAACAGATGAAGCCTTCATTGCTACGACCTATTACTTTGCTTCCAGTCAAATCGTGGCCCAAACCGCTGAATTACTGGGTCATGCCGAAGATGCCGACTATTACAGGACCCTTGCTAGGCAAATCAAGGCAGCCATAAAAGCCGAATATATCACTGCCAAAGGTCGCGTGGCCCTTGATACCCAAACGGCCTATGCTTTGACCTTGGCCTTTGATCTTGTTTCGGCAGACCAACGTTCACGAGTAGTGGAAGATTTAGTGAACCGGCTAAAAAAAGATAAGAATCATTTAAAAACTGGCTTTGTCGGCACAGCTTTTATCTGCAAAGTTTTATCAGAATATGGCCAACATAAACTAGCTACCAAGATTTTCTTGCAAGCAGATCTACCAAGTTGGCTATACGCTGTCGACCAAGGCGCTACCACTGTATGGGAACGCTGGGATTCCGTTGAACCGGATGGCAAAATGAATCCTGAAGGCATGAATTCGCTCAACCACTACAGTATCGGCGCCATCATGGAATGGGCTTATACCTACTTACTGGGCATCCATGACCATACACCTGGCTATAAAAAAGTGACTTTCGCACCAAAATTTGATCGACGTCTGAAAAATGTCCAAGGACATTTTGATACTCCCTATGGCCGACTAGCCATTCTTTATCAAATCGAAAGCGATGAACAACATACTATAAAAATTTCTTTGGATATCCCTTTCGGCATGACCGTCACGGTAGATTTACCTCGAATCAAAAAAGTACTCGTCAATAAAAAACAATTCTTTGGCCGCTTTGAATTAACTTGTGGTCACTATGAAATTTCTTATCGGCCAACCAAAGATTACATTGAACACTACCATGTTCAAACACCAATTGCTGAAATTTTAGCGGATCCAGCATTAGTAGAGCAGATCCGTATGATCGACCCAATAGTAGATTTTTTTGAGCAAGATCCCAACGCGAAAGACATTTTTGGTGGACAAACATTGCGCCAACTGGCTGCCAATTTGCCGTTTATTACTATCTCTGAAGAACATTTAGAAAAAATCGAAAAATTATTAGCAGAAACTAGTATTCCCTAGATCATTTTTATTATCTACTTATTTTAGTGACTAATAATCGAGTAGAGGGAAAAGTTAATAACTTTTCGCCCCTCTCACACCACCACACGTACGGTTCCGTATGTGGCGGT
>JBFLGC010000066.1:0-12952 GCA_041859945.1 Tetragenococcus sp.
CATATTCACGGGTATGATCCGTGCCTGGGAAAGTTGGATCATTGCCGTGGTCAGCTGTGATCATCAATAAATCATCGCAAGCCATAGCGTCGATAAGCTCAGGGATCCGTGCATCAAAGTCTTCGATCGCGCGAGCATAACCATCTACATCACGACGATGCCCATACATCGCATCAAAATCGACTAGATTGGTAAAACTTAGACCATGGAAATCTTGGCCCATAATGTCGAGCAATTTGTCGACCCCATCCATATTGCTCTTGGTACGGACAAAATCAGTGATTCCTTGACCATTGAAGATATCATTGATCTTCCCAACAGCAATCACATCTTTGCCATTTTCCTTCAACGAATCCAAAACCGTCTTGCCAAAGGGATCCAAAGCATAGTCATGGCGATTGCTCGTACGCGTGAAGTTGCCGGGTTCGCCGACATAAGGACGAGCGATGATGCGACCGATCATATAAGGATCATCTTTGGTGATATCTCTAGCATATTGGCAGATCTTGTACAATTCATCAAGCGGAATAATATCTTCATGAGCTGCGATCTGTAAGACTGGATCGGCGGACGTATAGACGATCAAATCGCCGGTTTCCATTTGATGTTTGCCATAATCTTTAATGACTTCGGTGCCTGAATAAGGCTTATTACAAACGATAGCACGACCAGAGAATTTTTCGATTTTTTCTAGCAATTCATCCGGAAAACCATCTGGGAAAACGCGGAAAGGCGTCTTGATATCCAAGCCCATGATTTCCCAGTGACCAGTCATGGTATCTTTACCAACAGATACTTCTTCTAATTTCGTGGCATAACCTTGATGATCGGCAACCGCTTTGACCCCTTTTAAAGGTCGGATCGTGCCAAGTCCCAAGTTTTCCAAATTAGGAATGGTCAAACCTGCTACTTCTGCAATATGTCCTAACGTATCGGCGCCTTTATCATTAAATTTTTCAGCATCTGGTGCTTGGCCGATCCCGACAGAATCCATGACGATCAAATGTACTCGATTAAACATACTTATCCCTACTTTCTTTTGTTGTCTTTTATTTTAATACAAATCAAAGGGTAAGACAAAGAAACACTGTCCCTTGTACCCACCCTTTGCAAACTATTTTGTTTTGATGTAATTTTTCCCGTTTGCCTTAGGTCCTGATGATTTACCTAAGAACAAAACTAAAACGATGATGGTCAGTAGATATGGAGCGATTTGGAGCCAAACAGAGGGGATCGATGAAATCACTGGTAACTGACCACCAATGATACTCAAACTTTGGGCAAAGCCAAAGAACAAAGCTGCACCCATTGCCCCAAGTGGATTCCATTTACCAAAGATCATCGCCGCCATCGAAATATACCCTTGACCAACGATCGTGCCGGCTGAAAAATTTCCCGAAATGGATTGGGCAAAGACTGCACCACCCATACCACCAAGAAATCCCGAAATCAAAACACCAGCATAACGGAATTTATAAACGTTGATACCAAGCGTATCAGCTGCTTGCGGGTGTTCTCCTACCGAACGTAGGCGTAAACCAAAGCGTGTTTTAAAAAGGATGAACCAAGCAAGAAAAGCGATCAAGATAGCCAAATAGGCAGGTAAAAAGGTATTTTTAAAAAAGATCTTTCCTAAAACAGGCACCTCTTTTAACCCTGGGAAGGAATAATAACCTAAGTTGAAACGGACATTATCCGTTTGTCCTTTTCCATACCAAGTTTTGATCAAGAAAACGCCTAAAGCTGGCGCCATCAAATTGATCACAGTACCACTAATAATATGATCCGCGCGGAAATTGATCGTCGCCATCGCATGTAGCAATGAAAAAGCAACACCTGTCACACCGCCAACTAAAATACCAATCCATGGCGTCCAAGAACCCAGTGAATCTGACATAGTTAAGTTAAAAACGACTGAACTAAAAGCTCCCATGACCATGATACCTTCTAAGCCGACATTGACGATCCCACTGCGCTCCGAAAAAGTTCCTCCTAAAGCTGTCAAGATCAAAGGAGTAGAATAAACGAGCGTCGATGTAACGATCAATGCGATCAAGTCAACAGTTGTCATTACAGATCGCCTCCTTTTTGTTCTTGTTCATTGGACGCAGCTTCGATCGTCGCTACGATCTCTTCTTGCTTTTTACCTGGCATGATCTTAGCTAGTAATAAGCGAATGACATAATTGATACCGACAAAGAAGATGATCAGCGCGATCGAAACATTCACAATTTCGAAAGGAATATTCGCACCTGTTTGCATCCCCAAACCACCGATTTTCAAGATACTAAACAACAAGGCTGACAACAAAATCCCGACGGAACTACCTGAGCCAAGCAACGACACTGCCATTCCATCAAAACCAATACTCAATGAAGTTGTTTGCACAAAGAAGTTTTGGAACGTCCCTAAACCTTCGATCACCCCGCCTAAACCCGCTAGGGCACCGGAGATGACCATTGATAAAATGATCGTTTTTTTAGAACTCATCCCGGCGTATTCAGAAGCATCGGGGTTCAATCCAACAGAGCGGATCTCAAAACCGAGCGTTGTTTTCTTCATTAAAAACCAAACCAATACCAACATGACTAAAGCCAGTATCAAGCCTCCATTAACACGTGAACCACCAAAAAGTTGCGTCAAACTGTCGATGCGCAAACTAGCATTTGGCGAGATCACATTAGAAGAGTCCAAGCTTGAACGATAACTTTCCGGAATCACATTGTGTAAAATATGTGTACTCAAATAAAGCAAGATATAATTCATCATGATCGTAACAATGACTTCACTAGTCCCAAAGAAAGCCCGTAAAAATCCGGGTATTGCCGCTGCCAAAGCACCTGCTGCAGCCCCAATAAGAATACACAGAGGTAACAAAACAGCTTTGGGAAGATCTGGGAAGGCTAAGGCGAACCAGACACTTCCGACCCAACCACATAAGGCTTGACCCGATAACCCAATATTGAAAAAACCAGCCGAATTGGCAACTGAAAAACCTAAAGCGGTAAAAATCAAAGGTGTGGCTTGCCGCAAAGTTTCCCCGATACTTCGTGGATTTCCTAAAGAAGCTTGTACCATCGAACTGTAACCATTTACGGGATTAAATCCAAAAGCCAACATTAGGATGGCTCCTAATAATAGACCAAAAATGACCGAAAAAAGTGGTACTAGGATATTACGTATTTTTTCACTACGATCATTCATGATTAGCCACCTCCTCGTCTAATTCTTGCCTAGCTTTTTCAAGTGAAGAGCCTGCCATCAGTAAACCTAGTTCTTGTTCGGATGTCTCTTCAGGTCTCACGACACCAACAATTTTGCCATCATGCATAACAGCGATCTTATCCGACACATTGATGATCTCATCTAATTCAAAGCTGACAAGTAAAACAGCTTTATATTTATTGCGTTGTTCAATGATCCGCTGATGAATGAACTCGATAGCCCCGACATCCAAGCCACGAGTTGGATTAGCTACAATCAATAAATCAGGATCCCGACTGAACTCACGAGCAATGATCGCTTTCTGCTGATTCCCCCCCGACAAAGAGCGCGCCGGCACAAGTTCACTTACCGTCCGAACATCGAATTCATCGATCCAATCACGAGCTTGTTCATTGATTTCATTATAATGAAGTACACCTTTGCTACTTAAAGGAGTTTTATAGTAGGTTTGTAAAGCCATATTTTCCGCTACTGATAGTTCCAAGATCAGGCCATATTTATGTCGATCTTCTGGTACATGGGCTACTCCTGCTTCAGTGATCTTGCGTGGACGCTTATTAGTGATGTCTTCATCTTTTAAGGTGATTGTACCACTTTCGACTTTTCGCAAACCTGTCAATGCTTGGATCAATTCAGATTGGCCATTGCCATCGATCCCAGCTATCCCTACGACCTCACCGGCACGAACTTGCAAATCAAGGTGTTTGACCGCTTCTAAACCACGGCTTTCTTTGACTACCAGATCATGGATGTCTAAAACGACTTCCTGAGGTTTCAAAGATTTCTTCGTCGTTTTAAAAGAAACTGAGCGCCCGACCATCATATCCGCCAATTCTTGAGAAGAGACCTTTTGGACTTCGACTGTAGCGATTTTCTTGCCGCGACGGATCACCGTACAACGATCAGCCACTGATTTGATTTCATCGAGTTTGTGAGTGATTAATATGATCGACTTGCCTTCTTTGACTAGACCTTTCATAATCAACATCAATTCATCGATTTCTTGTGGCGTCAATACGGCAGTTGGTTCATCAAAGATCAAAATATCGGCCCCACGATAAAGAGTTTTTAGAATTTCTACCCGTTGTTGCATACCTACAGAAATATCATTGACCTTGGCATCTGGATCGACAGCTAAACCATAGTGTTCAGATAGCTCCGCAATTTCCTGACGGGCCTTTTTTTGGTCTAGTTTGCCAAATTTACTTGGTTCACTTCCTAAAATAATATTTTCTGTGACGGTAAAGGCATCGACAAGCATAAAGTGCTGATGGACCATCCCGATCCCCAATTGATTGGCTTTGGTCGGACTAGTGATCTTTACAGGACTTCCATTGATCAAGATCTCACCTGAAGTTGGTTCTAACAAACCCGACAAGACATTCATAAGGGTCGACTTACCAGCTCCATTTTCGCCAAGCAAGGCATGGATCTCACCTTTGCGGATCTTAAGGTCAATATCTTCATTTGCATTGAAAGTTCCAAACGTTTTGGTGATTTGACGCATTTCGATGACAATATTTTCCTCTGTCACATGACTCACATCCTTTTTTAAGCTGTTTTAAAAGAGATTTTTACAGCTTTTTAGTTAAAATAATAAAAAATTGCCACTGAGATTTTTTTCTCACCCAAATCTTCCTAAAAAACTTGGGTCAGAAAAAAATAGAGAACGATCATCGCCTCACCTTGATAAGGCGACGATCGCATAAGATGCTAATTACTTTTCAGGTTCTTCTGGAACTTCGATATTCCCGTCGATGATATCTTGTTTTGCTTTTTTGACTGCTGCTTTTGCATCATCAGACAATTGTCCATCCGTTAAATCGACACTGCCTTCTTTCAAGCCATAAACAACATGTTCGCCGGCAGGGAAATCTCCATCAGCCGAACGTTGAGCCATATCTTTTACAACTGTTCCAACACCTTTTAGAGTAGATGTCAAAGTAAAGTTTTCTTCTTTACCATCTTTTTCATATTTTCCCTCGTCAGATTGGTCGCGATCGACACCGATGACCCAAACTTTGTCATCGCTAGATTCATTACGAGCCTTTGCTTCTTGGAAGACGCCATTTCCTGTACCACCAGAAGCGTGGAAAATGATATCTGCCCCTTGAGAATACATACCTTGAGCAATGGAACGTCCTTTGTCAGGAGCATTGAAGTCACCAGCATACTGGTTCAACACTTCAACCTCTTTATCCAACTCTTTAGCACCAGCTTCAACGCCTGCTAAGAAACCTGCTTCAAAACGACCAATGACCGTACCTTCGACCCCACCAATGAAACCAACTTTATTGGTTTCTGTGGAATAAGCAGCAGCGATCCCAGCAAGATAAGCCGCTTCGTTATCTTTAAAAGTTGCCGAAACAACATTATCTGTCTTGGCGATTTCGTCGATCAAGACAAAATTGGTATCAGGATTTGCTGCAGCTTCTTGGTCGATAGCTGGTTGCAATTTATAACCGATCCCAAAGATGGTTCCAAAGCCAGCATTCAATGCTTGATCGATATTAGGTACATAATCGGACTCATTGGAAGATTGGAAATATTTATAGCCATCCGTTCCATCTGCAAGATCGTTTTCTTTACCCCATTCTTGCAAGCCTTCCCAAGCAGATTGGTTGAAAGAACGGTCATCGACACCACCTGTATCGGTAATCAAAGCTGCCGTACGTTCTACACTGCCTGCTGCTTCTGTGGCACTGCTCCCTGTTGCTGACGCACCTGTGCTGTCGGTCCCGCTATTGTTGCCGCCACAAGCACCGAGTAAAAATACACTGGCTAGTGCGACTGCGCTGAACCCAACTAATTTTGCTTTCTTCATTTACTGTAAAGCCCCCTAAATAGATTTTTTATTCTAACAGTCAACGACTGAATGAACCGTGATTTATAGATCTTTTTCAGTAAAGGAATAAGGTAATAATCCTTCCACTGTCGTTTCTTTTGTGACCCCGTCATCGCCGATCAAAGTAACCGGCATGTCTGGTTCGAAAAATTCGGCCATGACTTGACGGCAAGCGCCACAAGGTGAAATCGGATCGTCCGTGTGCCCAGCCACGACAAGGTGTTTAAACTCGCGTTCGCCTTCTGAAACAGCTTTAAAAATCGCTGTTCGTTCGGCACAATTACTTAATCCATACGAGGCATTCTCAATATTAATCCCTTGATAAAGCTTACCAGCTTTTGTCACTAAGCAAGCACCCACGGGAAAATGTGAATACGGGACATAAGCTTTATCTAATGCTTCAGTAGCCACCTTTATCCATTTTTCTTCCGCTTTTGTCATGAGTTTCCTCCTTAATAACCACTGGCCGTTGCACCGTTTATGATTGCGATACTAGCACTTGTTCCTAAACGTGTCGCACCAGCATCGATCAAGGCTTGAGCTTCTGCTTGACTATGGATCCCACCGGAAGCTTTGACACCCATTTCTTTGCCAACTGTTTCGCGCATCAAACGGACATCTTCGACCTTGGCGCCAGCTGTTGAAAAACCAGTTGAAGTCTTGACGAAATCAGCTCCGGCAGCTTTTGCCAGTTGACAAGCTTTGACGATTTCTGCTTTGGTAAGCAAAGCTGTTTCAATGATCACCTTGACCAAAGCTCGGTCTTTAGCGACCGCAACGACAGATGCGATGTCAGCTTCTACTTCCTCATACATTTCTGATTTCAAATAGCCGATATTTAGGACCATGTCGACTTCATCGGCGCCATTTTCGATGGCTTCTTTGGCTTCAAAAGTTTTGACAGTCGTCGTGTTGGCCCCCAGTGGAAAACCGATCACCGTACAAATAGCGATAGGTTCGCCTTTTAGTTCTTCTTTAGCCAAACTGACCCAAGTGGGATTGATACAAACTGAATAAAAATGATAGGTTTTGGCTTCTTCAATGATTCGCAAGACTTCTTGTTTCGGTGTGTCAGCTTTTAAGATCGTGTGATCGATCATGCGATTTAATTCCATTTCCAATTTCCTCCTACTCGGTAATGATTTCGTGGATCAACGTCGGTTTTACCGCTGTCTCGCCGATTTCTATATTGTCATAAAGTAACGTTTTGACTTCCTCGATAGCTTCAGTATTGCTGTAGATCGTAACCAGTGAATCGCCTTTGGTAACGGTATCGCCCACTTTTTTCTGCAATTTCAAGCCGACTGCATGGTCGATCGTATCTTCCTTAGTAACTCGTCCGGCCCCGAGCATCATCGCCGCAATCCCGATTTCATTAGCCACTAACTTTTGCACCACTCCTGATTTTTGGGCCCGTAATTCAAATTTATACTTCGCCGAAAGTAAACTTTCTGGATGAGTGACCACACGATCATCGCCACCTTGGTCACGGATCATTTCTTTGAATTTTTCCAAAGCTGCTCCAGATTCTAGAGCTTCTTTTAATTTTGCTCGCGCCTCATCCAAATCAGCCGCCTGCTTAGCTAAGACGACCATCTGACTGCCCAAAACATAACACATTTCCAATAGATCAGCTGGTCCCTTGCCTTGCAAGGTCTCAATGGCTTCCACGATTTCCAGGCTATTGCCAATAGCTTGACCAAGGGGTTCAGACATATCGGAAATGACTGCCATGGTTTGGCGATCGGCTAATTTACCGATCCGCACCATGGTATGCGCCAAACGTTTAGCGTCCTCACTATTTTTCATAAAGGCCCCGTCACCGGTCGTCACATCAAGGACGATAGCATCAGCTCCAGCAGCGATCTTCTTACTCATGATCGAACTTGCGATCAAAGGGATCGAAGCGACCGTCGCTGTGACATCACGCAGCGCATATAATTTCTTATCCGCCGGTGCTAAATTACCTGATTGTCCGATCACAGCCACCTTACTTTTATTGACGATCCGAATAAACTCTGCTTCAGAGATCTCGATTTGAAAACCCGGGATCGATTCTAACTTATCCAAAGTCCCGCCAGTGTAGCCTAGGCCCCGACCGGACATCTTAGCAACGGGCACACCAAGACTAGCGACTAAAGGAGCCAGTACTAAAGTCGTCGTATCGCCTACACCACCTGTGGAATGTTTGTCTACTTTGATCCCACTAATGGAAGATAAATCAATCTGATCCCCTGATTTGACCATTTCCATCGTTAAGGCCAAGATTTCTTCATCCGTCATATCTTCATAAAAAATCGCCATCAGTAGCGCACTCATTTGATAATCAGGGATTTGACCCGTTGTATAGTTGCTGATTATGAAGGCCAGTTCCGCTTGTGTTAAAGGATGGCCATCTCTTTTCTTTTCGATCAAATCCACCATTCGCATCATTTAAATTTCCACTCCCTGTTCTTTTTTCATTATACCTTACTTTTTGCTTAGGTAAAGCACTTTGGTAAAACGTTTTACTAAACGAAAGACGATTTTGTAATCCTTTTCATCTATAGGATACAAGAAACTTTGGAACTTGTCAAACAAAAACTGAAGCCTTTTCTAATGATTTATTTCCAAAGTTGTTAAGTCCTTCACGCTTTCACGAAAAATTAATTTTGTTTCAAAAATTTTATTAGGGATCCGGCGGTCGGGAAACTCAATGGCATCCACCAAAAATTTAGCCGCAGTAAAACCAATATCAAAAACGGGTTGTTGGACCGTCGTCAAAGGTGGTGTGATATAACGCGTCAGGGCCAGATCATCAAAGCCAATGACGGAAATATCATCGGGGACTTTACGATCCGCTTCATAAATGGCTTGATAGCAGCCGATCGCCATGGCGTCATTGCTACAAAAAAGGGCGGTCACCTCTTTATGTTTTAATAACTTTTGAGCCGCCTGATAGCCTCCTTCGATCGTTAGCTCCCCTTCTTCGACATATTTGGCTTTAAAAGGGATACCAGCCTCTTTCAAGGCATTCCGATACCCATTGAACCGTTCTTCCAGTTGATAATAGCCAGTCACTTCTTTTAATAGGCCAATATTTTTATGTCCCATTTTGATAAAATAGCGGATCGCTTGATAGGCTCCCTCGTACTCTCTGACCAACATCCGACCTACATCACGTTGATTGATGCCGCGATCGATCAAAATCAACGGACGATGTCGGTAAAAGTCGCTAGTCACTGCATATTCTTCCGGTAATTGATTTGGTGTCGCCAAAAGGATCCCATCTACCGAGCGATGGGACAGTTCTTGCAAGTATTGGATCTCTTTGTCTAAACTATGACGTGAATTGCACAAGACCAACATATAGCCTAGAGGATTGATATAGCTTTCGGCTCCCTCGATGATTTTTGAAAAGAAAAAATCCGTCACATCAGGCACGATCATTCCAATCGTCTTAGAGTGGCGCGTAATCAAATTTGAGGCAAAAAAATCTGGTTTATAGTGATATTCATCCACAATATCCAGTACTTTTTGCCGTGTTTGAGCACTAAAACGACTGCCCTTATTGTTTAAGATCTGGGAAACGGTCGTTACCGAAACACCCGCCATTTCTGCGATTTGCCGAATCGTTACTTTCATTTTGGTCACCTTAGCCTTCTTTGTTACTTTGAATGATATAATAGCCCTTGTCTTTTTTGATGATCGTTGCATTCCCAAACGTTTCTTGCATCTTCTTTTTGGCGCTAGGAGCACCCTGTTTCTTCTGTAAGACCACGGTCAATGTGCCGCCAACTCGCAGATGCTCATAACTTTCCGTTAAAATTTGATGGACCACGTCTTTACCAGCCCGAATCAGCGGATTGCTCAAAATGGCTGCAAAGTCCCGTCGCTTGACTTCTTGATAAAGATCTGAGGTATGGATCATCACGTTATTAATCTGATTAAGGGTCGCGTTTTTTTGCGCTAAAGCTACCGCGCGCTCATTGACGTCGACCATCTCGACTGCGCGTCCCGAAGCAACAGCCAGGGCCAAACCGATTGGACCATAACCACAGCCCATATCCAAAATCGGACCTTCTGGCAACTGGCTCCAGTCAAAAGCCTCGATCAACACTCGTGACCCATAATCCACTGTCTTTCTAGAGAAAACACCGCTATCGGTTATAAAATGCAATTTTTGTCCCTTTAGTACAAAAGACCACTCTGCCAAATCATGTACCACATGCGGCTTTTGACTATAATAATACTCGCCCATTTTTTCACCTCTACTCATCTGTAATCATACCGAAAAAATGAGGATTGTAAATAGTTTAATGGAAAATAAGCTTCCTTCTTTAGATTTCTGCTGCTTTTTTAACTTTCCGCCTTGTGATCACCCATTCTTGAGCCCCACTTTCTCGTTTCCAGATCCATGCCTACCTCGCTTAGTATTTCTTAGCAAGTGAAAGGCGTTTTTTCGATCATTCCTCTAAACTTTTTTACATTTTCCCTTTGCAACAGCTACTTTTATGGTAAACTATAGGCGTGTTTATTTTTGATGAAGGAGTTTTGCATTGATGGAGCAATATACCAACTACTACCAAATTCCTCGAGCAGAATGGCAAAGTTTTTATACGCGCAGTCATATGCCGTTGACCCAGGAAGAACTGGATAGTATTAAAAGTTTGAATGACCGGATCTCGATGCAAGACGTGGAAGATATCTACATTCCGCTCTGCCATTTGATCCATTTATATATGAAAGAATATGAATCCTTAACTTTGAGTAAGGGCCTTTTTTTACATCGCTACATCAAAGTCCCCCCTTTTATTATTGGCATCGCCGGTAGTGTGGCTGTTGGCAAAAGTACCACCGCGCGACTGGTCCAAACCATGTTATCACGGCTTTTCCCTAGACAAAAAGTACAAATGATCACTACGGATGGTTTTTTATATCCCAATCAGGTCTTAGAAGAACGCGGCTTGATGGATCATAAAGGCTTTCCAGAAAGCTATGATATGGAGCATTTGATTGATTTTTTGACCCAAGTCAAAAGTGGCAAAAAAGAAGTGCAAATCCCTGTTTATTCCCATGAGATCTATGATATCATTGAAGGCAAATATGAAACGATCGACCATCCTGATATTTTGATCGTCGAAGGAATCAACGTCTTACAACTGCCGGCCAATCAACAAATTTATGTCAGTGACTTTTTCGACTTTTCATTATTTGTTGATGCCGATCCAGAATTGATCGAGCACTGGTATCTGGAACGCTTTGAAGCCCTCCTTGACACTGCCTTTAAAGATCCGACCAACTATTATTACCAATACGCGATCGGCAAACGTGAAGATGCGATCACGATGGCCAAAGCGGTTTGGCGTGACGTCAACTTAAAAAATCTGAAGGAGTACATCTTGCCGACCAAAAGTCGTGCCGATGTGATCTTGCATAAAACCACGCAACATCTGATCGATCAAATCTATCTAAAGAAATATTGATAAAAAGGAGAATCTATTGTGACAAACTCGCAAAATATAAACGACGTCGAAAAAATCATTGTTCTAGACTATGGCAGTCAGTACAACCAACTGATCACTCGACGCATTCGCGAACAAGGTGTTTTTTCAGAGCTATTGAGCCATAAGATCACCGCCGCTGAAATCAAAGCCATGGCGCCTAAAGGTATCGTCTTATCGGGCGGTCCAAATAGTGTCTATGATCCTGCATCTTTTGGCATCGATGAAGAGATCTTAGAACTTGGGATCCCGATTTTGGGCATTTGCTATGGGATGCAACTGATCACACATCGTCTGGGCGGTAAGGTCGAAACGGCTGATCATCGTGAATATGGTAAGGCCGAAATCAATTTGAATGAAACAAAAGCGCCCTTATTTAGCGAAACACCGTCTGACCAAACCGTTTGGATGAGCCATGGCGATTTAGTCAGCCAAACACCAGCTGGTTTTGAGGTCGTGGCAACCAGTCCTTCTTGTCCGATCGCGGCGATTCAAAATACCGCTAAAAAAATCTATTGCGTCCAATTTCACCCTGAAGTCCGTCATTCCGAATACGGCACAAAATTATTGCGCAACTTCGCCATTGATGTTTGTGGCTGTAAGGGTGACTGGAGCATGGGCAATTTCATCGATATGCAAGTCGCTGCTATCCGCGCAAAAGTTGGCGACAAAAAAGTCTTACTTGGTTTGTCTGGCGGCGTCGATTCTAGCGTCGTGGGCGTTCTTTTGCAAAAAGCGATCGGTGACCAATTGACCTGTATCTTTGTCGATCACGGTTTGTTGCGCAAAGATGAGGCCGATCAAGTCATGGAAAGCCTGGGTGGCAAATTTGGCTTGAATATCATCAAGGTCGACGCCAAAGATCGCTTCATGGAAAAACTTACCGGTGTTTCCGATCCGGAACAAAAGCGCAAAATCATCGGCAATGAGTTCATCTATGTCTTTAACGATGAAGCCATTGCCCTAGCCGGTAAAGAAGGCATCGACTTTTTGGCCCAAGGGACCCTCTATACCGATGTCATCGAATCTGGGACCGATACGGCTCAAACCATTAAAAGCCACCATAATGTCGGTGGCTTGCCTAAAGACATGAAATTCAAGTTGATCGAGCCCTTGAATACCTTGTTTAAAGATGAAGTTCGTGCCGTTGGGACAAAACTTGGTATGCCAGACACCATCGTTTGGCGCCAACCTTTCCCAGGACCAGGTCTTGGCATTCGTGTCCTTGGTGAATTGTCCGAAGAAAAGATCGCAATCGTCCGTGAATCTGACGCCATCTTACGCGAAGAAATCGCCGCAGCCGATCTTGACCGTGATATCTGGCAATACTTCACCGTCTTACCGGGCATCCGTTCCGTGGGTGTCATGGGCGATGGACGCACCTATGATTACACCGTCG
>JBFLGC010000067.1:0-12718 GCA_041859945.1 Tetragenococcus sp.
GATTTTCAAAAAATTTGATATTTTGAAAATTGGACAAGTGTTTACTTTTTTAAAAAAGGCAATTATGAAATTAGCTCTATAACGTATCCTCGACTGATTTTCCAAAAAAGCAAAAGACTTCTACCGAATTTGACATTCTTTTGCGTCTTCCTTTGTTATTTCCGACTTTTTCCACCGCGAAAAACCCGCCAATATAGCATTTGACGGGTCTCATTTTATTTCAGCAATAATTGATCATCATTCAATTCTTTGCCACTATTTTTTTGGAAGAGTTCCATGAGTTGGGGCACGGTCAGATGTTTTTTCTCTGCTTCGTCGAGATCGACCACGATCTGGCCTTGATGCAACATGATCAAACGATTTCCATAGGCAATAGCGTCTTCCATATTGTGAGTGACCATGAAGGCCGTCAAATGGTGCTCATGGATCAATTGTTCGGTCAAGTTCATGACCGTAAGTGACGTCTTGGGGTCTAGGGCAGCGCTGTGTTCATCGAGCAAAATCAAATCTGGCCGTTGTAAAGTCGCCATCAAAAGCGTGATGGCTTGGCGTTGACCACCAGAAAGCAGACCAATCTCCGTGTTCAAACGATCTTCCAAACCTAAATTCAAAGTGGCCAATTGTTCTTTGAAATAAGGACGGTTCTTGGCTTTTACGGCCAGATCAAAGCCCCGTCGATTGCCTCGTTTCATTGCTAACGCCAGGTTCTCTTCAACGGTCAAACGCACGGCCGTCCCTAATTTAGGATCTTGGAAGACCCGGCTGATGTATTTGGAACGTTTGATAACTGATTGCTTGGTGATGTCCTTGCCATTTAAGAAAATCTTGCCGGAATCGATGGGAAAAGTCCCCGCAATGCTATTCAGCAAAGTCGATTTACCAGCGCCATTGCCACCAATGATCGTAATGAAATCACCGGCTTCAATGGAAAGGTCGATGCCATTTAAGACGCGATTTTCATTGATCGTGCCTTTTTCAAAGGTTTGATGTAAGTTTTCGATTTCTAATACTGTCGTCATGTTAACGCACCTCTTTCTTTTTGCCAAAATGCAGCTTGTCGCGTAACTGCGGCAAAGAAAGGCAGATAACGAGCACAATGGCGGAAGCGATCTTGGCATCGGATGGTTGGACATTGAATTCAAAGACGACCGCCAAAATAAAGCGATAGATCGCCGCACCTAAAACGATCGTGAGTAATCGTGGCAATAAAGGGAGATTGGCAAAGATCACTTCAGCAATGATGATCGAAGCCAGGCCGATCACGATCGTACCGACCCCTGAGTTCAGATCCGCAAAGCCATTATTTTGCGCGATCAAAGCGCCCGACAAGGCAATACAGCCGTTTGAGATCATATAGCCGATGATTTTCATGTTGTCGGTGTTGATCCCATTCGCTTCACTCATGGCAATATTGTCGCCTGTCGCCCGGATGGCTAGACCGATCTCGGTGCGGAAAAATAAGAACAAGAGCAAAATCACAAGCAGTGTCACGATCGCTCCAATGATCAAAGTCGCGTTGACTTTAGCCAAGCCGCGATTTTGTAAACTGGAGAAGATCGTTTTTTCACCTAAAAGCGAAAGATTGGGTGCCCCCATCACGCGGTTGGTGATCGAATACAGACCGGTCATGGTAATGATTCCCGCTAACAAAGCCGGGATTTTTAATTTGGTGTGTAACAATCCTGAACACAGGCCCGCCAATGCGCCCCCACAAAAACCGGCCAAAGTAGCCAGCCAAGCTGAGTAGCCGTTTGTGATCAAAATAGCCGCGATCCCGGAACCTAAAGGAAAACTCCCTTCAGCCGTCAGATCGGCGATATCTAAGATCCGAAAAGTGATAAAAACGCCAATAGCCAGCAGCGCCCAGACGACGCCTTGTGAGGCCGCCGATTGTATGATGATCAAAATATCCATTTATTTCATTCCTCTAATCTTCAAATTGGTAACTTTTTATTCTGGTTCTTTGATAGTCGTCGGATCGATCCCAATGGCTTTGGCCATGTCTTCATTGATCACCAGTTGGAGATCTTCCGCTGATTCCACCGGCATATCACTTGGAGTCGCAGCGCCATCTAAAATTTTCGCTGCCATAAGTCCTGTTTGTTTGCCCAATGATTCATAGTCGATCCCAAAGGTACAAAGCGCGCCATCCGTTACTTGATCGACTGAACCTGTGACGACAGGGATCTTGAATTCTTTGGCCACATCGCCCACGACCGTTGCCGCACTGGCGAAGGTATTGTCAGTCGGAATGTAGATACCGTCGACGTCTTTAGCCATGCTAGTCGTCGCTTGTTGGACATCGTTGGTCGTATTTGCTGTATTTTCTTTGACCTTAATACCGGCTTTTTCGAGCGCCGCTTTGGCTAATTCCGCTTGTACTTTGGAGTTGGATTCACCCGCATTATACAAGATCCCGATTGTTTTCGGTTCATCGATGACACTGAGTAATAAAGCAATCTGTTTATCGATCGGTACCATATCGGTCGTGCCGGTGATATTGCCACCAGGGGCATCGTTGGATTTGACCAATTTAGCATCCACAAGGTCGGTAACGGCTGTGACTACGATCGGGATATCTTGGGTTTCATTGGCCAATGATTGGGCAGCCGGTGTGGCGATCGCCAGCATCAAGTCCGATTTGTCCTTGACCAATTTTTCGCTCATGCTCTTCAAATTATCTTGGTTATTTTGCGCGTTTTGGTAATCGATGACGAGATTGTCACCTTCCGTATAACCACCTTCAGCCAGCCCTTTTTTGAAACCTTCATAGGCCGCATCTAGTGAACCATGTTGGACCAGTTGCAAAACGCCGACCTTTTTCGCATCTGCACTCGTGGCTGTATCGCCACTCCCTGTTGACTCCGTCGCGTCACCGCCATTGCCACAGGCAGCAAGTGTTAACATGCTAAGCAGTGTTGTTGCTAGTGTTACGATCTTTTTCATTTGTTTTTCCTCCCAAGGCCTAATGCCCACTGTATTTGTTATTTGGGCAAATAAAAAATCCACTTAGAGAATTCTAAATGGATGAAATAAAATCGAAAATTAGTTTTCAACTCAGCCATTTGGACTTCCCGAAATGGCTAATTTTTTTGCACTCAAAGCTTTAGCCATCGGTATCAAGTTTGCTTGATCGCTTGCATCCAATAGCTCGAATACAAGCCTACCTAAAATAGCTAAAGTAATAGAAATTATTCAAATGTGAAGACTTAGCTTTAATTTTTAGTAACATAAAATTGCCTCCTACTTGAATTGGTTTAAGTTTACGACTTGCTACACGAATTGTCAATGAAAAAAATTTAATTTTTCAGAAATTTCTAAATAAATCGTTTGCAAAGACTAGGCGGTTTTTAAGCAGGATCAGACACTACTTTCTCTTTCTTTTGGCCGCTTTCCTTGATTCCGGACAACACTTTCACTTTCTTTTGGCCGCTTGCTCTGATTGCAGACAACACTTCCGCTTTCTTTTGGCCGCTTGCTCTGATTGCAGACAACACTTTCACTTTCTTTTGACTGCTTTCCTTGATTGCAGACAACACTTTCACTTTCTTTTGACTGCTTTTTTTGGCAAGCCAAAAAAAGTCCCGATCACAAACGAACGATTTGCAATCGAGACATTCCTATTTCTTATTCAGGATCGATACTAAATTCCGTAAATTCGGCTTTATTTTGAGCACTCGTTAAACCGGCGCTGCCGTGGGTGAAGGGGCGATCAGAGATGTCTTCATAGTCGATCACAGGTTCTTTGCTATCATCAACGTAAACCAAGATCCGGGTGCCAATAGCGCTGACCTTGATTTGATGCGGTTTTGAAGCATCGATTGGCTGGTCCGCATGCGCCAACTCTTCAGCGTCATAATTTTGTTTGCGCAAAGTCACGCCATCTTTCGTGACCAAAGCTAGGTACCCTTGGATAAAGTTCTCGTTATTTTGATTGAGCTCGCGACCGTTCGCCGGGTTAGTGCCACGTATGATCACGCCAGCTTGACCTTTGTCTTCAGTCAATTGCACGGTCGTTGTCACGGAGTAGTCCATCCAGCCTGTTTCGCCTACGGTCACTTTGGAAAAAGCATCGTCTTTAGGTGCAAAGACATGATCTTGTGCTCCCCAAAAGTTTTCAAACATGGACCAATCTAAGTCCGCACCGTCTGCAAAGCTATCTTTTTCAGCCGCTACATCTTGTTGTTCAAAGAAAGTCATTTCGGCAAAATCTAAGCTTCCAGAAACAAGCGTCACACCCAGTTCGTGTTGTCCTTCTGGCAAGGCAAAGCTTGGTGTTGTCACAGTTTGCCACGTCTCATTGGCACTGAGTGTGATCGGGTCAGCCAGATTTTCGCCATCCAGCGTTAATTGCACCTGGGCGTCCGTTGCTACTTTGACCCGCAGATCGACCGCATAATCACTTTCCGCACTCACATTGATGCGATAGGTTAATTCATCCGTCGCTTCTAAGCTCGTATAATAACTACCGTCATCAGTCGTCTGAATCGTCACGGGTTCATCCAAACGATAGACGGGATCCTGCGTGGCTTTTTGATCGCCACTTTGGTAATGAACGGCTTGGATCGTGCCGGGTACCGGTTTATAAAAATCAAAGCTGTTGCTGCCATCGACCAAATCACTAAAAGCCACATAACCAAAGCTAGCCGCCGTGTTTTCGGTCAGATAGCCGATCGCACCACCGGCTAAATCGGCCGTCCGCACTTGTTTTTGCATCCCGTCGATATAAAAACGAAAACCATCAAGTGCTTTTTCGACCCGGATCTCATGGAGTTTGCTGGCATCAAAATCTTCAGGCAACTCGGAAGTTTCCCATTTCTCATCAACGCCCGCGATCGTAAAACGGGTTTGGAAACTGTTGGTCGCTTGATCGATCACCGCTAGGCCATAATTTTTATCATCTTGATAGGAAAAAACAGCACCCAAAAGACCATCCGTGCTAGATTCTGCCGCTTTGACATGAAATTCTGCCGTATAAGCGGCACTACTTTTATCCTCACTTAACAACATGGCTTGCTTCGCGCTTTTTGATTTTTGTTCCAAAAAACCATCCGCAATCTTCCAACGGCCCTTCTTTTTCTGCCAAGTGGAGTCTAGCTTTGCTTCATCAAAAAAGTCTTCAAATTTAGGACGATCCGCCCCTTCTTGAGTAGTCGTAGTCGGTCCAAACACTCCCAGATCCGGTCCATTCCAAGTCAAACGATCCAGATCCATATGGCGCAAAGGCCCCACTACACCTGCACCTTCCAAATTGTGGTACACGATATAATCCGTATCTAAGTCTGGTCCCCGAAAAATGCTGTTATGTCCCAAACCGACCGTTGCTCCCGTCGTACTGAGCAGTAAAGGATTTTGACTCGCTGGGACAAAGCCTTCTGTCGGTGAATCACTGACAGCATAGTCGATCCGGTACCCCTTACTAAAGACATGATTTCCCGTATAGGTCATGTAGTATTTGCCGTTGCGTTTAAAGATCGTCGAACCTTCCGTCCAACCGTCCATGTAGGCACCACTCACCACGCTGGGACCCATGACGGTCGGGATCTCCATTTTAGCCACTTCGATGCCATCGACACCAGCATGCGAAAAATACATTTTGCCGTCATCATCGACAAAAACGCTACCGTCGATCGACTTGCCCATATTATCTGTGACAAGTTCAAAAGGACCCGTGGGACTATCGCTTTTTAAAACATAATGACCATTGCCAGCTGGGGACGTGTACATATAAAAAGACCCATTCCAGTAGATCACTTCCGGTGCATAGGCCGCTTGCGTTTCGGCGATATCGGCTGTGATCCCTTCATAAGTCCAATCGACCAAATCGCGCGAACGCCAGACCTTGATGCCCGTATCGGTGTCGCGGGTACTAGAGTATAAGTAATAAGTGCCATTGAATTTCAAAATATACGGGTCGCCGATCCCATAATCTTCCCACTCATCTGCCAGACTGATCGGATTGGTATAACTTTGCTTTTCTGCCTGAGATATCGTATTTTCTGTTTTTTCACTACAGCCAACCAGTGCTGCCGTCATCAAAATCATTCCCATCTTTAAAAATGAACGTCGCATCTTAAAGCCTCCCGTTTATAACTATTTAGTTAAATTTCGATAATTATTTTCTCTCACTCATCAAAATTATCATGTCATGGAAGGGGTGTCAATTGTTCCTATGAAAGATTTAGCAAAAACAACTAACTAGTTACTTGCTTTGGATACTTCATTTTTATACAATCAAACAATTTACTATTTAGTTAATATATAGCAAAATTATGACTGCACTGCTCAAGCCGATCAACTTGAGAAATGTGGAGGAAAAAACTCGATCCATGTCCCACAAAACACAAAGGACAGTAAAAAATTGTGGCTAGTATCCCGTCCACACTTCATTGCCAGCTCTTGGCCCACGGATATTTTTCTTGAGCCGCACCTTTTATTGAGGGTCCTGTTTCTTCTGATTCTCTTGTCAAATCCCCGTTAACCCTGCACCCGTACTTCCCAACTTCTCACAAAAATGATAGACTGCAAGTAACGAATCCTTTTGTAGAAAAGAGTGAGCATATGGCAACTGATTACAATCAAAAATTAAAAGACAACCCTTTGCAAACCTATCAAGATTTTGAAGCTTCCTTATTTGAATTGTTGGCACCTGTTTATCGGATCATGGCCGACCAAAAAACGCCGGGTCGCGTTCATTTGAGCGATACTGGTTCAGTTTATGATTGCAAGCGGCGGGACATCGAAGGTTTCATGCGGACGTTGTGGGGCTTGGGGCCTTTGTTTAGTCATGAAAAGAAAATCGCCCAATATCCGCTTTACTATGAGGCCGCTTGTCAAGGGATCTTAGCTGGTTGCGATCCCGAAAGTCCTGATTATTGGGGCAAACTTCATGATTACGATCAATTATTTGTCGAAATGGGCTCCTTAGCAACTTTTTTGATTTTGACCAAAAAAAGCTTCTGGGACCACTTAAATGATGCCCAAAAACAAAACATTTATACGTGGACCAATCAGATCAACACGCATACCATTCCCAATACCAACTGGCTGTTTTTCCGGATCTTGGTCAATACTTTTTATGACCATGCCGGATTGCCCCTACCCAGCAAACTTTTCACGGCTGACCTGGCAGCCATCGAAACGTATTATTTGGATGAAGGCTGGTATTTTGACGGTTATGAAAATCAAATCGATTACTACATTCCTTTTGGCATGCAATACTATGCCCTTCTGATCAGCAAATTAGCCAAGGACCAACAGATCCCCCAATTGGCCAGCTACCGTAAACGGGGTGCCGTTTTTGCCAAGACTTTTAAAGATTGGTTTGCCAAAGATGGCACTGCTCTGCCGTTTGGACGCAGTTTGACTTATCGCTTTGCCCAATCCGCTTATTTTGCAGCCAGTGTCTTTGCCGAAATCGATCGGGTCGATTTTTCCTTAGAAAATAGCAAGTATTTGTTACTTAACAACATGCGGCAATGGTTTCAGCGGCCGATTTTTTCTTTGGAAGGCGTGCTTACGATCGGCTACGGTTATCCGAATTTGGTCATGGCAGAAGGTTACAATGCACCTGGATCGCCTTATTGGGCCATGAAAAATTATATCTTATTGGCTTTAGATGAGGCGCACCCGTTTTGGCAAGTGGAAGCGTCCCAACCTGATTTTCCCGAAAAAGTCGTCAACCCTTATAGTCGGATGCTTTTGATCCATAACCACTCCGGCAGCGAAGTTCAAGCCTTTACCGCCGGCCAACATAGCCATGAGCATGCCCAAGGTGAATCTAAATACGAAAAATTCGTCTACTCGACCACATTTGGTGTCAGCGTCGCCAAAGGAGGCATTTTACCCAAGCAAGGCGCTTTTGACAATACGCTGGCGGTTTCCGAAAAAACCAGCCATTTTGAAACGGTTTTTGGCTATGAGGATTATGCGATCCATGATGACTATGTCACCGCCCTTTGGCAACCGTATCCTGATACCAAAGTCCGTACTTTTTTAGTCCCAACTTATCCGTGGCATGTCCGTGTCCACGTGATCGAAACCAAGCGTGCCTTAAATTTCATCGCAGGTTCTTTTTCGGCGCCCGATGATGGCAAGCTTCTTTTGGCTTCCACTACAGCCGCCTATTATCAGTCAAGTGTTGGTACAACAGGGATCAAGACTTTTTCTGAGAAACTTACAGCTACCATCACTTATCCCGAGCCCAATACGAATCTACTTTACGCCAAAACCGCCTTGCCTCAAGTCGCTTTCTCAGTTCAGTCGGGTTTGACCATCGTGATCTATGCTTGTTTGGGCGATGCTTATGACGAGGTCGGGATCGATCCTGATTTTTCCGCCAAACTTGTCGCGCAGGAGCTCCACATGATTCACCACCAGCAAGAAACGATCGTGAAACTCGCCGAAATTTAAAATGTTTCACGTGAAACAAAAAGCAGTGCTCCCAGGCCGCTTAGGGCTTGGAGACACTGCTTTTCTTTGGCTGCCATTTTTTACGTCGAAACAATTGCTGGGTTTTTCGTTCCACAACGACTGCTTTTAAGACGCCGTCAAAGGTATCCTTCATACGCGAATGTTGATTGACGTACAAGAAATTGACGAGAAAGGCGCGCAATTGGGCTTGAGTCAATTTTTCGACATTGACCCGTGGCGTAAACGTATGCTGGTGGCCATCTTTGGTACGAAAGGTGATCCGTAATTTTTTCATCATCCTCACTCCTAGAAATTTTTTGTACACTTCTAGAAACGAGAAAAAAGGCCAAATTGTCCTTTTTTATTTTTGCCGGTCCAAACGTAGCGTTTTGTACCAATAATGTTTATATAAAGCAGCAAATCGGCCGCGATATTTACGTTCCCAAGGCTTGTCACGGCCACAAAAATGCAGGATCACACATTGTTCAAAGATCCAATCCAGATCCCAAAGGCCCATACTAATGGTTTCATAAGTCGTGTACTTACGCGCATCATAATTAAACACTTGGTCGGGAATGGCGAGAATATTTTCGCTATACATGCCATTTAAAATATCTTGATCAGGCAAAAAGAGATTCAGATGATTTTCTTCAATAAAGCGAAAAATATCTTCGGGATCGACATTTTCCCTGATCTTATCCAAATTCATGAGGAGAATTCCTGAATTGAAATAGCCTTCTGACTCATAGGTCTTCAAACGAACTTTATTGATGACATTACTCATATTGGTCAACTGCGAATGGCTCGCCGCTGCATATAAATAATCACTGACATCGATTTGGTACAAAGTGGCAATATCGTTGATGCACAAGATATCGGCATCGACATAAAGGATCTTAGACACCGTTTTAGGCAAATAGAGATGCGCTAATAAACGATAGTAGATCGTTTCGGGATAACGATCCGATATCGGCGCATTTTCAAACAAAGTATCCCCTCCGATCACGATCGGGTGATAGGTCATTTGTAACCTTTCGCAAAATTTTTGAATCGTCGCATCGTCTTGAAGCGGTTCTTTTTGGAGCACGTAGACCTCGAATTCATTTTTCGGACTAGTGTTAGCGTGGATCGAATACAGTGTCGTTTTCATTTGCGCACTGAATCTGTCATCGATAGAAAAAAGTAAATTGATTTTCACAGAACGTTTTCCTTTCCAACTGATGATTTTACTTCTTTATTGTACACTATCTCAAAATAATTGGCATCCAACTTATGACTTATTTTTGTGGTATAATTAACGTTATTAGAAAGGAAGTCTGCACATGCCCACGATCGAACTCTCCCAAGTCAGCAAAACTTACCACACTAAAAACAAGCTTTCCCCGCTCTCAAAGCACTCGATTTTTCTGCTGCAGCCGGGGAGATCATTGGTCTAGTCGGTCCCAACGGTGCTGGCAAAAGTACCTTGGTAAAGTGTTTGTGTGGCATTCTGACCCCAACTGCAGGGTCAATCAAAGTCTTAGGTCTAGAACCCCATCGCAAACGCAAACAGTTAGCGCAAGAAATCGGGGTGATGTTTGGTAATCGTAGCAGTCTCTGGTTCAATATCCCTGCCATGGAATCGGTCTTATTGATGCAAGATATCTATAACATTGACAAAGCTACGTTTCAGAATCGACTGGCTCATTACACGGAAATTTTAGGGATCGGGGACCTGTTAGCAAAACCCGTACGCGAAATGTCGCTAGGACAACGGATCCGGGTCGAACTTCTAGTCAGCGTCTTACACGAACCGAAACTTTTATTGCTCGATGAACCAACCTTGGGCCTAGATATCGTGACAAAAAATCATTTGCGTCAACTCTTTGTGACCTTGGCCCAAGAAAATGACACTACGATCCTACTGACGACTCATGATATCAGTGATGTCGAAAAAATCTGCCAACGCGTGCTGTTGATCAATCACGGTCAAAAACTGTTGGACGCGGATCATCAGTCGTTCAAAACCATCGAGTCTCAGCAAGAAGTGATCTTGGTCGATCCAGAAACCAGCATGCCTAGTCTCGCTGACCATCCCGCCCTACGCGAAAAAAATCCCGAATGGGTGAAATTCGTCATGCCCAAAGAAGCTACCGCCCCTTTCATCCAGACTTACTTGACCGGTGCCAAGTTTCAAGTTACTACACCCGATTTGGAGGATATTTTATATGACCTCTACCATGACTAAACTCAAACTCGTCAAGCGTTACATGCGCTTGTCTTTTTTAAAAACCTTCCAGAGTCCGATCGATCTCGTGATGAATCTGGCTTTTAGTGCCTTAGACATTTTTTCTTTATTCCTATTTTGGATCTCCTTGTTCCAGCTCGGCTTTTCTTTAGAAAATTGGGGTCCTCTCGATTTGCTCTTATTTGTCGCTGTCTCACTCTTTTCCGAAGCCGTCAATCGGTGCTTTTTCGGCTTTCGTGACCTAGAATATACCATTTTAGACGGCTCCTTTGACAAATTTTTGACCTGGCCCGTCGCCCCGATCGCTTCGGTTTTATTAGAGAAAATGGGTAGTTTCTCGGTGCTTTTAAAGGCTAGTTTAGCTTTGATCTTGATCGTCGGCAGTGCCTTTTTCACTCCACTTACCCATGTCGGGCTCGCGCTTTTTTGTTCGCTCTTAGGTAGCGTCGCTTTTGCTCTATTATATGGGACCTTTTCCCTCTTGTGTTTCTGGTTTGGCAAAATCTATACCGCCCGTGAACTGGTTTTTAGTTTTCAAGAAGCTAAAAATTATCCGCTCGATATTTTGCCGAAAAAAATTGGGGACTTCTTCACGCGAATCGTCCCTTTAGCTTTTTTGGCCACGATCCCAACCAAAATCATGCTCGGTAAAATCAATCATCCTTATTTCTATTTGCTAGGTATTCTGATTTTGACCAGTCTTATTTTTGGTCTTTATTGCTTCGTTCAAAAACGCGCTTTACTGCGTTATCAGTCGACTGGTTCGTGAGGTGAAAGCTATGAAAAAATATCTCGATGTCTTTCAAATGAATTTTAAAAATGCCCGCGTCTTTCAACTTGCTTTTGTGTTAAGTTTTTTGGCGATCCCGGTGCAGCTAGTGATCACCTACTTTTTCTGGCAGCGAATCTTACCCGCGAGCGGCAGTACTGTTATTTCCGCAAATCATATCGTCAGTTATTTTTTGTATGTCGATATCTTGCAGCTAGGCTTTGCCCCAGCCATGTATGTGACCTATGATCTCTGGCAAAAAATCAACCAAGGGACCCTGTTGGTTTGGCTCAATCGCCCGATCAATTACCCCTTCATGATCTTTTGTCAAAGCTTGTCCGACCACCTCTTACAAACTTACTTGCCCTTATTTTTTGTCGAAATTTTAGCCGCCCTTATAGGCAGTCCTTTTACTATCGGTTCCTTTGCCTTAGGTCTTTTAAGTGCCTTACTTGGTTTTGTGCTCTTATTTGAGATCCAATTTGCTATTGGGTGTTTGACCTTCTGGCTTAAAAACGTCCTCGTTGTCCGCGACGTTTTGATGAGTGTCCTCTTCATTCTCGGTGGCCTGGTGATCCCACTTGATCTGACACCTGCCCTGATCCAAAAGATCGCCTTTCTCACCCCGATCCCTGCCGTCTATTATTTCCCGGCTCGCTTGTTGGCCGGCCAACTAGACCAAAAGACGATCTTCCAAAATTTTGCCCTACAAGGTTTTTGGTGCTTAGGCTTGGGACTTCTGATCGCTATTTTGTGGCGATCTGGAACAAGAGATAAAGTGACCTATGGCGCGTGAAATAGGGCACTTAGCTTTATCGACACAAAGCGATCCCATGCTTTAGATCATTTGGTATAAAAAAATCAAAAATGCGGAAACAAGAATGCGCATGAGCAGATGAGAAACATGCACTTGACCAAATGAATCGTGACCATTGATCACAGCCACTATTAAAAAAACCAACAAGCTAACATAAAGAAACCCTTCTTTATAAAAGGTCAGAAGCACCAACAAGCAACCTAAAAGGCCCAACATTTTTGAACAAGTCGAAGTGATCGAAACAAACAATGGAACGAGTCCCATCACACCAGCATAAGCCACATACAAGATCCAAAAAATAAACTTCATAAAAATCCCCTCCTCATGGTATACTGATTGAATCACAGGGGGTCGACCCCCTGTCAAGCTGATCGGATACGAATGGTGAAAAAAGGTGATAAACTATGTTGCTTTATAACAATCGAGTAGAGGGAAAAGTTAATAACTTTTCGCCCCTCTCACACCACCACACGTACGGTTCCGTATGTGGCGG
>JBFLGC010000068.1:0-12708 GCA_041859945.1 Tetragenococcus sp.
GGCTGCTGATTATCTTGAAATTCCTTTGTACCATTACCTAGGTGGTTTTAATACTAAAGTTTTACCAACACCTATGATGAACATCGTAAATGGTGGTTCTCACTCAGACGCACCGATCGCTTTCCAAGAATTCATGATCTTACCAGTAGGCGCTTCTACTTTTAAAGAAGCTTTACGTTGGGGCGCTGAAGTTTTCCACACTCTTTCTAAATTATTGAAAGCTCGTGGCCTTGAAACGGCTGTTGGCGATGAAGGTGGTTTCGCGCCTGCTTTTGAAGGGACAGAAGATGCCGTTGAAACAATCATGGAAGCTATCAAGACAGCCGGTCTAGAACCTGGTAAAGATGTTTACCTTGGCTTTGACTGTGCTTCTTCAGAATTTTATGAAGATGGCGTTTATAATTATACAAAATTCGAAGGTGAAACAGGAGCAAAACGTACAGCTGAAGAACAAGTTGACTATCTTGAAGGTTTAGTTGAAAAATATCCGATCTTAACTATTGAAGATGGCATGGACGAAAATGACTGGGATGGTTGGAAACTATTAACGGACCGTCTTGGCGACAAAGTTCAATTAGTTGGCGACGATTTGTTTGTAACTAATACAGAAATCATTTCTCGCGGTATCGCAGAAGGAATCGCTAATTCTGTTTTGATCAAAGTGAACCAAATCGGTACCTTGACAGAAACTTTTGAAGCCATCGAAATGGCCAAAGAAGCTGGCTATACAGCTGTTGTTTCACACCGTTCTGGTGAAACAGAAGATTCAACAATCGCTGATATTGCAGTTGCTACAAATGCTGGCCAAATCAAGACTGGGTCTCTTTCACGTACGGACCGTATTGCTAAATACAACCAATTACTACGTATTGAAGATCAACTTGGTGAAGTTGCTGAATACAAAGGCCTACAAAGCTTCTATAATTTGAAAAACAAATAATTTTGAAGCATGATAAAAAAGAACTTTTTGGGAGAAATCTCAAAAAGTTCTTTTTTGGCTTTAGTTGATCCATAATAAGCATTTATTTTTTGTTGATCAAAACTTCAGATAGTTTTCGTTTGGGGACATGTTGCACTCGATTTTCTCGCCAGTAGTGAGTATCGTTATTTTTAACTTCTTCCAACTGTACGTGTTCAATGGGATAGCCCAGTGCAATCACACAACTAAAGGCATATTTTTCTTTATCAATCCCAAGGGCTTTAAAGGCGTGGCTGTACAGGCAATTTTGCATGATGCAACAACCTAATCCTAGTGAAGTCGCATAAAGCGTTAGTGTAGCGGCAGCAATACCATCATCATGATGAACGGTTTTGCTTAAGCTTTTCTCGCGTAATAAAAAAATATAGCCAGTAGGACGCTCGCCTTCTTTTGGTCCGGGCCAATCTTTGTATTGAGCCGCCCAAGCAAGGGTCTCAAAGACTTGCTGACATTCTTTGGGATCGGAGACCGTACGATAACGCATACTTTGTGTATTGCCACCACTGGGGACAAGACGCGCACAGTCAACGAGTTCGCTCAAAGTTTCAGATGAGAGGACCTTTGATTGATCAAAGCGCCGGTACGAACGATTTTTTTTTAACTAGATCTTTAAAGGTAGTCATATTTTCCCTTCTTTCTTTTATGTCTATTATATCACAAGAAAGTTCTCAAAGAAGTTTTAGAAAAAATAGTCAATCCTAGGAAAATGATAATCCTAAAAAATTTATGGTTGTTAATATTGGCAAGTAACCACAATCCTAAAAAAAATTATGACGAATCGACTCAAGACTAGTCAAAACTTATAAAATGTGCTACAGTAAGAAAGACGAAATGAAATTACTGACGGAGGGTTATGGATTTGTATACTATTATTTTAGGAATCGTATTGGTCTTATCAGTACTGTTGATCATTACGATCATGATGCAGCCTAGTAAACAAAACAGTGCCGCAAGTGCCTTTACAGGTGGTGCTGATCAACTATTTGGTAAGCAAAAAGCAAGAGGATTTGAAGCAGTAATGAAACGATCGACCGCAATTTTAGGAACGATCTGGATGATCCTATTGTTTGTTTTGGTTCTTTTATCTTCAAAATAAACGGATGAGCTTGGGCCACACGACTCAAGCTCTTTTTTTGATTCTAAAGAAATAGTACTACTTTTTTTGTATTTAAATGAAATATGGTAGAATAACAGATAAGAGGTGTTTTACTTGAATAAAAGAATAACTTTACCGCAACCTTTGTTTGTTGAACATGGTAAGCGAGCGGTCATTTTATTACATGCCTATACGGGCAGTCCTAATGATGTACGAATGCTTTGTCGAGCTGTTGAAAACGAAAATTATACGGTTTACTCGCCGATGTTTTCCGGTCATGGCACACTGGATCCGCAAGATATTTTAAAAGAAGGACCGCAAAAATGGTATCAAGATACGAAAGAAGCGATCGTTTTTTTAAAATCTAAAGGATATGATGAAATAGCTATTTTGGGCTTATCCATGGGTGGAATCATGGCGCTCACTGCTCTAACGGAGAAAGATTTAGGACTTGTTGGTGGGGGGGCTTTTTGTTCACCGATTTTTCCAACCAAAACAAATGTCTATCATAGTTTTTTGGAATATGCCAAGAAGGTCATGGCTCACGGAACGGATACTCAAGAAATGCAAGCTAAAAAATATGCTAAGATCATTGACGTGGAAAAACAGCAATTGCGAGAAATCGATCGTTTTAGTCAACAGACGAGTGAGCGTTTGAAAATGATCACAACGCCGATTTTTCTTGCTCAAGGCGCCTTAGATGAAATGATAGATCCAGTGACTGTGTTTGAAACGATCAAAGGATTGAAACAGACTAAGCTGACCTTACAATGGTATCCTAAAAGCGGCCATGTCGTGACAGTTGGTCCAGAAAGAAAGCAGTTTGAAAAAGATGTTAGTGACTTTTTAAATAAACTACCTTGGTCAAAAGGAGAGTGAGTGAATGAGAAAATCAATAGAAGATAAAATCTTAGCAGTTTTTGATCAAAAGACAGATCAGACCCTTTCTATGCAAGAAATCGCCAAAGAATTGGACCTTCAAAGTAGCAAAGCGTTCAAAGGATTAGTACAGGCAGTTGCGGAACTGGAAAGAAGAGAGGTTCTCAAGTTTACGAAAAATGGAAAGATAAAACAAAGCGATACGGAAAGCGTCCTGGAAGGTATCTTCCAAGCTAATGAACGTGGTTTTGGCTTTGTAACGATCGATTCTGAAGAAACAGATATTTATATTGCTAAAGAGCATACCGGTTTTGCCATGGATGGCGATACAGTTACGATCGAAATAACTAAGTCGAGTAATCTTGTGGATGATCGTGGGGCGGAAGGCAAAGTCACCGCTATCAAAAAGCGAGCCATCCAAGATCTAGTAGGTGAATTTGCAGCCTTTTCTGAAGAAAAGAAGCTTGCTACTGATCTTTATGGCGTGGTTGTGCCTAAAGATCGCAAATTAAAAAATTTTGAAGTCCTTATCGCAGCCGAGGGAATCTGTCCCATTGATGGAAGTGTCGTCAAGGTGACGATCACACATTATCCAGAGCCGGGCTATCCAAAAAAACTGGAAGGCATCGTAACGTTTGTCATTGGTCACAAAGATGAGCCAGGTATGGATATTTTGTCGATAGTGACAGCTAAAGGAATCCCTAATAAATTTCCCGATGAGGTACTAGCAGAAGCAGCTAAGATACCAGAAAAAATCGATCCTGCTGATTATCCTGATCGAAGAGATCTACGCCAACAAACGACCGTGACGATCGATGGCGCTGATGCTAAAGATTTGGACGATGCAGTGACTGTTAGCAAACTAGATAACGGAAATTTCTTTTTAGGAGTGCATATTGCCGATGTTTCTTATTATGTGACGGCAGGTAGTCAACTTGATCAAGAAGCCTTTGCGCGTGGGACTAGTGTTTATCTGACTGATCGGGTGATCCCGATGATTCCGCAACGTTTATCAAATGGAATCTGTTCATTAAATCCTCACACGCCACGCTTGACGATGAGTTGCCAAATGGAGATCGATCAAAACGGTCAGGTCGTAGCTTATGAAATTTTTCCAAGTATGATCGAAACGACGGAGCGCATGACCTATTTTTCAGTTAATCAAATTTTGGAAGAAAATGATCCCAAAATGTGTGAGCGATACGAAAATTTAGTCCCAATGTTTCAGGAAATGGCTGAATTGCATTACGTTTTAGAAAAGATGCGTACCAAACGGGGGGCCGTTTCATTTGAAGATAAAGAAGCCGAGATCATAGTAGATAGCAACGGTCATCCACTTGACATTCAATTAAGAACACGAGGAACTGGCGAAAAGATGATCGAATCTTTTATGCTTGTCGCCAACGAAACAGTGGCGAAACATTTCAACCAAAAACAGTTGCCTTTTTTATATCGTATCCATGAAGAACCTAAAGAAGAAAAATTACAAACCTTTTTTGATTTTGCTTCGGCTTTGGGTATCTTAGTCAAGCAAACGAAAGGCACGATCCGACCGAAAGATTTACAGCAAGTCTTACTCGTTGCTGCGCCAAAACCTGAAGCAATGGTCATCAATATGATGTTATTAAGGAGCATGCAGCAGGCAAAATATTCTGAGGAAAATCTAGGGCATTATGGTTTAGCAGCTGAATATTATACCCATTTTACTTCGCCGATCCGTCGTTATCCGGATTTGATCGTCCATCGGTTGATCCGCTCTTATGAAGTAGATCGTAGCAAACAAAATCAAGCAAAATGGGCGGAGAGGTTGCCAGATATCGCTATTCAAAGTTCACAAATGGAAAGGCGTGCTGTTGATGCCGAACGTGAGGTAGATGCGATGAAAAAAGCTGAATTTATGGCTGATCATGTGGGTGAAATTTATGAAGGAATCATAAGCTCGGTCGTCAAATTTGGATTGTTCATTGAATTACCAAATACTGTTGAAGGCTTGGTACACATCAGTACGATCGTCGATGATTATTATAATTTTTATGAGGCGCAATTGGCATTGATCGGAGAACATACACATCATATGTTCAAAATCGGACAAAAAGTGCGCGTGAAGGTGGTCAAAGCCGATCCGTTGACGCGTGAAATCGATTTTGAATTAGTGAATGACGAAAAAAAGGATCGACACAAAGCCATTCATAAGAAAAAGAATAAAGCTCAAAATAATAAAAAAGGATCAGAAAATGTCTCAAAGACTAAGAAAAATAGCCCTTCTAGAAAGAAAAAACGACTTAAACAAAAAAAGTCTCCAAAAAGACTTAAAAATAAAGGAGAAAGGGCCGATAGAGAAAGAGAGTAGTTCGAAAGGAAGTTGAATGATGCCAAAAGGCCAAGGAAAGTTGATCGCACAAAATAAAAAAGCTCGACATGATTATACCGTCCTTGAAACGATGGAAGCGGGAATCGTTTTACAAGGAACGGAGATCAAATCGATCCGTAATGGTCGGATCAATTTAAAAGATGGTTTTGTGCGAATCAGTAGAGGGGAAGCATTTTTGATGAATGTGCACATCAGTCCCTATGAACAAGGAAATATTTACAATCATGACCCGTTGCGTACTCGAAAGTTGTTGTTGCATAAAAAACAGATTGCAAAACTAGCCGGTGAAGCCAAGAACAAGGGGGTAACTATCATCCCTTTAAAGGTTTATATCAAGGACGGCTATGCTAAAGTTTTGATCGGTCTAGCCAAGGGAAAACATGAATATGATAAGCGCGAGACCCTGAAACGAAAAGATCAAGAAAGACAAATCGAGCGGGTCATGAAAAATTATTAAAAAAAGATAGTTTTTGTTTCTCTAATTTCGGTAATTTTGATATGATATGAACTGTGCAGATCTTCTTTAACGAAACTTTCTAAAGAAACGAGCTGTCATTGTCAAAACTTTGTTGTTTGATTTTTTCCATTTGTTTTTTTATGGTGAAAAATTGCGGCTTTTTACTGAAAATGTTTTGAAATTTTCTTTAGAAGGTGGTATGATAGCGATTGTCATTAGAGTTACCAAAATGAAGGACCCGATTTTAGTAACAAGTTTTATAGGAGGAAAAGAGGTGGGAAATTTTGGAAGAACATTCACTCCTGTTTCACATTGGTCCAGTTTGGTTTGATGGAACCATCCTATTGATGACGGTGCTTACTTGTGTTATTGTTTTTACTGTGGTTTTTGCTTTTTCAAGAAACCTACAAATGAAGCCCAAAGGCAAACAAAATGCCTTAGAGTATGTGCTTGATTTTGTTCGTAACATTGTTTCATCACAATTACCTTCAGATGAGGTTTCGAACTACCACTTCTTAGCTTTTACCTTATTTATGTTTATTTTAGTGGCTAATGAGCTGGGATTGGTAAGTAAGATCGTCACAGCGGATGATACGACCTTGTGGAAAAGCCCGACCGCTGATCCTATCGTAACATTGTCCTTGGCATTCATGGTCATGTTGCTGACACATTTTTTCGGCTCACAGAAATTTGGGTTAAAAGGATATTTTAAAAATGCTTTTATGGAACCAATTCCTTTTATTTTACCGATCAAGGTCTTAGAAGACTTCACGAATATCATTAGTTTAGGCTTACGTCTTTACGGAAATATTTACGCTGGTGAAGTCCTTGTAGGATTGATCGTTCGAATGGTAAATGGCTTAGGTTGGCTGGCATTGCCTGTCGCTTGGGTATTAGAAATGGTTTGGGCTGGTTTCTCTCTTTTCATCGGGGGGATTCAAGCATATGTATTTACAACCTTGACTATGGTGTTCCTTAGTCATAAAGTAGTAAAAGAATAAATAAAGAAAAGATTTTAAATTTTAGGAGGAAATTATTATGCAATACATCGCAGCAAGTATAGCAATCATCGCATCAGCTTTTGGTGCCGCTTTTGGGAACTCGAAGGTCGTATCGACCGCATTAGAATCTATTGCTCGCCAACCAGAAGTGGCTGGGGACGTTCGTTCAACGATGATCTTAGGGATGGCCTTTGTCGAAGCTGTACCTATCTTAGGCGTCGTTGTCGCACTACTAATGGTACTATAGCAGGATAAGTGCAGGAGTGATTTCTTCTACGGATCCTTCTGCTTTTTTTATGATTTTCCTAATATATCTGCAAAGTAAAGCAGTAGTTGGATCAGTAAAAATCAAAAAGGCAAGTAACCATTTATAAAGGAGACGAGACATTATGCTTAATCAGTTGGTACTTTCTGTTGCAGAAGTGCATAACACCACGATCAGTAGTATGGTCGTCGTAACGGGTTCGTTTCTTCTTTTACTTGTGCTATTAAAAAAATTTGCGTGGAATGCGATAGCTGAAGTTTTGAAGAAACGTGAAGACAAAATCGCAAATGATATCGATGCGGCTGAGCAATCACGTATCGCGGCAAAGAAACACGAAGAAGAAACGCAAAAAAGATTATCCGGTTCTCGAAAAGAAGCATCGGACATCGTTAAAAATGCTCAAAAAAGTGGAGAAATAGACCGCCAACATATTCTAACCGATGCTAATAATGAAGCATCTCAGATCAAAGAACGTGCCGAAAAAGATATTTCATTGGAACGTCAGGCGGCTTTACAAGCTGTTAAAGGTAACGTGACAGAAATTTCGCTTGAGATCGCTGAAAAAATATTGAATAAAGAGCTTTCTCCTGAGGTACATCAAAATTTGATCGATCAATACATCAATGATTTAGGCGCTACTGATGAAACTAGATAAATATACAGTTGGCAAACGCTATGGTAAAGCTATTTTTGAACTGGCGGTCGAAAGTGGCACCGAAGAACGAATCTTGGAAGAGTTGCAAACTGTAAAAGAAATTTTTGATGATAATCCTGGCTTAGGCAATATGTTAAGTGTTCCGGCCTTAAACTTGCATGAAAAACGAGCCCTCATGGATACGATCAACCAACACTTTGATGGTCTTGTTCATGATGCTTTAGAGATCATTTTTCAATATGGCAGAATGTATGATATCGACCAAATCATCAACGAATTTCAAACAGAATACAATGAGGCAAAAAAAATCGTCTTGGCAAAAGTCACGACGGCAGTTGCTTTGAATGAGACTCAAAAACAAAAGTTGTCGCAAGTAGTAGCAAAACGTTTTGGCTATCAAAGCGCTTTGGTCGAAGAAAAAATCGATCCTAAGATCATTGGTGGCGTGATAGTTGAAGCTAACCATCAACTGATCGATGGGAGTGTAAAAAGTCGCTTCGATCAATTAAGGAAAGTATTAGGTAACTAAGTGTAGGAATCATTGTAAAGAGGTGATACGAATGGCTATCAAAGCAGAGGAAATCAGCGCTTTGATCAAGGAACAAATCAAAGGATATCAAGATAAATTGTCTGTGGAAGAAGTCGGTACCGTTACTTATGTCGGTGATGGTATTGCTCGGGCTCACGGATTAGAAAATGCCATGAGTGGAGAACTTCTCGAATTTTCAAATGGGTCTTTTGGTATGGCACAAAACTTAGAATCAAATGATGTTGGGATCATTATTTTGGGTGAATTTGAAACGATTCGTGAAGGAGATCAAGTGAAACGTACGGGAAGGATCATGGAAGTACCCGTTGGAGAAGCTTTGATCGGACGCGTGGTCAATCCATTGGGACAACCTATCGATGGTCGTGGCCCGATAGAAACCTCAAAGAGTCGGCCCGTTGAGGCAAAAGCACCTGGAGTCATGGCGCGTCAATCAGTATCAGAACCCATGCAAACAGGACTTAAGACGATCGATGCCCTAGTTCCGATCGGTCGTGGACAACGTGAACTAGTCATTGGTGATAGAAAAACCGGGAAAACATCGATTGCCATCGATACGATCATCAATCAAAAAGGACAAGATATGATCTGTATTTATGTGGCGATCGGACAAAAGGATTCGACGGTACGTACGCAAGTTGAAACATTGAAAAAATTCGGCGCCATGGATTATACGATCGTTGTGACAGCAGGATCATCGCAACCAGCTCCATTGCTTTACATTGCCCCTTATGCTGGAACAGCAATGGGTGAAGAGTTTATGTATAATGGTAAACACGTCTTGATCGTCTTTGACGATTTATCAAAGCAAGCTGTTGCTTACCGTGAATTATCTTTGCTATTACGTCGTCCACCAGGTCGTGAAGCTTATCCAGGGGATGTTTTCTACCTCCATTCTCGTTTATTGGAAAGAGCTGCCAAATTAAGCGATAAACTAGGGGGCGGATCGTTAACGGCTCTCCCATTTGTAGAAACACAAGCTGGGGATATTTCGGCTTATATTCCGACTAATGTGATTTCGATCACGGATGGCCAAATCTTTTTGGAAAGTGATTTGTTCTATTCAGGTGTACGGCCTGCTGTTGATGCCGGACTTTCCGTTTCGCGGGTAGGTGGCTCGGCACAGATCAAAGCAATGAAAAAAGTTTCTGGAACATTGCGTCTGGATCTAGCTAGCTATCGTGAACTAGAAGCCTTTACTCAATTTGGTTCTGACCTAGATCAGGCGACCCAGGCGAAATTGAATCGTGGCAAACGAACGGTAGAAGTATTGAAACAAAAATTACATGAACCACTACCAGTTGAAAAACAAGTGGTGATCTTATACGCCTTAGGACATGGCTTTTTAGATAGTATCCCGGTCAACCAGATCTTAGATTTTGAAGCAAATCTTTATGCTTATATCGAGAAAAACCAAAATGACTTGTTTGAAACGATCCGAACCACAAAAGATTTACCAGATGAAGCTAAATTGGATGCGGCGATCAAAGCCTGCAAAGATGATTTTTTAGATTCGGAACATAGTAATCAAAGTATACGTGATCATTTTGATGGCAATGAGTAGGAATGAAAGAGGTGAGAAAAGATGGGCGCTTCTTTAAATGAAATCAGACAGCGGATCGGCTCTACAAAAAAAACCAGCCAAATCACTAAAGCCATGCAAATGGTTTCCGCTTCGAAACTAACAAAGTCAGAAGAACACTCAGAACATTTTCAACTTTATTCTGAAAAAGTGAGAGAGTTGGTCACGCATATCATGGCTACTCAGCTATCAAAAGAAGATATTAAAAAAAACCAGGGAAAAGTTGAATTGAACAGTATGTTGATCACCCGCCCCGTCAAAAAAACAGGGTATTTAGTGATCACCTCTGAAGGGGGCCTGGTGGGCAGTTATAACAGTTCGATTTTAAAACAGATGATGAATATGTTGGAATCGGATCATGAATCATCTGAAGAATATGTCATGCTTGCCATTGGTGGCACAGGTGCCGACTTTTTCAAGGCACGAGGGATCGATATTGCTTATGAACTGCGTGATCTTTCTGATAACCCAAGTTTTGAAGAAGTCCGCAAAATCGTGAATTTGACTACCTCTATGTATCAGAATGAAGTTTTTGATGAACTTCATGTTTGTTACAATCATCATGTCAATTCATTGACGAGTCAATTTCGAGTTGAAAAAATGTTGCCGATCTCGGATCTGAATCCTTCTGAAGCAACAAGTTATGAATTAGAATACATTTTTGAGCCTTCAAAAGAAGACATTTTGAATCAATTGCTCCCTCAATATGCTGAAAGCTTGATTTATGGCGCGATCATCGATGCTAAAACGGCTGAACATGCAGCTGGCATGACCGCGATGAAAACAGCCACTGACAATGCTGGTAAGATCATTGATGATTTGACGGTTTCCTATAACCGTGCCCGACAAGGAGCAATCACGCAAGAGATTACCGAAATCGTTGGTGGGGCAGCGGCTCTGGAATGATTTGTGAAGGAATGGAGGAAAATAAATGAGCTCAGGCAAGATTGTCCAAGTTATTGGTCCGGTCGTCGATGTAGCGTTTTCGCTCGACCAATCCTTACCAGACATCAATAATGCACTGATTGTTTATAAAAATGACGACGATAAAACCAAAGTCGTGTTGGAAGCAGCGCTTGAACTCGGCGATGGGGTCATCCGTACGATCGCTATGGAATCGACAGACGGTCTGCAACGTGGTATGGAAGTCGTTGATACAGGCGCTTCTATTTCCGTACCAGTAGGAGATAAAACGTTAGGACGGGTTTTTAACGTTTTAGGTGAAACGATCGATTTAAAGGAAGCATTTCCTGAAGATGCACCGCGTAGTGGGATCCATAAGGAAGCGCCTGCTTTTGAAGATCTGAGCACGAGTACGGAGATCCTTGAAACAGGGATCAAAGTGATCGATTTATTAGCACCTTATTTAAAAGGTGGTAAAGTTGGACTGTTTGGTGGTGCCGGTGTTGGAAAAACGGTACTGATCCAAGAATTGATCCACAATATTGCTCAGGAACATGGCGGGATTTCTGTTTTCACTGGTGTTGGTGAACGTACCCGTGAAGGAAATGATCTTTATTTTGAAATGCAAGAATCTGGGGTCATCAATAAAACGGCCATGGTGTTTGGACAAATGAATGAACCACCGGGTGCACGGATGCGGGTCGCTTTGACCGGACTTACGATCGCTGAGTATTTCCGTGATGAAGAAGGTCAAGATGTATTGCTTTTTATTGATAATATTTTTCGATTTACTCAAGCCGGTTCTGAAGTTTCAGCATTGTTAGGACGGATGCCATCAGCAGTTGGTTATCAACCGACTTTGGCGACTGAAATGGGTCAGTTACAAGAACGGATCACATCGACTAAAAAGGGATCAGTTACGTCGATCCAAGCCATTTATGTCCCAGCTGATGACTACACGGACCCAGCACCGGCGACCGCCTTTGCCCATTTGGATGCAACGACGAATTTGGAACGTAAATTGACTGAACAAGGGATCTATCCAGCTGTGGATCCACTAGCTTCCTCTTCCAGTGCGCTAGCGCCTGAAATTGTCGGAGAAGAACACTATCAAGTAGCTACTGAAGTGCAACATACCTTACAACGTTACCGTGAATTGCAAGACATCATTGCTATTTTAGGAATGGACGAATTGTCTGACGATGAAAAGGTTTTGGTCGCTAGAGCACGACGGATTCAATTTTTCTTATCACAAAACTTTAATGTTGCCGAGCAGTTTACAGGTCAACCTGGATCTTACGTTCCTGTAAAGGAAACGATCAAAGGGTTCAAAGAAATATTGGAAGGTAAACATGATGATTTACCTGAAGAAGCCTTTCGCAATGTTGGAACGATCGAAGAAGCTGTTGAAAAAGCGAAGAAATTAGGCTACTAGAAAGAGGTGCCTTATGAAACCAAATTTAACAGTTAATGTAGTGACGCCTAATGGACTTGTATATGATCATCATGCAGTCATTGTCGTCGCGCGGACCACAGATGGAGAGCTGGGGATTTTACCACGGCATGCACCGATCATCGTTCCCTTAGATATCGATGAAGTGCGGGTCAAACGTACAGACGCTGACACCCATGTAGATTGGATCGCTGTAAACGGCGGTGTCATGGAAGTACGAGATGATAAAGTAACGATCATTGCTGATAGTGCTGAACGGGAACGTGATATCGATGTATCACGAGCTGAGCGAGCGAAACAACGTGCAGAAAATAAGATTGAAGAAGCGAAAAAAGAATCTGATGTGGATGAATTGAAACGGGCTCAGGTAGCTTTACACCGAGCTATCAATCGTATCAATGTTTCAAAACACCGCTGATCAAAGCTTTCTAAGAACGATTTTAAAAGGTTCTATGTCAATTTGTGTTGGTAGGACAAAAAACTGAATAAAATCGTAGAACTTGGAATAAAAATCAGAGAC
>JBFLGC010000069.1:0-12426 GCA_041859945.1 Tetragenococcus sp.
GGCCATCATTATCGGTGTCCGCAAGATAGTAAGCCGTCAGCGCCGTTCGTGTATAATACCCCCGGCCCATGATCGCATAAGGAGATTTTCCATCTAGATAAGCCGTCCCTGCTAAGAAACGATCGACACGGTTGCCATAGCCATCGCCCCAAGCAGCCACACTGCCACGTGCTGGCAGGTAATCAGTCGTGCCAACGAGCGTCCCATCTTCGCCATTAAACATCGAGAAATATTCGGGGCCATCTAGAACATAACCGGAATCATTGCGGTAGTCATAGTCTTTACTGATCTTATCAGTCGGTAAAGCACTGGTATTTACTGCGCCTACAAAACCAGTTTCTTCAAGTTCTTGGTCAGTCCCATCATTACTCTTAAACGTGGTCGTACCGTCAGCCGTTTTCACAGCAATTTCGGCCTTACCATCGCCATCGTAGTCCCAGACTTGAAATTGAGTATAATGAGCGCCAGCGCGAATATTGACACCCAGATCGACACGCCATAAGAGCTTCGTTTCACCTGTCGAAAAATCGATATCATACCCGTCCAAGAAGACCGTCCCTGTATAACCACCTTTTGAGTTATCTTGCGCATTCGTCGGATACCATTTAACGATAAGCTCCAATTGCCCATCACCATCTAGATCACCAACGGACATATCATTAGCCGTATAAGACGCCACATTGCCATCTGGCATCGTTTGGTCCACAGGTTTGCAGAGTTGCAATTCCAAATACTGATCGTTCCAAGGTTTGATTTCAAGAGCTGTGATGCCAAGTTTTTCATCAGTCGAACCGACTACTTTATAAACATCACTAGCCTTGCCTTTTTCATCAATAAAATTCGTCTCTGAGATTTTCGAAGCGACTTTTTTCTTACCGCGATAGACATCATAAGTCGTCTTCTTATCATCGTTAGCTAAACTGCGCCACGAAAGATAGATGCCTTTTTCATAAGCTTGCCCATCTTTATCCGTTGCTGAAATGACGGTTTCGCCACCTTTGGCACCAGCTAAATTTATCGCAACCACGCCACGATCCGTCAAAGTTTCCGCAGTCGGCGTCACGATCGCTGGTCCTTCCAATGGTTTGACAGTGACAACTTCAGAAAGCTCACTAGATCCGCCCTTATTTTTAGCTTGAACTTGATAATAATAGGTCCGGTTGCCGATCAAAGCCTGGTCTTTATCGGTATAGCTAGCTTCTTTGGACGTACCGATCGTCACAAATTTTCCTTCAGCACTTTCGGAGCGGTAGATGATATATTCCGTCGCTTTGTCATCGGCTAGCCAAGTCAACGTTTTTTCATCATCTTTGGCTAAGGTCACCTTAATATCGGTTGGTTGGTCTGGTAGTTCAACGTTTTCATCAAGCGCAACCAATTCGACCACATTACTTTTGACCGTTTCAGTACCATCTGCCAGTGTTGCTGTCATGTAGTAGTTGTAGGTCTCACCTACCGTTGCGATCATGGCCCGGCAAGCTAGTTCATCGGCTTGATATTCTTCAGTTGTAAAACTTTTTATCACTGCATACTCTTTATCAGTGGCTTTTTTCCCATAGATCGTATAGGCACTGGCGTTTTCAACCGGATTAAAGCCGATCAAAAAGCTCATTTTAGACCCTTCGACACTTTTCTCAGAAATAGCCACGCCACTTGGTGCCAGTAAGAGCGGCGTGATCTCACAACCGTTGAAATAGGGATTGGTCCCGCCAATGCCGATATTCAATTGGCCATCTTCAACGGCGACATTTGTCGTCAATGACCCTAGTTGCCGTTTACTTGAGATCGTCCCGGCTACTTTTCCTTCCATCGTGAAAGTCGCTTTGATCGTCGAGGTTCCTGCTAATAGATCGCCGGCATAGACGGTCACTTCATAGACGCCATTGGGTAGATCGACCATGAATTCACCTTCGGAAAGTGTGAAATCTTCGCCCATCACATCGGCCCCATCAGCCCCACTATTTTTGCGATAACGACCATTTCCCATAGCTTTTTGGAAACCAAAACCCGTTTCTTTTGAATAAACCGTATCATTATTGACACCTGTCCAACCATCAAGTGTCGGGGAATTTTGCCAATTGATATCAAACATATACTCAGAAGCCTTAGCGGAGACTGCCACGCTATCGGACAAATCGCCTAGTCCCTTATCATTGAAACCACGAACAGCATAGACATAACGTTTTCCTTTGGCGATTTTCTTATCCGTAAAGGTCGGATTTACCGCCACCGCATAACGTTCCGCCTGACTAAAGTCGATCTCACTGGCTTCTTGTCCAGCTGCCAATTCGGCTCGATAAACATAGTAAATTTCCGCGCCGGCTGCTTTATCCCAAGCCAAAGTCACACTAGTCGAACCGGTCGAAGTGATCTTGACATTGGCGATTTTTGCTGGCACAGCCGTACTTTCTTCAAAAACAACTTTATGTGCTAAGTTAAGGATGGCTGCTTGTGTGGGGGTATCGAGATGGGAAACATCCATCTCCGTAATGCCTTTAGCTACTAATTGAGCAAATTTATAGGCACCATAATATTGTAAGTGGGTACTATCACTGGCCCCATTGGCATAAGCTCCTTCGTATTCACCCGGTTTGACATGTAGAAAGAACGACAAAGCACCCTCTACGCCGAATTCATTACACAAAGCGACCGAAGCTTGACTCAAGTCGATCAGAGCTAAGTTTTGTTCGGCGGCCATTTGGCGCATGACATCCCCATAAGCTTTAAAATCTTCTTTAAAGCCCGCGTCATTATAACTATAACGAGCCACTGGTGTCACCAAAACGGGGGTCGCCCCGCGTTGCTTGGCCCCATCGACATACTTTTGCAGCCAATTAGCAAAATCGTCGACTGCGACGTAGCGGTTAGGCCGCACCGCTGTGGCATCATTATGCCCAAATTGAATCAACAAATAATCATTGGGTTTGATATCATCAAGCAGTTCATCAAGTTTGCCTTCTTCGACAAATGATTTAGAACTACGCCCCCCGATCGCACGGTTTTCAACAATGGCATTTTCAGACTCATAAATTTCTGCCTGATGATAAGAAGCTCCTTCGACTTCACGTTGTTCGATTTTGTTACCGAAGAAGTCCCAAAGCGTTTCGCCCCAACCCGTTTGTGGATCATAATAATCATCATAGCTTTGGACCGTTGAATCAGAAGCTAAATAGATCGTGGGTTTTGCGCCGGCTTCTTTTACTTCAGCAGGTTCGATCGTTACATCTTTAACATAGACAGTTTGCGTCGGCGCCTCAGAAAAAACGGTAGCATTAGACGAGTTGAAAAATTTCAAATCCAAAGTGCCATCGATCAAACTGGCGCCAAAAGTGGCAGCAACGTCTTGACCGGCCGAGACAGCTAATTCACTGACTTTGGTAATGTCTTCCGCCTCGACCATCGCCAAGTAGTCCTTTTCTGTTGGGTTGGTAAAGGTGACCGTCACCGTATATTCTTGCGGCTCTAATTTGACCGCAAACCCCGTCGTATTTTCATAGCGATAGACGCCATAACCAGAACTTTCCGTTTCCGTCCAAACCTGATTGCTCAAGGCTAAATAATTTTCGAACGTTTCTGCATAACTAGCCCCCGGACTTTCATTGGCGCTGCGACTGTAGTAGATGTTATCCACCCAGCCCTTGGCTTCATCAGGATAGGTGTAATCCTTTAAGCCAAAACCACTCCCATCAGTAAAGACCGTATCGGCCGTCACATCACTGCCAAAGAGATAGTCATGCTTTTCTTCAGCTTGAGCTGCTTTTCCACCGACAAGCAGTAGCATCAGACCGGTTCCTGCCAGAAACACTTTTTTCCACTTCTTTTTCATTGGTTTTCCTCCAATTTTTGCGGCCGCTGTGTGCCTATTTTTTGATCAAAGCTAGCTTTTTTGGGAAGATTTTGATCATTTCCGTCCCATGACTTCATACAAATGCGCCATGGCTTGATCAGTTGCCGCACGGTTCAAGGATTGTCCTTCTACTTGGTAAGGTTTAAGCTCTTCTAAGGTGATCCCAAATTCTGACTGAACAGCGCCTTCTAAGGCTTGAGTAGCTTGCGTCTTCACTTTAAAGTTCACTTGAGCACCCATGAATGAATTATCGATCGTTTCCCCATTTAGATCCGCATCGACAGAAAGCCCCAGAGTAGCCGATGGGTCCATCAAGAGATAGGTACCGCCATTGTTATCCGTGTACCAGATCACGCCATTGTCCCAATCTTCATAATTATCATTTTCAGGTGCGAAGGTAAAAGCGACCGTATTTTCAGGGGCGACGACAGCTTCACTAGTGCCTTTATAAGTGACCGAGGTCTCATCTTCAAGCTTAACGAGCGCATATAAACTCCCGGTATTTTCGATCGAGCCGGTCGATTCTACCACTAAACCAGGCTCTAGATCGATCCCATCCTCGTCACTGAGAGCATCTAAATTGGTTTCTACACCCAATTCTCCCATCGAAACAGCTAATGTATCGGCATCACTTGTGGTAAACCACGCATAGGTGGAGCCCACACCGACCATCAGCAGCGCACCAGCCGTCAACACTAATTTTTTAGGCATTTTCATAATTATCATCCTCACTTTTTTTATTGATCACTTCTATGATCTGATCGATTAAACTTTCACCCAAATACAAAGTCCATAAAGCTAGTAACAAGGCCAACATTCCTTGTGGTTGTTTGAGACGTAAGAGCCAGCTACCTATTTTAGGAACCCCAAAGATGACCTGACCTAACACCGCTTCTTCAGAAACTGGCATTTGATCTGCATAAGCATTGGCATCGCCTTGAGTAATAAAGGTCCGTTCCCCTTTTTTTGTGCTCACTTGTTTGATCCGGTGCGTCACGGTTTCACCCGAACTACGAAAACTGATCACGTCCCCTGCTGAAAGCTTATCGGTGGCAATTTCTTTTACTAGGATCAAGCTACCTTGGGGCATCGTATCTTGCATACTACCTGTCAAAATCGTCTTCAAACTGTACTCTGAGAAAACCGGCGTAAAGCGTTGTAGGCCGATCAAAAGGAACATCACGAGCAGAAGAACGTTGATCAAACGGGAAATTGCTTTGGTCCCTCGTTGAAAAATTTGCAGGCCTTGATGGACTTTGCTTTTCAAAAAAATCGTCTCCTTATTTCGTCACACGTAGGGTAAAGGAAGCTGTCTTGCCATTTTCAGTCGTCACTGAGATTTTAGCCGTTCCACTCGTGACAGCTATTACTTGGCCGCTTTCATCCACCGTCGCGATTTCTGGCCGATTCGTTTCATAAGTCAGCGTTCCAGCTTGAGCCTCACTTGGTGTCACCTTGGTTGCCAGTTGCAAGCTTGCGCCTTTCTTGAGCGTCTTGATCCCTGTTACATTTAACTCAACCGCTGCGACTTCCACAGCTGGTTCAGTTTGGGCACTTACCGTCCGTGACAGATAAGAAGCACGCCCATTGACGACGGCACAAACCGCATAGTCGTAGGCCGTATCTGCTTTTACTGTGTCATCTGTATAAGTAAAACCGTCTGCTGTTGCTTCTAATTGATCGCATGTCTTTTGGGCGACCGTGTCAAAAGCGTTTTGATCTTTTTCAGAACGCATGATTTTATAGCCTTGGACATCATACCCATTGACCCCATCAGAGGCTGCGGTAAAGTCTAATTTGACAGCATTTGCCGTTACCGTATCGACCGTGACATGGCTGGTTTTGACACCTTCACTCAATAAGAAATTAGGATGGGCCGGTTGATTATAGGCGACATTTTGCCAAGCGATCCCTTTGCGATAAGTGGCATTTTCCATGAAAGTCGGGATCACATAATCAGTCGGGATCGTGGTTGCATAGATCCGGATCTTAGAATCATTTTCTGAAGCACCACCATTGGCGTCACCGGCCACACGCGTAATGATTTCTTCGCGCCAATCGCCCAAAAGATCCACCATTAAGCCAGCGTTGCCTTTGGTCCCGTTATTGGTCCAGATTTCTGAAGAAGAAAAAAGGGACTCCATTTGGGCCGTTTGATAATTCCATTTGGTGATTTCAAAGGTCTTAGGGACATAGACATCATTATTAAAGGTATGATCCTGCAAATCATTTAACAAGTCGCCGTCCCAATAGGTTGTGAAATTGATGCTAGGAACCCTATCAGAGATTCGAATCGGATTATCCAAGCTACTTTCTGAGGTATAAACACCTGGCACCTGAGTTGCCGCGTTTTGTGAAGAAGACCAGAACTCGGCCCCGTTGTATGTGGGATCGATATCGCCCACTAGACCGCGGCCCGTATCTTTCCCTGTAAAGTAGCCCATCAGAATTTCACCAGTCGCGGCGTCGTGGATCTCGGCATGATACTTGGCCCCTTTTTCTTCTTGGACTTCCATGATTTCCAGACCTGGACGATCAGGCAGCCAGTCACCAACATGTAAAGCATCGCCATGGCCTAGTTCGGTGGAATAACGCGTCGTCCCGTCGGAATTGACGACCAAAGATCCAAAAATGATTTCATCTTTGCCGTCGCCATCTACATCATTGATACTAAGCGAATGGTTGCCTTGGCTAGCGACTTTATAACCCGAAGCATCCTTGTCTGTATCATAGACCCAATGCTCACGGATCTTATCGCCGTGACCATCATTATCCGTATCATCCAGATGATAAGCCGCCATGACCGTACGGGTGTAATAACCCCGCGTGAAAACGGCGTAAGGATCGACGCCATCCAGATAAGCCGTCCCTGACAAGAAGCGATCGACCCGGTTGCCATAATCATCGCCCCAGTCCTTCACCTTGCCGCGCGCCGGTGTATAGTCAACGGTATCGATGATTTTCCCCGTATCGCCTTTAAACATGGTAAACATTTCCGGTCCTTCTAAAACACGGCCCTTGGCATTGCGATAGTCATGTTCAGTCGAGATCTGATCTGTTGGCAAGGCCGCACTATTGACGGCACCAACATGACCCGTTTCTTCCAATTGACTATCTGCCCCATTCTTACTTTGATAAGTCGTCGATCCATCGGCGGTTTTTACCGCGATTTCCGCGATGCCATCACCGTCATAATCCCAGACTTGAAACTGGGTATAGTGAGCCCCTGAGCGAATGTTGACACCTAGATCGATCCGCCACAACAGGGAAACTTCGCCGGTACTATAGTCGATATCATAACCATCTAAAAAAGTTGTTCCCGTGTAGCCATCTTTCGAATTATCTTGAGCATTACTGGGATACCATTTGACAATGAGTTCATTTTCTCCATCGCCATCTAAATCTCCGACAGAAAAGTCATTGGCCGTATAGTAAGTTTCTGTCCCATCAGGCATGATTTGATTGGCTGGTTTAAAAAGGGACAATTCTAAATACTGATTACTCCAAACCGCGGTATCTTTACTTTGGATGCCTAAATTTTGGTCCGAACTTCCTTCCACTTGATAGCTGTCACTTGCTTGACCCTCAACATCTACGAAATTGGTTAGCTTTAAATCACTGACGATCAAAACGCCATTGCGATAGATAGTAAACGTGGTCTCTTCATCATCGCGAGTCAAACTCCGCCAACTTAAGGAAACACCCTTATCACCGCCATTTTGGGCATTTTCCGCCCCGCGATCACCTGACAAGTCAATGGCTACCAAACCACGATCTTGCAGCTTTTCAGATAATTGATCGATCGTTTGTAGATTGGTTTCACGGATTTTATCGCTATGATTGACAATAGTATCCGCATCTGCCACAACCGTTCTTCCAAGACTACTGCCACATAAAAAAAGAAACCCTAATGTGAACAAAACTTTTTTCCTTTGCATTTTTCCACTCCTTTTTCTATTGTTCTAAGATAAGCGCTTTCTTATTATAGGCTAGTGTATCCAAAAATTTCCGTCAATTGATATTTTTTAGTTTGAGACCGTTTTTATAAAAAAGGAAAAGAATTCCAAAAACGGAAATTTGTTCATTTTTTGATTTTCAGCGTTTGGTGTTGTGATAGAATTCACTATTCATCCTCATTTATACAAATCAAAAAAACTTTTTGCCATTTTGGCAAAAAGATACTATACTAAAAGTATTAGGAAGAAAGTAGGTTAGGTATGCAAAATAAAGTATTGTTTAAGTCATTTTTTGTATCGGGATTGTTGACCTTTTCAGGTGGTGTTGCCATGGTGCCTTTATTGCATGAAGAACTCGTGGAAAAAAATCACTTGCTCGAATCGAAAGAGTTTTACAAATTCGTTGGTTTATCACAAACCTTACCCGGAACGGTCGGTCTTTTGTTGGCTTGTTTTGTGGGTAAGAAAGTCGCCGGCATCAAAGGTATGATCGCAGCTGGCTTTGCTACGATCTTACCGGCATTTGGGATCATGTTGTTATTAAGTATTTTCTATCAATACATTCCTGATACCAAGCTTGTGGCTGGGATCATGACGGCGATCCGCGCGACCGCACCGATCTTTGTTCTTGAAGCGGCTTTAAATATGAGCCAAGTCGCTTTGGAAAATCCCCTTTGGAAAATTGGTATCGCACTTTTGGCCCTGTTGATCTTCCTGTTGAATATTCCTATTTTAGCAGTAATAGGCCTTACCTTTGTGGCTTCATTTATCCAAGCTTTGGTTTCATATCATAAAGGAAGGAAGATGCAACCATGATTTTATGGGAATTATTTGGCACCTTTTTGAAAATCGGCTTTCTAGGCTTTGGGGGCGGATACGCTGTTTTAGCCCTTATTTTCGATGAAGCCGAAAAACTCGGAATCACCCCCGCCCAATTTGCCGATCTAAATGCGCTCGATCTTTTAGCACCCGGACCGATCGCGGTCAACGCCGCGACTTTTATCGGCTATCAAGTCCATCAGTATAGTGGTGCTTTACTAGCTTCAGCCGGCGTCTGTGTTTCTTCGGTCGTTTTTGTCGTCTTGTATTTGCGTTTTGAAGATCGCATGCTCTTAAACCCGGTTTTAGCTACTTTTTTGACCAATATTCAAAAAATAGCGATCGCTCTGATTGCCTCTGTCGCCCTTTCACTCTTTGCTGAATCATTGAATCTAGCTCACTTTTCCGCCATTGATGTGACGGCAGCCCTAGCGATGGTCTCTGCCTTTTTGATGCGCTTTGTCTGGAAAGTCAATCCGATTTTAGTGATCCTTTTTTGTGGGGCGATCGGTGGCTTGCTGACGCTCATTTAAGGAGTTGAGACAATGGATTCGATCATTCAAAATCTTTCCAAACGAGAACGACACCTTTTTTTACAGCTTTTTCAAAACGGTCCCCAAACCAAAAAAGCGCTCCAAAAAGCGCTAGATTTGAGTCCTACGACTTTAAATCGTAGCTTGAGGCAACTGCTAAACAGAGAACTCATCGAAAATTTTGGTGAGCAAACTTCTACAGGTGGCAGAAAGGCTGAATACTTTGCTGTGAAAGCTGATTCCATCGCTATGATAGGTCTGGAACTTTCAAGAACAACCATCCAACTCTTACTATTGAATGGTAAATTAGGTGTACTTGGCGAAAAACGTTTAGCGATCGATACCGCACTTAGACCCACGACCTTCTTTCAAGCTATTTTTGATTTACTTAAACAATGGCTACAAGCTTGTCAAAAGAAAGGTCAAACCGTGCTAGGGGTCGGTGTCGGTACTGTAGGGCCAGTCGATCGTAAGCACGGGGTGATCTTAACTAGTAAAGGCTTTACTCATCCTGATTGGCAAAATTTTTCGATCAAAGAGTGGTTCGAAAAAGAATTGAAACTACCTTGTGTGGTCGATAATGGCGCCAACTGTGCCATTTTAGCAGAAAGTCTCTTTGGCCAAGGAAAACACAAAAATCGTCTGGCCTATATTCACTGTGGGATCGGCATCCGTTCAGCAGTCATAAGTGAAGGCAAACTTATCCGTACTCTAAATGACCACGAAGATGCCTTAGGAAATATGCGCTTATTGGTCGGTAATAAACGAAATACTTTAGATGACCTATGTGGTTTAGCTTCGCTAGCAAAAAATCCGACCGCTACAAGTTTGTCAGCAAAAGCCGCTATTTTGGGACTGGCTTTAGCCAACTTTTCCCGACTACTCAATCCAGAATTGCTTTTACTCAGCGGACCAAGTCTGCACCTATTTCCTAGCCTATTTGAACAAACAATGAACACTTTTTATACCGAGTCCCCCGAAAGTAAAGGTGTCATCGAATTTAGCCAGGGCGAATCTTTCCCACAAAGCAGTATTGCTACAGGGGCAGCGATCCAAGTCATTACAAAGGAACACGAACGATTTTAAAAAGCCATCGTTCGTGTTCCTCTTTTAGGAGTTGAATATCGGATTTTCTGCTAGCATTTGACGTAAACGAATCGCATCCCAAGGCAAGTGTTCGGTAATACTCAAACCGACGATTTCTGCTTTTTGCGCAGTCTCGGTTAAGATCCGCCCGACTTGCGCCAGCGTCATTTCGCCGATCACCGCATCAAAGCTTTCCAGGTAGGGTTCGGCCGGATAAATCGAGCGGAAATCTTGTGAAGATAAGACATCCAGATCAAAATGGACCGCCAATTTTTCGATTTTGTTGTCTTTCAGCCAATCCAAAATCAGGATCGCCTCTTTACTTAAATCATCTGGTGTAGCAAAATTTAAGGGTAATTCATTGACCAATTGATCCATCGGTCGCAACTCTTTTTTGATCACCCCCGCTAACATCACATCTTCCGGTTGAAAGAAATGACCCGTTTGTGCCAAAAATTCTGGTGCTCCTTGGCCCAAGAGATTGGCTAAGACCATTTCATGCGCATGCGTCGAAGTAGCAAGGTCAGCCACATCGGGATGAGCATCCAGCCACAAAATCCCTAATTTTTCTTGATAAATTTCCTTCAGATAGTCAAACGGTGCTAATGAGACAGCACAATCACCACCCATGACGATGACCTTTTCCGCCTTTTCGGCATGCAAAATCGCTTGCGCTTGTTTCATTTGAGCCAAAATTTGTGACTGGGCCACCACCCCATTTTCTAATGGTAATTCTTTGGTAAAATCGTGGTCGACAGCAATCGTAAACGTCGGATCTTGTGCGTTTACCGGCACGATTTTTTCTAATAAGTCAGCTCCCTCAAATTTTCTTATCTTTATTGTAGCACACTTAGACAAAACGCAAGATCCGTTTTTTACCGATTTGCAAAATATCACCTGTTTTGAGTGCTCGTGATAGCTCATCCAAAGCAAGTTTTTCTTGATTCAAGCGGACTCCATTTTGCTTGACTAGTCGGATAAATTCGCTTTTGCTTTGTACCATACCAATAACGACCAATACGGGTAACATCTCTTCCAAGGTTTCTTCGACCAAAGCCATTTCTGGGATCACTTCTGGGATTTCCTCTTTTTGATAAAGGGTTTGGAAGTAGTTGAAAGCTTCTTGACTGGCCGCCTCGCCCCAGTATAAACCCGTGATGATTTTAGCTAATTCGATCTTGATATCGCGGGGATTGGCGCCATTGTTTAAGCGTTCCTGAATCTTAGCGATCGTCTCAGGATGCTCGTCTGTTGCTAGTTCGAAGTATTTGATGATCAGGTCATCGGGCACCTCCATGACTTTTTTGAACATCACTTCTGCTGGATCGGTCAAACCAATATAATTTCCCAGACTCTTACTCATTTTTTCAACACCATCGAGGCCTTCCAAAAGAGGCATGAATAATGCTATTTGCTTTTCCTGACTAAAATGATGCTGTAAAGTCCGCCCCATCAGTACATTGAAGGTTTGATCTGTGCCACCTAGCTCAATATCAGCTTTGATTTCTACCGAATCGTAAGCCTGCATGAGGGGATAGAAAAATTCATGGAGCCCGATCGGTGTTTGACTTTCATAGCGCTTTTGGAAATCATCACGCTCTAACATCCGTGCCACTGAAGTCATTGCTGCCAACTTTAATACATCGGCAAAGGTCAATTGGGCCAACCATTCACTGTTGTAACGCACGGTTGTTTTTTCAGGATCAAGGATTTTGAATAATTGCTCAAAATAAGTCTGCGCATTTTCCTTTACCTTTTCTTCACTCAAAGCGACCCGACCTTTCGAACGGCCTGACGGATCCCCGATTTTTCCAGTGAAGTCACCAATAATGATCACGACTTCATGCCCCAGATCTTGCAACTGTTTGATTTTTCGCAAAACCACGGCATGGCCTAAATGGATATCCGGCGCCGATGGATCTAGCCCTAGTTTTATGACCAACGGTGTTTGACTATCATACGATTTTTTAAATTTTGCCAGTAACTCCTCTTCACTTACAACTTGTGCAACTCCTTTTAAGGCCATTTCCAATTGTTATTCCGGTTTTTTGAACATTTTCTCACTCCTATTTAAAAATAAATGACTACTGGATCCCGATTGCGGTATCCAATCGAGTAGAGGGAAAAGTTAATAACTTTTCGCCCCTCTCACACCACCACACGTACGGTTCCGTATGTGGCGGTT
>JBFLGC010000006.1:0-68169 GCA_041859945.1 Tetragenococcus sp.
GCTTGGGCCACATCCGAAATCCGTCCAAAGCTCGGTACTCTTTGATCTGATTCGGACTCAAAATACAAAGACTGGACGGCCAAAGAAGCCAGTGCCTGTTTATCTTCCTCGATGCTCTTTAAATAAGCGAGCGTATTGGCTTTTTCCAACGCAAAGGTTTCGGCATCAAAAAGGCCATTCTTGATATTCGGTTGAAAAAGCACTTCTTGTAAAAAGGCCACGCCTTTGTTAAAAATCGTTGCATCACCAACATATTTCCCGTTGACCAAAGAAAGCATTACGTTGACTTGATGGATATTGCCTTTTTTACTGACATCCATACCAAATGATGCCCCATATAAATCAGCCAATTTCTCACTCAGTACTGTTTGCGTCGGATAATGTAGGCTGTTTGTCTCTAAAAGACTCGTCAAAAAAGTGCGTTTTCCCGCCTGGTCTTTTTGATGCGCCGCTGAAAAACGCAAAAAAATCCGGATCGTTTTATATTTTTTAGTTGGAATCACTGTCACACGGACACCCGGTTGAATTTGTACCGTCATCACCATTCACCTCAAATTTATTCACTGCTATGATTATACCATATCGAAGCTTAGCGCCAATGTCTTTTCTCCAAAATCCGCCCTTTGTTTTCAGCAGATTTCTCATACAAGGCAAATTTATTTAAATTTTTGATAAATTTCGTTATACTACTCTTATACAAAATTTAGGAGGAATTTAAGAATGAAAAAAATGTTGGCTGAGTTTAAAGAATTTATCGCAGGCGGCGATGTCGTCGATTTAGCCGTTGGGGTCGTTATCGGCAGTGCTTTTACCGCTATCGTTAACCAAGTTGTCGAAGGTCTGATTACGCCACTAATCGGTTGGATCGTAGCCGCTATTACCGGCTCCAAAGATCTAGAAAGTTCCCTTTCGATTTTAGATGTCTCGCCAGCTTCAGGTGTCGTTTTCAAATTTGGTGATGTGATCAGTGCCCTTATTACTTTTTTGATTACCGGTTTTGTCCTTTTCTTAGTTGTCAAAGGCATCAACAAAATGAAATCAGTCCACAAAGCTGACGAGGGAATCGAAGAAAGTGTGCCATCTTCTGAAGATTATTTAGCTGAGATCCGCGACCTTCTACGTTTACAACAAGGGTTACCAATTGAAGTAGAAACAAGCGAAGAGAAAGAAGAAACGGAAGAATAAACTGCTGTATCCTTATCCTATTCGTTTAACTTAGCCCATAAAAGACGTCTGAGCTAAGTTTTTTGTTTTTGAACGATCCAAGGCCTAGGTGAACTCTCGATCATTTTCAGACAAGTTCAACTTTATTTAAAAAAACAACCTTGATCAGCTATCTGATCAAGGTTGTTTTTGCATTTGTATATGTTTGATACCATCTTCCAAATAAATATCAGAAGTTTGTTCAAAACCAAAAGAAGCATAGAAGTCATGGAGATAAGCTTGGGCCCCGATTTCGATGACTCGGCCGGGTCTGTTTTCAGCGATCCATTGTAAGACTTCTTCCAATAACCGTTTGGCCAGACCCTGGTGACGCCATTTCTTATTGACAAGTACTCTGCCAAAGTGAACCTGTCCTTGTTCTTCATAAATACGCGCATAAGCCACCGGAACATGTTCCTCTTCTAGCCAAAGATGAGTCGCACTTTTGTCGATGTCATCTACTTCCTGATAAGGGCAATTTTGTTCTACAACAAAAACGGCCACCCGTAAAAAGAGTAATTTCTGATAATCGCTGACGCTCAATTCTTTAAAGTCCTTCACTCTTACTTGCATCGATCGACCTACTATCGCTTATTTTTGGTCACGAAAAAAGAGCTCGCTTGAGCCAAGCTCTTTGCTATCCGTGTTTTATACAGCTTCTGACAAAAATTCGATTTCTACGGTCTTTGTCAAAATATCCGAGTAGCTGTAGGATACCCGTTCAAATGAATTTTCTTCTGGATCAAGGTCTACGACGAAGACAGCCGGGTAGGTCTCAGTTAAAACACCACGGCGTTCAGTCTGGCGTTTCCGTCCGGTCTGTGCAACTAGCATGATTTCACTACCGATACGGTTTTCTAAATCTTCCTTGATCGATGCTAAAGTAACTGGCATGGCATTCACCTCATTTTCCACCTTACCACATTTTTCAGAAAATTTCAAGTTTACCATAAAATAAAATCAAATTCAACCCAAAAAAATGCTCACTTTTGCACATTAGCTCCCCCAAAATATTATTCATTTAAGCTGTACCTGGTCAACTTCCGCTTTGCACGATAACAAGCCTGTTGATGTGCGCGCCTATTACTTTGCGCCTTATACCCCGCAACTTCTTCATTGATTAGACAATCGCTGAAAGCTTCTTGCTCAAATTTGGATAAATAATCGGAGCTCGTTTCGATCGCTTCTTTTAGGAGCAACTGTTGTAAGGGATCATCGTCACTGATCAATGATCTGACACCCTTGTCTTCAAGCCTTACCACATTGCGCTCCAAGGAAATCGTAGTGATATTGCTGCGATTTCGATAGGTCCATTGGCGCTTTAATCTCGTGACGATAAAATTTTTATAACAGATCTTGAAATATCTGCCTAAACTGATCCCAAAGTCTTCATCATAGCAGTCCACACATTTGTCAAATATAATAAAGCCCCACTGGAACCAATCGTCTTCTTCGAACAAATTCAGTTTATAGCGCCGTTGCAAGTAATAAACGACCGGATGGTAGATTTCATACAGATCCTTTAAAGCCAGCTCATCTCCGCTACGAGCTTTTCCATATAATTCCGCTTGTCGCACTCAAAAAACTCCCTTCATCATTAATGATGAAAAGAGCATAGCACAAAATGAAAGCCTTTTTTCTCATCTAAACGATCAATTCTTCACAAATCAGTCAGTCTACAAATCTTGAATATGATAGACGCTGTTATACCATAATTCTTCCGGTGAATAGGTATCTTTTTCGTTTAAAATCACTTGCCCACAAGGTTTGATCTGAACATCCGTGCCCAGCCAAGCAACGGTTGGTGCTATCAACAATTTTTGCCAATTTTTTCCGGATAACGAACGTGTCATGGTCTCGCTTAAGTGGGAACGCAAATATTTGATCTCTCCATTGTCGAATTCTATTTTTAAAAAAGTCGCGGTAGTGCTAACTTTATGGGCTTTAGGGATAGTTGTCATTATTTGAAACTTTTTTGGCAATTTAGGACAGATTTTTTCATAAACTTTTTTGCTATCTGTTTGACCATATTCCTTTTGTGAGACCACGAAAACAGGCGTTTTAGGAAACCTCTTTTGGATTTCATTTAAAGCAAAACTAAAATTCGGCATTAGTAGAATCAGGTCAGCATCCTTTCCAAATTGATCGATTTTGTTCGAACTATGACTTTCAACCATCATATTGTGACCCTTTTGTGCTAATAACTTTTCTAACTTCTCCGTGAGTGTTTGTGTCAAATACTGTCCTCGATCATTCATTAAGTTTGCTGTGATTTCAAACAACATCACTTTTCCCTGCTGAGATCGTTGGCTACTATTTGCTTTTGCCACAGTCTCTAGTTTTGTCATTTTGTCTCGTCCCTTCCAAAAATTTAGTTTCGGTTTCTTGACTCGCTTATTGCCAAGAAGTTCATCAATAGAGACATCAAAAAACGCACTCAACTCCAATAACGTTTGCAAATCCGGTTGACTCTTATCACGCTCCCATTTCGAGATCGTCTGCGGGGTCACATTGAGTTTTTCTGCTATTTCTTTTTGCGTCATCCTTTTTGATTCTCGCAAGTTTCTTAAGCGCTTTCCTATCTCTACCATGATCCTACCCCCTAAAATTTTTGTCTTCAATGAACGAATAGTTGAACAGGTGCTTTTGGCACTCAACGAAACGTTGAGTAACCACTATTACTATAGCATAATTTTTAAGAGACCTTCAAAAAGAACACCTACCTGCCTAAATTTGTAATTTTTAAACATTTCTCGTCCTTGGACCTCACTTTTTCTCTAGAAGGTTCAAGGCTATCGCTTCTGGCCCTTGCTTTTTCGCTAGAGACTTAGCTCTGATTACGCTTATTCGGAGCTTTCTCGCTGGTGACTTAGCTCTGATTACGTCTATTCGGATCTTTCTCGCTGGTGACTTAGCTCTGATTACGTCTATTCGGATCTTTCTCGCTGGTGACTTAGTTCTGATTACGTCTATTCGGGGAGCTTGCTTTCCCTTTTCAAGGGCCACGTCTACCTTTCTTGGACCTCACTTCTCAAATTCAAAGGCCACAAACGCCGCTTTTGCGATAAAAAGCCCTAGCAACCATTTAAAATGGCTAGGGCTTTAGTCGTTTTATTTTTCGTTCTCACCTTGACTTAGCTCTCGCAATTTGGCTTCTAAATCTTGCAGCTGGTCGCTATTCCACGGCGAGTTGCGGCGAAAATTCGTATAGTGGAGCTCTTCTTGGTGTTGGCGGATCGTTTTTTCGGTTTTTTGAACCGCTTTGTAGAGTTCACGAGCAGAGGTCCGCAGGGCGCCTTGCGAAAAGACGACCCATTGCTCAGCCAAATCGCTTGTAGCCACCGTTACTTGCGTCAAAATCGTGTTGAGTTCGCCAGCCACGCGTTCGATATAGCTATCAGCCGTTTCGCCTTCTTCGGTAAAAACGACTTCCAATTGATATTTCGAATAATTTTTAGTGATGCCCGGGACAAACTGGGCATCAAATACGACAATGATCGGTAGGCCTTCATACTTAGCATAGTTCGATAACCGCTGCAACAACAGTTCGCGGGCATCTTCTAAATTATCTTGATTTTTCAACTTGACCAGCTCTGGCCATGCCCCGATCATATTATAACCATCGACGATAAGAAGTGGTTTTTTCATTGCACTCCCTCATTTCGCTGGTAAAAAGCTTCATACATCAACAAACCTGCCGCCACCGATGCATTCAAGCTTTGAACGTGACCGGTCATAGGGATCGTCAGCATTTCATCGACCTCTTTTTTAATGCCGGCGCTCATTCCTTGTCCTTCATTGCCGATGATGAGGCAAATCGCCCCTGTAGCTTGCCACTTACGATAGGGCGTTCCTTGCATATCTGTCCCAAAGATCCAAAAGTTATTTTTCTTCAAGGTCTGAATCGCCTGACTTAAATTCGTGACGCGAGCCACAGGAATGTGTTCCACCGCGCCAGTTGAGGTTTTAGCGACGACTGAGGTGATCCCAACCGAGCGGTGCTTCGGAATAATGATGCCATCAACACCACTCGCATCGGCCGTCCGCAAGATCGAACCAAAATTATGGGGATCTTCCAGATTATCCAACATCAAAAAGAAAGGTGCGTCCTTACTTTGTTTCAATAGTTCCGCCAATTCTAAATAACGATAGGGCGTAATCGCCAGAACGAAGCCTTGGTGGACACCATGATTGCTCAAACTATCCAGCTTTTGCTTGGGCACCCACTTGACTGGGACCGCTTGTTCAGCGGCTAAACCTTTCAGTTGGTCGACCTTCTCATTGTGGGCATCTTCGGCCATAAAAAGCTTGTTGCCACGCCCTTCTTGCAGGGCTTCGGTCACGGCATGAAGGCCAAAAACGAAATCCTCCGCAGAGGATGCGTCTTGACGTTTTGTTTCACGTGAAACATTTTTCTGATTCTTTCTCATTTGTTTTCACCTACTTTTTCAATGCACCAAGTAATCAGCTCTTCCAGCCGTGCTTTTTGATCAGTCAAGTGCAAGAATCCCATTAAAGCCTCAAAACCGGTCGACATACGATAGGTTAAAATATCGGCATTTTTGGCCGAGGTATGACTTTTACTATTGCGTCCGCGCTTATAAAACTCTTCTTCCTCTTCCGTTAAAATCTTTTCCGCCAACATCGCCTCGACCAAGGCTGCTTGGGCCTTGGCCGAAACGTAATGAGTCGCCAAACGATGCAGTTGGTTGGGGCGCGTGTTGCCTTGTGCCACTAAATGATCTCTGATGTACACCTCATAGATCGCATCGCCTACATAGGCCAAAGCTAGGCCATTCAATTGTCGATAGTCTTTCATATAACTCTCCTACTCTTTCTTCCAACGAGTTCCTTGCGGCGTATCTTCTAAGATGACACCTTGCGCTTTCAACATGTCGCGGATCTCGTCGCTTCTAGCAAAGTTCCGTTCTTTGCGAGCTTGTTCCCGTTCTCTGATCAAAGCTTCGATCGCCTCATCAGAAGCCGAATCCTCAAAAAGGATTCCGAAAATAGCCAATTGCTCCGTAAATTGCGCGCGCGCTGCTTGTAAAACAGGCGCCGATACAGAACTTTCTTCCACATAACGGTTGATCCATTTGGCCAGATCATAAATGACCGTGATGCCGTTGGCGGTATTGAAATCATCATCCATTTCGTCGATAAAGCGTGTTTTCAGTGCTGCTAACTCGGAAAACTTCACCGCATCATTGGCCAAATTTACCGCGGTATTTTTCAGACGAAATTGCGCATTTTCATAGGTGTTTTTTAGGCGATGTAGGTTTGTTTCCGCTTCTTTTACTGTTATTTCGCTATAGCGAAGAGGACGACGATACTGGGTAGTCCCTAGGAAAAACCGTAGTACTTGCGGATCGATTTTCTGGATCATCTCATGGACAGTTACGAAATTACCTAGGGACTTACTCATCTTTTCATCGTCGTCACCGATCGTCACATAGCCATTATGCATCCAATAATTAGCAAAGGTTTGACCGGTTTTAGCCTCACTTTGGGCGATCTCATTTTCATGGTGGGGAAATTCCAAGTCTTGGCCGCCCCCATGGATATCGATCGTGTCTCCCAATAATTTCGTTGCCATGACCGAGCATTCGATATGCCAGCCAGGTCGTCCTGCTCCCCAAGGTGATTCCCAAGAAATTTCATCAGGTTTAGCTGTTTTCCATAGGGCAAAATCAAGCGGATCCTCCTTACGATTTTGTTCGTCACCGGTCCTTTGACTGGCACCGACTTCTAATTCATCGATCGATTGGTCACTCAACTGGCCATAATTTTTAAATTTACGGGTGCGATAATAGACATCTCCTAGCGCTTCATAGGCATAGCCTTTTTCGATCAACACCTCGATAAAAGAGATGATATCTGGAATATGATCCATCACGCGGGGATGTATGCCTGCTTTGACGTGAAGGGCTGCCGTATCTTCTTCAAAAGCTTTGATGAAACGGTCCGCAACTTCTGGCGCCGTCGTTTTCAGTTCTTTGGCGGCGCGAATGATTTTGTCATCGACATCGGTAAAATTCGAGACATAGTGCACTTCATAGCCCCGATATTCAAAATAACGGCGGATCGTGTCAAAAGCGACCGTGCTACGGCCATTACCGATATGGATATAATTATACACGGTCGGACCGCAGACATACATGCGAATCTTACCTGCTTCGATCGGTTTAAATTCCTCTTTTTCTCTGGTCAAAGTATTGTAAATTTTGATCATTCGATTTTCCTCCCTTTGATACGGACCACTTTAGCTGGGATCCCTACAGCTGTTGCGTCCGCTGGTATATCATATAAAACGACAGCACCAGCACCGATCTTTGCGCGAGCACCGATTTTGATCGGTCCTAAAACTTGGGCATGAGCCGCGATCAAGGCCCCATCTTCTACCGTGGGATGGCGTTTGGTATGCTCTTTTCCGGTACCACCCAAGGTTACCCCATGGTACATCACAACATTATCGCCGATCTCAGCCGTCTCGCCGATCACCGTCCCCATGCCATGGTCGATAAAGACACCTTGACCGATGATGGCTCCGGGATGGATCTCGATGCCCGTCACAAAACGCCAAAACTGCGCATTGATTTTGGCCAGTAAATACCATTTATGTTGGTATAAAAAATGCGAGAGACGATGCCAAAATAAAGCCTGAAAACCGGCATGTGTCAAGACTATCTCTAAACTTGATTTAACCGAGGGATCATTGTCTTTTGCGGCATCTATCGCTTTTTGCCACCAGCCCATCGTTTTCCCCTTCTTTCTAAAACAAACTGCGCCTTTCACCTAGGTATTCCCTAGGTAAAAGACGCAGTTTGCGTGGTTCCACTTTTTTTCGCAGGAAAACTCCTGCCTCATAACTAGCTTAACGCGCTAGGGTCGTCTTTGATTTTTTCAAAGCCACTCCCAGATGCATTTCCAAGTTTCTTTTAGTTGCTCGCAGCATTTCGCAACCTCTCTTAAAAAAGTCTCCTTGTACTTCGTCTGTTCTCAGTGTTAGTGTTCATCAATGATTTTCGTTAGTCGGGCCAAGGACTTTTCCTTACCCAAAAGTTCGATCGTTTCATCTAATTCCGGACCATGCATTTGACCCGAAACAGCGACGCGGATCGGCATATATAAGTTTTTGCCTTTGATCCCTGTTTCTTTTTGCACTGCTTTGATCGTTGCTTTGACAGTCGGTGCATCGACGGTATCAAGAGCTGCTAATTTTTCGCGGAAAGCTTTCAAAACAGTCGGTACCGTTTCGCCGGCCAAGATGTCTTGGGCAGCTTGGTCTAATTCAGGATGTTCAATAAAGAATAAATCAGACACTTCTACGATTTGGGCCGCATAACTCATTTGCCCTTGATATAAGCTGACTAATTTTTTGACCCAAGCCAAACGTTCAGGAGAAGGCTCTGCTTCGAGGCGACGGGCTTCTTTTAAATGCGGGATACATAGATCAACTAACTCATTTAGATCCATCGCTTTGATGTAATGGTTATTGATCCATTCCAATTTCTTTGCATCAAAAGCGGCTGGTGATCTGCTCAAACGGTTCGGATCAAACAGGCGGATGATTTCTGCTTGCGAGAAGATTTCATCTTCGCCACCTGGTGTCCAGCCTAGTAAAGCAATAAAGTTGAACATCGCTTCTGGTAAATAACCTAAATCACGGTATTGTTCGATGAATTGTAAAATCGATTCATCGCGCTTACTCAATTTTTTACCAGTTTCCGAATTGATGATCAAGGTCATATGCCCAAATCTTGGTGGTTCCCAACCAAATGCTTCATAGACCATCAATTGTTTCGGCGTATTCGCGATATGATCATCCCCACGTAGGACGTGCGTGATCTTCATCATATGGTCATCGACCGCAACGGCAAAGTTATATGTTGGCATGCCGTCACGCTTTTTGATGACAAAATCGCCACCGATATTGTCAGATTCAAAAACGATGTCTCCTTTGACGATATCATCAAAGCGATATTCCGTATTGCGAGGAACACGGAAACGGACCACCGCTTCCAAGCCCTGTGCTTCTTTTTCAGCCTGTTCTTTGGGCGTCAAGTGCGCACATTTCCCACTGTAATGTGGCATTTCGCCACGCGCACGTTGGGCTTCTCGTTCAGCTTCCAATTCTTCTTCCGTACAATAACATTTATAAGCATGATTGCTGGCCAATAATTGGTCGATCAAAGGATCATAGATATCTTTACGTTCGGATTGACGGTAAGGACCATATTTTCCCGGCTTTTGCGGTGATTCATCCCAGTCCATCCCTAACCAAGCCAAGTTTTCTAACTGACTCTTTTCACCATCAGCGATATTACGCTTGCTATCGGTGTCTTCGATCCTGATAACGAAGTCCCCATCATTATGCCGCGCATATAAATAATTGAATAAGGCCGTGCGGGCATTACCGATATGGAGGTGACCCGTTGGACTTGGTGCATAACGTACACGTATTTTTGACATTTTCATCTTCCTCTTCTATCAACTAGTAAATTTCATCTACTCACTTTGAATTGTACAGTTAATTGGCGAATTAGTAAAGCCAACGGGCAGGAAAATAAGAAAAAACTAGGAAAATAAAGAAGCCGAAGATGGTAATCATACGAAAAGAAAGTTAGTTGAAATTTAACTAGTCGAACGATATTCTCATCATTAGATGCTTTGAAGAAAATCGCTCGACTATAATCTATTAAATTTCTTACTCAAAAATTTCACATTCAGTCATTCTTTTTATCTAAAAACTTTTTTAAGACCATTTCATCATCATTTACATCTCCTGTTAAAATGAAACCGAATTTTTCATACAGATGTAGGGCGATATAGTTAGTAGGCTTTGTTGATAGCGTGATGACCGGAACCTTATGAAGATCGAACTGATCGATGACCAATTGTAAAGCTTTTGACCCATACCCCCTATTTTGATAGTGCTTATCTAGTGTGAATTGCCATAACCAGTAACGATCTTCCTCTTTGGGAATTGTTTCATCAAAAACGATAGCGGCATATCCAATTACTTTGTTATTTAAGCATATAAAATATGAGACAGCTGAGTCATTCTTATCAGCCTCTTTAATTGCTTCTGGTATAGATAGGACTAAATTGGCCTCTACTTGGTCATTTGTAACTGTCAAACTTTCCCCCAAAAAAGAGTTATCTGTATCTACCGGTAACAAATGAATAAATTCTTTTTTGCTAAAAGAAACTTGCTTTTGTAATTGAGCTAATTTCATAATTTTTAGGCATCCTCAGCTATTGATATATCAATGGTTTAAAAACAACGAAAAAAAGAACCTCCCCATATGTTACAATTATGGTGTCGACTAAGACGAGTAATCACATGGAGGGGTTCCCTATGACTATTATACAACAACCGACGCTTTTTGACATTGATATTTTAGAAACTTTAGATATTCAAGAAAAATATCAAGAGATTTTCTCCCCAGTTCAAATGCATAAACTCGTGAATTTATTTTCCAAAAATACGACCGTTGGTCATCCTGTTGATATCAACTACGCAGCGGTCATTCGCTCAATCATGGCACGATTCTATGAAAAAATCGATACACAGAAAGCCTTGATCAGTCGTTTAAATAGTGATCTACGATTTAAGCTAAGTTTAGGCTTTCTGTATTCTGAACCAGTCCCGTCAGAAGCCACCTATTCACGAGTTATGAAGACACTGTCTCAAAATCTTGAGCTACTTGAGGAAATCAACGTTGATTTTTTACAGATCATTCAAGATGAATTTGATATTTTTGAAGAAAACGTGGCTTACGATGCGACTGCCATTGAAGCACGGACAAAACATAAAAAGACCGAGAATCCAAGACTTCCAGCTACCCAAGATCAACGCAAAATGTCTACAGAAGAGATTTTAGCGACCATCCCAACCTACCCTTCATGGGGTGTAAAGAAAAATAGTAAGGGGAAAAATACTTACTGGTTCGGCTATAAAGCTACCTTAGCCGTAACGACTCAATCACAATATATTTTACAAATGTTGATTTCTTCGGCATTTACAGCCGACGTAAGTGTGGTTATTCCAGTTATCCGAAAGACTCATGAATTGACGCATTCTTTTAAAACTGAAGACCATTATCATGAAGGAAAGCACCATGGGTGCTTGGATAAAGGCTATGATGCGCAAGCTATCTATGAAGAGATGCATGAGGTGCACATTGAGCCAATCATTGACATGAAACAGCTAGCCGAAAATGATGGTGAAATCGATGAAAACTGTGCTCCCACTTGTCTTTTGGAGTATGGCTACAGCTATGATAGTTACGATAAACGCTATAATGCACTAAAATACATTCGTCCTGAAGCTCACTGTCGGGAATGTCCTCTTCGAAATGAAGGTTTATGTCAAAAAGTAATCAAGATCAAGCAAGAAACAAGCTCTAGAATGTATAACCGTCCCGCAAGGGGTACCTTATCTTGGCAAAAAATCTATAATCAACGAAGTAGTGTAGAACGTGTCAATGCCTATTTAAAAGACTCTTATCAACTGAACCAAACAAGATTTTATAAACATAAACATGCACATGCTGAATTTTTATTAATGCAACTAGCATACAATGCTAAAACCTTTGCCACACAACGATTAAACAAGAAAAATAAAAAAGAAATAGCTGCTTGATTTTCAAAAAATTTGATATTTTGAAAATTGGACAAGTGTTTACTTTTTTAAAAAAGGCAATTATGAAATTAGCTCAATTCTAGTTCAATAGAACTAGATCCAATTTGACTTGGCTCATAAACGTATAAAATTTTATTGAACCCATTCGACGTCCAAAATCTCATACCCAGATAATTTGATGCAGAGACAACTAATTCTGCTGTTTTTAACTGACAAATATCGTAGCTCTTTTCTAGCTCATCCACTGCAAGACTAGCAAACCCCAAATTTCTATAACCCTCACTGATATAAAAATGAAGGACATAAAAACTAGACGGAGAATCATCAAATACCCATAAATAACCAATAATTTTAGTTAAGTAGTAAACGCTCAAACAATGACACGCCTCTTGAGGTAGATCTGGAATTACTCCGTTAATATTGATTAGTGGAGGCAGAGGTTCACGACCTTCTACCTGATTGAAATAAGATTTTGCCTCATCAAAAATTTTATTGAGAAAAATTTTTTCAGATTCTATCGACTTTTTTAATGTTATTAAGTTCATCTATAAACTCCTCATTAAATAATTTAAAATTATCTAATAGAAAATGTTGGTCTACCCATGTTGTCCTCCTTTTTTATTTTTTCTACCAATTTTATCATATCGTAAACGGTTTTAAAACCGTTTACTTTTTTAATCTATAGTGAATATTATATTTGAACTAAGACAAGCTTCATGATATAATTATTCATATAATTATATAGGAGGCTACATCCATGAAAGTTAAATCGCGCAAACAAGGTACTTCTCTCGTTTTGACGATTCCCTCTCAGTACCACATCAAAGAACATCAAGACTTTGAAGTGAAGCAACTTTCTGACGGATCACTGCTTTTTCGTCCTGTAGACAATCATACTTATCCGCCAATATGGGAAGATGATCCTAAAGATATTTATTTGTTTAACGAAGAAATGGGTTCTTATGATGATGGAGGAAACTATGGACGAGAAAACATTGACTATTAGGCAAGGAGCGATCTATTGGGTAAACGCTGAACCTCATTTGCGACGTGAAGAAGGAGGACATCACCAAAAAGGGAACATCCGCCGACCAGTTGTCGTTGTCTCTAACGAAACTTATAATCAAAATGGCCTGGCTATTGTTTTCCCAATTACGTCAAATCAGAAAAAAAGTCGGTATCTGCTTCCCATAACGCTTAAAAAACCTTCACAAATCCTGCTTACTCAAATATTAGGCTACGATATGCTGGCACGAGAGGCTGAATATATGGGCTTTGACCTTACGCCCCGGCAACTGGCTTATCTAAAAGAAATTTTGATCCATATGGTTTAAACCACCAACAAAGGCGCTCAAGCGGCTTTGTTGGTGGTTATTTTGCGATACTTCCAGAAGAACAAGCCACTCAAGACTAAAAAATTAGCACTATAAGCAGCAAACAAACTAAAAATAGTCAGGGCGTTTGTTTTGGTGAGCATAAACATCACACCGACGATCCCCAAATTGACGATGGCGGTACAGATAAAGACATAGCGGCTTGCGTCCATGGTTTGTAAAACATACTTGATGATTTCATAGAAGGTCGTTGGGATGGCGACGAGGATAATGAACAATTGATAAGGGAAAACCGCTTCGATCAATTTTTGATCAGCGGTAAATAGTTGCATGACAACAGGTGAAAAGACCGCCAACAAGATAGCTACGGCAAAATACCAGCCATTAGCGACTTTTAGCATATAGTTGGTCAACTGGCGGATCTTGACCGGATTTTTTTCACCGAGCGCTTCTCCGACAAAGACCGTGGCCGCATTACCATAGACATAAGTGGCGATCTTCATGATTCCGATCAAGCTGCACAAGAGGCTATATAGAGAAAAAGCGAACAAGCCCATACGTGCCGCTAAAGCATCGAGAGCGATGATGAAGAGCGTCCCTTCCAAAATTTCTTCCATTCCAATCGGTAGCCCTTTTGAAACTAGTAATTTTTGTTGGCAAGCCCTGGCCTTTCTTGCTTGACTGAGCAGCTTTCGCGTCAAAAAAGCATACAAAAGCAGTTGGGCCAAGAGGAGCAATACGCTAGCCACAGCCGCACCGCTGACGCCCCAGTCAAACACATTGATAAACAAATAACTCAAGCCGACTTGCAGGATCGAAGTGAAAATCGAGAGATACAAAATCAAAGAGGTCCGTTTTTCGATTTTCATAATACCTGTAAAGGAAAAAATACTGATTTGTAAAAATAGACTGGGTGCTTGGATCACTAAATACCGACTAGCACTCGCCAAAAGTTCGCCTTCAAAACCATAGACGTTTTTTAAAAAAAGCGTATGAAAAAGCACGATCGCCAACAAAAAACTGCCACCCACTTTGCCATTGATGGCAAATATCGATTGGATCAGTTCATGCAATTTTTGCTCATCATGACGACCGAGTGCCTTGGCTGATTCTATGTTAAAGATCACACTAAAAGCGCCAAAAATTCCTGCTAAGGCATACAACAAATTATCAACAGCCGCAATCGACGCCAAAGCATCCAAAGACGTCCGTGTTGCAAAAGACAAAGAGATCCGGCTGATCAATAATTCCAAAGCATTCATCGCAATCAAAGGCAGGACAAATTCCCAGATGGCTTGTTTTTCTTTTTTCAATGATAGATCCTCATTCATTTTCTACAACGTCCCACTCAATTTCTTTACCGCCAGCTTCTGCGAAAAGAAGCAACCAACAAGCAAGATAACGGCTAAAATCGCTAGGATCCCTACTGCTTGAAACGAACTTGTCACTTGCACCAGCCAATAACTATAGGCAAATTTAGTCGCTAATGGTGTGACCATACCGGAAAGAAAAATCGAGAGTGTATAAAACAAATCGACCATGGTAGCCACGCGCTCGAAACGTACCGTCAAAGCAATGATCCCGACAAAAGCTAGCAAGGTGATGCCTAAATGCACCAGTAGCACTACAACTCCGCGCCTAGTAAAGACGGTGCCTACCAATTCAGGAATCAAGTACGGATTGAAGAGGAACAAAAAGAGGAGCAAGCTCAAAAGGCCATACACCAAGTAGGCGGCCGAGCGCCGCAAATAAATAACCCAGAGCGAAGTATCCGTGGTAACAAGGCCGACAAATTGATCGGAACGGATCTCAGTCTCTAGTTCTGCGACGCCTTCGTTAATGATCGTCCAGCCTAGATACCACAGGGCAAAAAGGAAGACATTTACCGACTTTTCGGCAAAAGCGCTGATCGCTAAGATACCATACAAGAAAATAAAATCTTCCACCGTTTCGAGAACGGCATCAAAACCATAATTTTTCTTCAAGGCAAAGAAACGCCCGATTTCACTGGTTAATTTAGACACTGAACAGGCCTCCTTTTTTTAGGGCTTTTTGTAAACAGAAATGGAAGATCAAAAGGCCACTCCCCCAATAAAAGGCCGCTTTGACCAAAATCAAGAGCACTGCTTGCCAGATGATTTGATCATTCATGAAACCTACGATCACTTGGTTAAAATCTACAAAAGGAAAGAGCGTCGCAAGCCCTCGAAAAACCCCTAGTTTTTCCAAAGGCAAGGTCATGCCGGTAAAAAAGAGCAGGTAATAATTTAGCACGCCGACCAAGCTTGAGGTCCGCTTGAACAGCAAGACAAAGCCGGAAAACAAAAAGCCAACCCCGTATAGAGCAAAGATGATCACATAACTAAGGGCGATCAGTAGGAAGAAAGTCCCGCCACCGTAAGCAAAGACCTTCACTTGGGTCACTACAGCCAAAATCGTAAAAACCGGAATGGCTTTGAGCGTATCCACCACAACTTGGATCAAACTGCGTTGTAAGAGGACTTGGATGATCGATGTCCGACTTTGCAAAATCGTGATCAAGGTCCGATCGAGCAACTCATCTTCCAAAATATACGTGGGCATACTGGTCGAATGCGTCGCAAAATACCAGCAAAAGAGCATGAAGAAAATAACAAAAGGATCGCTGCCGTCAAAGTAGTTCAAGAAACCAGCAAATAAAATCACCAGCGACAAATTGGCAAAAATCAAATTGAAGCGATAATTCATCAATTCTTTGATTTCTCGCGTCAATTCTGAAACAAAACTAGCCCACATGTGTTAACACCTCATTTAAAACTTCTTCCATGGTCATGAGCTTGGTCTCAAACTCTAGCACCTCGCCCGTTTTTAAAAGCCAATCTTTCTCTGCTTCGCTTTTTGTCGTCACGTAGACACGCGTATCTTGCACGGTCACTTCTCCTTTGATCTGATCCTTATTTTTGGCATAGGCGGCTTGTGAAAGGATCAATTGATAGGCGACTTTATCTGCTTGGGCCAACAAATGACCCGGATCAGCGTCCAATGCCACTTGTCCCTCATGGATCAAAAACAAACGGTCAGCCATTTTTTCGGTAAAATACAAGTCGTGCGTCGTAAACAAGATCGTCATCTTTTCCTTTTCCACAAAACCTTTGAGACAAGCAATCAAACGATCCTTGGACTGAATATCCAACCCGTTCGTCGGTTCATCGAGGCATAAAACTTGCGGGTGCAACAGCAACGTCACGATCAACGATAGCTTTTGACGATTCCCTTGTGACAAATCGGAAACCTTCTTGTCCCAATGTTCGGAAAAATCAAATTGGTCCGTCAGTGCTGCGAGTTCTTCGGCTTGTTTTTTGCTTGACGTATGGTTTAATTGTAAAAAATAATCCAAATTTTGCCGGGCTGTCAAATAATCATAATAACCGCGACCACTTTCCAGAACAAACTTCGCTTTTTCCTTTATGTCTTTGGCAGTCGTTGTGACACCAGCCACCGTTACCCGCCCAGCTTCTGGGTAAAGCAAGCCACTGATCAATTTCAGCAAGGTCGACTTCCCGCTCCCATTTTTACCAACGATGGCACAGACCTGTTTTTGCTCGATGGCTAAGTGCTCCGTTTGAAAGGCGATCTTTTCTTGGTATTGTTTTTTTACTTGGTTGAGTTCGATAAAAGCTTGCATAGTCATCTCCTAATTATATTGAAAAATTTTTAACTCTTCTTTGATTGGGTAATTCTTAATGATCTCCTCACTGAACAAGCCCAATTGCCTAAGGTCTGCTTGCGGATTGATTGCCGTTTTTTGATAATCGCTGGCACGTAGTTGAGCTTGTAACTCCGGATAATTCTTCAGATAGGTATAACTTTGCGGTGCTTTAAAATTAACGGAAAGCGCTTGTGCTTCTTTTAACGAAAGTGGTGTTGCAAACAGACAAAGATAGCTGATTGATGAGAAAAATTGATTGCCTTCTGCCAAAAGCCGCCGCAAATCGACTAACTGCTTGCCTTTCGGTCGCTTCTCCTTGATAAAATTCGCAATGGATACGCGCGATGCTAATTCGATCTTACCGACAATTTTTTGGACCGGCCGTGACAGATAAAGATAGGCTTCAACTTCTCCTTGAGGGATCTGCGCCCGATATTCGAAGCGCTTTTCACCCGTACACAAAGCCGGAAAAACGGCTGGTTTAAAGCTGAGGATAATGGCCTCCATAATTGCTGACTCCTTTAAAATCACTTGCTTTATTATATCTTAAATTGCATACGTTGCCAAGAATCTCCACGCTTCAATAATTCATATGTCCTAATAGCTTTATCTAAAAACCTGCCAGTTCTTTGATCTTTTATTGCTTTGTCACATTTCATAAACTTTCCCATCCCGGATTTCCAAGACACCATCAAAATAGGCTCTATACTTTTGCGGGTGATGCATGATCACTAGCACTAGCGCAGGACTGGCGAGGATTTTAGCGAGAGCTTGCTTGGTATGATTTTCGTCTAAAGCGGAAAACGGTTCGTCTAACAGCCAAACATTAGATGCTTCAAGTGCCACACGCTCCAATTGTAAGAGCTGCTTTTGTCCACCACTTAAATCTTTGGCATTTTGTGTGGCCACTTTTCTTGGCACTGGATAGGTATCAAAAACGGAAAGATTATCCGTCACACTAGCGGAAAAAGTATGCTCGGTTTGTCTGATTTTAGCAAAAGCTCCATCCAACTCTTGGGCTCCAACGGGTGTCCCATCGACGAAGACTGTGCCCTTACTTGCTGAAAGTTCGCCTGCTAACAAGCGCAAAAAGGTACTTTTGCCACAACCATTTTCACCAATCAATAGGTACTTCTTGCTCTTCTCTAAGTGCAAATGATCGATACTTAAGGAAAAGACTCCTTGTTTGATTTGAACGGCTTGTAAAAAAATCGCTTGCTCGATGGTTTTTATCTGACGGTCTACGCCACTTAGAGCTACTTTTTCTAAAAAGTCTTCCTTAACTTGACGCACGGATGCCAACATATTCAAATCATATAAAAAGGATTCGATTGGCTCTGAAAATGCGGTGATGTAGCCAATACTGGCGACGGCATCGCCAACAGCCAATTTATGTTGCGTCAAGCCGTAAACCAAATAAACTAATAAGACCACATTCGTCAAATAAGCCGCCAAAGAATTCAAAACTAACCCAAAACTCTTCATTTTACCATAATCAAAGTAAGTTTCTTGCAGCTTTTCTAAAGAAGTCGCTTGTTGCTTTTTGAAATTTGGCGCAGTCAGGGCATTGAGCTTAGAAAATCCCAGCAACAAATCTTCCAATTTCGAAAAATAGCCTTGCTGACCCTTTAGATAAAGTCCTCGTTTTTCAGCCACTTTGCTACCGGTCAGCTTAGGGATTTGAATGGACAGCACCGAACAAATGACCAGTAAGGCCCCGACTTGCCAAGAAATCCCCAGAGCGATTACGCCGCCATAGATCAAGATACGTAGCCCCGACTTAAATAAGTCAAAAAGTGGTGGCAAGTAATCTTTCTCCAGTGCTTCTAAATCATTGGCTTGGTAAGAAATATAGCCTGCCGCTGTTTTTTGATAAAATTGAGCAGCTGGCATTTGTGTCAGGGTTTGGAAATAATCATTTTTTAGCGCTGTCGAAAACTGCACACTGTATTTCCACTGGGTCAAGTTGGCCAAATACGCAAACAGAAGCAGGCCCATGACCGAAACCACGTAGCCCAATAGACTTGTTTGATACGCCCCTTCGACGAGCAACTTGGTAAAATACGGCAACAAAGCGCCACAAAAAGTGAATAAGGCATACAAAATAAAATCAAGGACGATCCAGCCTTTCAGCGGGGATAAATAATTAGTCATCGTTCTCCTTTCCCTGTTACTACAAAATTTTTTCTGCTAATACAAAATCGGTTATCTGATATCCTCTGTCTCCGACTGCCAAGATCCTTTCATCGTGTGTCGCGATAATCACGGCTTCATTGGCTTTTTTCAATTGCTCAAAAAGAGCCATGATCAGAGCAAAATTTTCGGCATCCAGATTGGTCGTGGGTTCATCGGCCAACAAAATACTTGGTTCTAGAATTAAACTGCGAATGATTGCCACACGTTGCTTTTGCCCACCAGAAATATTTTTGACTTTTTTAGCCAGAATATCCGCAATATCGAATTGAACCGCCAGTTGCTTAGCCTTTCTAGTCACTTCTGCTTTACTATAGGTCTTATTGTACAGGGCAGGTAAACTAATATTTTCCAATACGGAATAATCATTGATCAAGGCAAAATCTTGTAAGATATAGCCGATTTCTTGGTTGCGAAAATGACTCATCCCTTCATCGTCAAAAGGATTGATTTTTTGATCGTTCACGAAATAAGTTCCCGAGTCATAGGTCTTGATCCCAGAAAGGATATCTAATAAGGTCGATTTGCCCGTTCCAGATTTGCCCATAAGCAAGGTGATTTCGCCATCATTGGCCACAAAATCAGTCGTGTCAAAAACCATTTGGTCCTTATATTGTTTGGAAAACTTTTCTAATTTAATCATAGGCCAACTCCTTATTTAATTTCACGTCAATGATGGCTTTGGCAAACAAACTTAACAAGATATTTAGCAAGGCAAGATAAAGATAATCCATTGAAATCAAGGATAAAGGTGTCGCACGAGCAAAAAAAACGAATAAAATGATCGCTAAAATCACAGGTGCCAACAAAAGAAACTCAAAATTATGTTTTATTTTACGTTTTGATAGCCCCATGATCCGCAACAATTTGATTTCCTCAAGTGAAATTTTGATGCTGGAGGAAATCATCAAATAGATCAATAATAGGCTAAAAGAAAAGAGACCCAGCGCTACCATGGCTCCAAAGATAAAATTTCCGAAATAATAATCATATTCTGTCTGATAGGTCTCGGCTATAGGTACCAGCCTGAGCGTAAAGTCAAATTTCTCAGTATCTTTAGCAAACTGGTCGACTTGTGCTTTTTTAGGGTCTACTAAGATCAGATCGTTCAAAAAAGCAGGATCCATTTCCACAGACTGTTTTTGAATAAGCGCTACCGTGATGGGGGTTAAAACCGTGGTATCATTTGTTTTGCTAGTAAAAAAGGTCTCTTTATTTAAATAAAGATTGAGCTGTATGGCTTCCAAAGTAGCAAGCAAGTCTTTTTGCTCTGCTTCAGAAGATGCCTGAATCTCCCCGGTGTCATCTACTTTAGGAACATAACTTATTTCATAAAGATTTTGTGCCTTCATTTTGCTTAAATTCGCTAAAACTGGAATTTGCCGGATCAGTTGACTCGTTTCATTCCACAAAAATAAATTCATGAAAAAGGGAACAAAAATCAAAAGAAGCAATAAGAAACAGCGCTTTTTCAAAATGACAAAATTGACTCTTTTCATAGGATCCTCCTTATAGTTGAGCGAATCAAAAACAACTTGACGATAAAAAAGCCTAGACTAGTCAAACAAAAGATGAATAGACGGCTTACACCCTTATGGAAAAACAGAGCGATAAACACAAAGAAAAGAAGTGTGAAAAGGATCGAGAAACTATCGATTTTCCCATAGGTCAAAAGGATCTTTCGCTTCGATTTGCCCACGATAAAATGGACAGCAAGTTCTTTTTTATCAGCCAAAATAAGAACGATAGAGACACTGATATTGACAAGCGCAAAAAATAAGACGAAAAGGAAAGAGCGACCACCCGTCGCGTTGACTAAAAAAGTCCAAAGAAAAGAACAGTATATAGATCAAGCAAAATAAACTTAATTTTCTGACTATTGTTCATAAGAACTCCTTATCGCTTACTTGATTGCTACTAGCATATCATTGAACTTCTCTTTGAACAAACATTTTTTAGAGCGGACACCAGTCTGTGCCGATTAATCAGAAAAATTCGCTAAAAATAAATCTATGGTTGCTGAAATGGAATTCATGCTCCACAAATGGAGGAAAAAGAGTGATTTAAGCATTATAAAAAGAAAGCAGAAGTAGAATGATTCCTAAAAAGGCGCAAAATTTATTGCTTTATACCTTTGTTCGCCTAGCAAACATATATTCTAATTTGTATAATAAATTCACAAGAAGTTTTGAGGGCGGTGGCTGTCACTGATTATTGCCTTTGGTGCATTAGTGGCTATGATTTTGTCCAACAAAAAGGACAAATAAAAAAGCCGCCCCGTTTCTAACTTTGACGAGTTAACGAGGGCGACAGTCTCTTGTTTCTTGTCACCGCCTTTAAAGCGGCTTGGCGGGGACCCTGTTTGACAGGGTCCCTTTTGCTATCTTTAGTGTAACCGATTCTTTGAAAAGTTGCAAATTTTTAATGGAACTTCACACTAGTCTGTGCGAGCTAATCAGAAAAATTGGCTCAAAATAAATCTATGGTTGTTACTTGGCAAAACTAGCAACCATAAATAATTCTATGGTTGTTAAAATGGAAGAGTAACAACCATAGATATTTTTCTTGTTTCAATCACTGATCCCGCGGCTAGAATGGGCGGGCTTGGCAAAGATCATGCGCCCGGCTGCCGTTTGCAAAGCGCTGGTCACGATGACTTGTAGTCGTTCGTTCATGTAGTGTTGCCCATCTTCGACAACGACCATGGTGCCGTCGTCTAAATAAGCGACCCCTTGTTGGCGTTCGGTCCCTTCTTTGACCACCAAAACTTCCATCGATTCACCAGGAATGACCACGGGCTTCACCGCATTGGCGAGTTCGTTGATGTTAAGGACGGGCACATTTTGAAATTCAGCGACTTTATTGAGGTTATAATCATTAGTGACAACGATCCCATCAAGTAACTTGGCTAATTTCAAGAGCTTGCTGTCGACTTCGCTGATATCTTCAAAGTCGCCATCATACATTTCTACGGCGATACCTGTTTCTTTTTGTAAAGAATTTAGAATATCTAACCCTCGCCGGCCCCGGACACGCTTGAGACTGTCGCCAGAATCAGCAATGTATTGCAGTTCGTAAAGCACAAAGTTCGGGATCAATAAGACGCCCTCCAAAAAACCAGTCTTCGCGATATCATAGATCCGCCCATCGATGATCACGCTGGTATCCAAAATTTTGTACTTACGAAAATAATCGTCATTTTTGCGTTCTAGAATTTGTTGATCCGGCGCTTCAGCTTTTTTATTCTTAGGCAAGAAAATTTTCTTCATTTCGTCCATACGTGACGTTGCCACTTGGAAACCAAGGTAACCAAAAAGCATCATCAATAAAATCGGCACGACACTATTGACAAAAGGCACCTGCCAATTAAATAAGGGGATCGAGAGGATCGCCCCTAAGATCAGACCGACGACCATACCGATCGTTCCGAACAAAAGATAGTTCAGGCTGAACTCACTCAATTTCTTTTCGATTTTTTGGATACCAGCTGAAATATACTTCGCCACTAACAGTGAAAATAAATAAAAAATAATGGCTCCAAGCAAACTGTTAGTCACTGGATTATCTAACCAGCCGTGATCAGTCACGCGCAAAGCTTCCCAAGCAAGGGGCAATAAAGAGATCCCGATACTGGCACCTGCGATGACCATTAATACTGTAATGACACGTTTTTGCATCACTTTTCCTCCCATACTATGATTTTGGTGCCGAAGTTTAGGCAAGCTTCGGCCCGTTTAACGAAATACTCGCTTCAAACTTTCTTCTAAAGTTGCGACTCCGATCACTTCGATCCCTTTTGATGGCTGCCATGAAGTTAGATTATTCTTTGGTACAAAGACGCGCTTAAAGCCTAACTTTTGCACTTCTTTGATGCGTTCTTCAATGGCGGTGACCCGTCTCACTTCACCAGTCAAGCCAATTTCACCGATAAAAGCATCCGTTGCCTGCGTGCCTTTTTCTTTATAACTTGAAGCGATACTCATAGCGATCGCCAAATCGATCGCTGGCTCATTTAGTTTCACGCCACCCGCTGCTTTGAGATAAGCATCTTGGTTTTGTAGCAACAGACCAGCTCTTTTTTCTAAGACTGCCATGATCAAAGAGACCCGATTAAAATCAAGACCTGTCGTCGTCCTTTTGGCATTGCCAAACATGGTCGGCGTCACCAAGGCTTGGATCTCGACTAAGATCGGCCGCGTGCCTTCCATGGCCACGACGATTGCTGACCCACTAGCGCCTTCCAAGCGCTCTTCCAAAAAGACCTGCGAAGGATTAGCAACTTCATGCAAGCCATCTTCGTGCATTTCAAAGATGCCGATTTCGTTGGTCGACCCAAATCGATTCTTCACCGCTCGTAAGATCCTGAAATTTTGATGTTTTTCTCCTTCAAAATAAAGTACGGTATCCACCATATGCTCTAACATTCGGGGACCGGCGATCGATCCTTCTTTGGTGACGTGACCGACAATGAAAATCGCAATGCCGTTACTTTTAGCGATTTTCAATAATTCAGCCGTAGTTTCACGGACTTGACTGACACTGCCGGCGACACTGGATATATCAGGCTGAGTCATGGTCTGGATCGAATCGATCACCACATAATCAGGCGCTAAGGCTTCGATGGCTTGGCGGATATCACTCATGTCGGTCTCAGCATAGAGATAAAATTCTTCATCGGTCACACCCATGCGTTGGGCCCGCATCTTGATTTGTTCGGCACTTTCTTCGCCAGAAACATAGAGTACTTTGCCACCTGTATGGGCCAATTGTTGGGAAACTTGTAAGAGCAGCGTCGACTTCCCGATACCTGGGTCGCCCCCGAGTAAAACCAAAGAACCCGGTACGACACCGCCACCTAAAACACGATTCAATTCGGCGATACCCGTTTTTATACGCGGTTCTTTTTTAGGCACAACATCGATCAGTCGCGTCGGCTTCATCTTTTCGCCAGTGATCGTGGTACGCGTCCTACGATCGCTTTTGTCTTCGATTTTTTCTTCCACCATCGAATTCCAGCTGCCACAGTTCGGGCATTTACCTAGGTAACGTGGGGAAATATAACCACAGTGTTGACATTCAAATTGGGTTTTTACTTTTTTTGCCATGACTGCCTTCTTCCTTCAGCTTATTCATCAGAAGAGCCAAAACCTCCGCTACGGATCTGTTTTGCCTCATCTTGGTCCGCTTTTAAAAACGGCAAGAAAATACCTTGCCCTATCCGCTCCCCTTTTTTGATGGTCAAATCACGCAGACCAAAATTAGTAAATTGGATAAAAATATGGCCTTCGTTCGCGGCATTATTATAATAATCACTATCGATCACACCGATCCCGTTGGTAAGGATTAAAAATCGTTTCAGCGGATTACTGGAGCGATTAGCGATCTGTAAATATTCATCCTCTGCCATATAGGCTTTGATCCCTGTTGGCACAAGGACTGGCTTGATTTTCTTTGCGATCTGATCCCCATCACTTATGGTACGACTGAGCAGTTGTTTCCAAATACTTGGTACCACCACATCTTCAGCGGCTTCAAAATCATAACCAGCCGCTTGACTCGTAGCACGTTTGGGTAACTGGATGTTTTTGTCCTTGTAAGAAGCGACTACTTCAAATCCTCTTTTTTTCATGAAAATCCTCCTACTATCGATGGCTAGAAAAATCATTTCTAACCCACTCGCTAACTTCTTAGTCTCTATTGTACCAGATATTTCTTTTTTCTGTGGGAATTTTCATTTATTCATGGGTAAAATTTGAAAACATCTTTACCTAGGTGTTCCTTAGGTAAAACCGAGGCATTTACTAGGTAATCATCTAGCCTCGTATTTCTCCAGTGACAAGGTCACTATTTTTTCACATAAGGCACCATAAGACAAGCCCTCTGCCGCAGCTTCTTGAGGCACTAAGCTCGTCGGTGTCATGCCTGGTAAGGAGTTGACTTCGATGGCATAAACTGTGCCTGCTTTCGTCAACAAAAAGTCACTCCGAGAATAAACCTCAAGCCCTAAATCGTGATGGATTTTAAGCGCTAGTGTTTGCAATGTATCCCGCCATCTTGCCGCGATTGGTGCCGGTGTGATCTCTTCAGTCGCACCTACCTGATATTTGTTGGCATAATCGTAAAAACCTTTTTTCGGTCGGATCTCAATAACGGGCAGGGCCTTTTCGTCTAAAACCCCGACGGAAAACTCCCGGCCTACGATTTTTTCTTCAACTAAAACGGCCCCTTTACGGGAATAACTAGCCGCCACTGCCACGGCCTTTTTTAATTCGCCTCTAGTGTCGACCAAAGTCACGCCGATACTTGAACCATTATCGAGTGGTTTGACAACAGCCGGAAGCGGGATTTCGGAAAGATCGTCTTGAGCATGAACGATTTGCCAGTCGGCGGTTTGGATGCCATGGAAGAAAAAAAGTTCCTTAGATAGTTGTTTATTCATCGCCAAAGCACTAGCCGTACTTCCTGAACCTGTATAACGGATCCCAAAAATATCAAACAAAGCCGCTAATTTACCATTTTCACCGATCCCACCATGGAGACCTAAAAAAACTAAATCGGCCGATTGACAAATCGGAATCACATTGGCTCCGATTTCGGGACCTTTTTGTTTAGTAAAGGTCGTTTTGATCTGCGCTTCATAGGTTTGCCCCGCTTGCTTTCCATAGACTTCATCAAAAGTCGGCTCTGAAAAACCAGCCGACAGATCCATCAAGATCACTTGATGCCCATTGGCCCGTAAAGCTGCCGCGATTTTACTTCCTGATGACATCGACACATCATGTTCATCACTTTGACCGCCTGCAAGTACAACTATTTTCATTGTTTCTTCCCCACGTCTCATTAAATTTGTTAGTCTTATTATGCGCAAGGTAAGTGATTATGACAAGTGTTTTATTGGAAATTGAAACAAGAATTAAGAAATCAAAAATTTTTCACACTTTTTAAGAAAAATGCTGATTCTTTAACTCACAGCTAACTCACTTAAAATCCGAATTTATCCTGTCCTTTTTCAAAAACTAGGCGTACAATAAAACTTAACTAAGAAAGGAGTGGTAACTATGGACAATGCTAAGCTACGTTCTCAATTGTCTGTAATAGACAAAAAAAGAGGGGGATCAGTCGCTTAACACCACACTATAGAAAAGAGTGATGTTAATGGATTTGAAAACTTATTTATTCCGTTGTAAGAAGGAAAATATTCAAACGCTATTTTGGTTAGTTCTTGGTTCGCTATGTGTAACGGCCCATGGTCTGTGTAATGCCAACGCGATGACACAATTAGTAGCAGGAAATCTCATATTATTTGCCAAATGGATCATCTTTATGGTGGCGACAGATCTCATTTGGTCCTTACAATTACGCAATGTGGCTATTTACACCGAACGCTCGATGCAGGTCATGGAAAAGATATCACTGAAAGAATGGCTCACACTAGTTATGACAGCTACCACCAAGAAACAAACGCGACATATAGTTCATGGTTGACCAACGATATCACTAGTATCAACGAGTTGGGCTACGATGTCCTTGCCACGGTGATCCAACAATTTTTCAACTTGGTTTTTAGTATCCTCGTTTTATTTAAGTATCATTTTTCCTTACTGTTCACTGTCGCCTTCTTCATGATCTGGATGTTGCTTGTTCCACGATTGTTCACAAAAAAACTGAATGAACGCTCGGTAAAAGTAACTAAGAAAAATGAAAAGCTGATGCAGGCAATCACGGATGTCCTCGAAGGCTTTGACACCTTATTCATGTTAAACAAACGTCAAAAAATCGTGACTAAAACTGAAATGGCCTCACAAAATTTAATGGAATCAAAAGTTAGCTATGCACAAACGATGGGAAATATGTCGGCCACAATCAATTTAGTTAGCTTGCTTAGTCAATTAGCTATTTTAGCCCATGCCGGTCTCTTGTTTGCAGCTAAATTAGTCCCGATCGGCGCCGTCAGTACCGCTTCTTATTTTGCCAGTAATGTTTTCTCAAGTTTAACAGGCTTAACTTTAAACTTAGCCGAGATGAAAACCGTCCAACCGATTTTTGACAAATTTAAGGAGTTAGCTGTTACTAACAAAGAAGCCGATCAATTACAACCTTTCACAACCAGCTTAACAGTAGAAAAGCTCGCTTTTGCCTATCCGGATCGTTCTGAATTGTTCAAAAATAAATCCTTTCAGTTAAAAAAAGGTAAAAAATACGCTTTGGTAGGTCCTTCTGGCGTAGGAAAATCAACTTTACTCAATATTTTAGCTGGAAAAATCGATCACTATGCTGGAAGTATTCAACTTGACGGTCGTGACTATCACACGATTTCAGCAGATACACTTCATGAAGAAATTTTCTTGATCGATCAGGCGCCTTATATTTTTAATGAATCTTTGCTTGAAAATATTACTTTGGGGCAGCCCATTTCCGAGGAGAGGTTGACCCAAATCATTCAACAAGCTGGCTTGAACGACTGGCTCACAAGCCTACCAGCAGGCATTCACACCGTACTTCGTCACCAAGGAACGGATATTTCTGGTGGCCAAAAACAGCGCATCGTCTATGCCAGAGGACTAGTTGCTGGCCGCAAGTTCATCTTGATGGACGAAGGAACAGCTTCCCTAGATCAAGATTCTGCACAATTTTTAGAAAATGCACTCGCTTGCGACCCTGACCTGACCTTACTCATGGCCACTCACCACCTGCCCCCAGAAATCAAGGCCAAAATGGACGCGATTTTTATTTTAGTGTAAAAGCAAAATTTTCATAAAAGGCAAGAAAAAAGGAACACCATGCGAATTTTCTTAGAAGGTCAGCAAACAGCTTTATTAGCAACTGTGATAAGCCTAATTATGCATTCGAACACAGATTTTTGGAATTTAAAGGGATCGGGCCAAAGATCGGAGCGATGATTTTAAGAGCCATTATCACATTGCAGTTGAATCCAACATTACGAGGCATAGATGAGGTACTCTTGCCAGTCGATGTCCATGATACACGGATCTTGATGCGGACCGGATGTTTACTCACTTTAAAATGGCGAAAAAAACTATACAAAATTTATCATTTATCGAAATCGCCCAAAATATCATCAAAGATGCTTGTATTCGGAAAAAATTAGACTGGGTCATCGTCGACAAGTTCCTGTGGCTCACCGGTTCATTAGGTCGTGTAGACGAATTGGCTCTACGGATGAGATCCTGAGCTCTTTTTCGTGTAAGTTTAAACAGAAATCATCATGACCAACTGTGGCAAACGATTATTGCTCCAACTGATGAACACTCTCTTATGATTCAATCTTGATATCCTCGTCCTTCGCTATGTCTCAAAGATTGTACAAAAAAGGGACGATCGATCATTATAAAATAAAAAATCCGACATCTTTGATTTTTGAGGATGTCGATTTTTGATTAAGAATACTGTGCGATTTTTCAGCTTTACTTCGTGATTTATCTGTTTTACTCCGCGTTTTTCTCGTTCTACTCCGCGATTTCTTCGTCGTTATCTTTCAACGAATAATACTGTGTAAGAGCATTTCTGCTTACCTCATTACGATTTTTAAAATTTGCAGATCTAGTTCATCAACATTCATCTGATCTAACTCGTCCCAAGCACAAAAAGCGATTTTATCCATTTCATCTTGATCCTCTTTCACAAATGGGATTGGTGCTGCGATCGTTCCTAAAAAAACAGCTCTAAAGCGCGTGGTTTTATCTTGAATTTTTGCGATCTTGACTAACTTCAAATCAGTCAAAGTTTGGTGTGTCTCTTCTAAGAACTCTCGCTGAGCGGTCTCAAAAATAGTTTCTTGAGGCTCCCTTTTACCAGCAGGGACCTCCCATTGTTTAGGCCAATTGTTGTAACCCACTAAAAATTTCCCCGCAAATAAACAATTGATACAGGCGCTAGTCAAGTTCTCCTCTAAAACATTCGCTGGAGCTGTGATCTTCAATAATTTAGTCATGGTATCTCCTTATTCATAGATATTTCTAAAATACGCTGAAATTTTCCACTAATTACTAGACATGTGTGTGCCGTATCTTAGCTCTATTTCTAAAATAATTCTCAAAATTTTCCAATAATACATGAAAAATCGCTCGTTTCCTAGTACAATAGACCAAACGCTAATAGAAAAAGGTGACAGTATGCGAGAAAGTATGGCAAAAGTGAAGCGGTTGGTGGTCAAGATCGGGACGAGTTCTTTGATCTATCCCAATGGCAAGGTCAATTTGGCCGGAATCGATGAGTTGGCTTATGTGTTGACAGACTTGCACAATCGCGGGTTAGAAGTGATTTTGGTCACATCAGGAGCGATCGGAGTCGGCTTGAACAAATTACAATTATTGGAACGGCCCCAAGCGATCCCAGAACAACAAGCGGTAGCGGCTGTCGGGCAAACGGAATTGATGACGATCTATACCCAACGCTTTGAAGCCTACAGCCAAAAAACGGCGCAAGTCTTACTGACGCGCGACATTGTGGAATTTCCAAAAAGTCGGAACAATGTGGTCAATACCTTGGATCAGTTGCTAGCCATGGATATCCTCCCGATCATCAACGAAAATGACACCGTGGCCGTCGATGAGTTGGACCATTTAACCAAATTTGGTGATAATGACCAACTGTCGGCTATCGTGACCGAGCTGGTCGCCGCCGATCTTTTGATCATGTTATCCGATATCAATGGCTTTTATTCTGACGATCCGAGCAAAAACAGTCAAGCAATCCTTTATTCACACGTCAGTAAGATCACAGATGAATTGCTGAAAGAGGCTGGTGGCACAAGTTCTGCTTTTGGCACGGGTGGGATGCGCAGTAAACTGAAAGCCGCCCAACGTGTGTTAGATGCCTCGAGCAAAATGGTGCTGGCCAACGGCAAACGCCCGAAGATCATTTTTGACATTTTAGCAGGTAAAGAAATCGGGACCCTTTTTGAAGAAATGGAGGAAAACGACAATGACTGATTTAGAAAAAATGGGCCAAGACGCCAAAGATTGCGCCTATGAGCTGGGCCTTTTAGAGACGAGACGAAAAAACGAGCTCTTGGAAAAAATGGCCGCTGCTTTGGTCACACGGACCGATGAAATTTTAGCGGCCAACGAGCTTGATTTAGCAGCAGCCACTGACAACGGCGTGGCTGAAGTCATGAAAGACCGGCTGTTATTAACAACTGAACGGATCCAGGCGATGGCAGAAGGTATGCGTAAGATTGCGCAATTACCCGATCCGATCGGCCAAGTCGAAAAAATGTGGAAAAATGCGGACGGGTTATTGATTGGTCGGCAGAAAGTCCCGCTTGGTGTCGTCGGCATCATTTACGAATCACGACCTAACGTTACCACTGATGCGGCCAGTCTTTGCTTTAAAGCTGGCAATGCGGTGATCTTGCGCGGCGGGAAAGAGGCGCTCTTATCCAATCAAAGTCTAGTGACGATCTTACAAGAAACCTTGGTCGCAAGCGGCTTTTCGCCCTATGCGATCCAATTCATCGATGACCCCAGCCATGCAGTTGCCGAAAAGTTCATGCGGCTAACGGAGTTTCTCGATGTGTTGATCCCACGCGGCGGCGCGAACTTGATTCAGCGTGTGAAGACGACTGCTACCGTGCCCGTGATCGAGACCGGCACTGGCAACAACCATGTTTACATTGATAAAGATGCCACGCTTGCGATGGCGATCGAGATTGTGATCAACGCCAAAGCCCAACGTCCTTCTGTTTGTAACGCCATCGAAACCGTATTGATCCATAAAGAAGTCGCGGCCTTTTTCTTGCCTGAACTTGAAAAAGCTTTATTGGAAGCAGGCGTTGCGATCCGCGCTGATGAGCGCGCCTGTGAATACATGCCCAGTGCCCAGCTGGCTGTGGCAGCCGATTGGGAGACAGAATTTTTGGACTACATTTTGGCCATCAAGGTAGTCGATAGTTTAGAAGAAGCCATCGCCCACATCAATCACTACGGTACCAAGCACTCGGAAGCGATCATTACCGAAAATTACTCGGCTTCACAGAAGTTTTTGAAAGAAGTCGACGCAGCAGCCGTCTATGTCAATGCTTCGACGCGCTTCACAGACGGTTTCGTCTTTGGCTTCGGCGCCGAGATCGGCATTTCGACCCAAAAATTACACGCCCGTGGTCCCATGGGATTGGACGCCTTGACCTCAATGAAATACATTATTTACGGGCAAGGTCAAATACGTAGCTAGCCGAAAAGTCCGACTTTATACTTTTAAAGTCGGACTTTTTTTAGGGCACGATCACAAGGCCTAAGCCCATCGCCACAACCAACGCCTGCTCCTGATTCACGATCAGCCCTGGCAAAGATTCTTGAGAAAGGGCGATGCGATCAAAGGTATCAGTTGAAAGATCCAGTCCTTTAAGTTTCACGTGAAACCAATTGGAGCCGGTCAGTTGACTATTCGTGACTCTCGTATGTTGCCAATTCAGCTCGAAAAACTCGGCTTCATTTAACTGACAATTGTCAAAAGTGACCACTTTTAAGGTAGCACTGCTAAAGGACGCAAAATCCGCCAGACAATCTTCAAAAACACAATCGCGCAAATGACTTTCGGCAAAATTAGTGCCCGTCAACTTACACCCACGAAAAATGACTCGCCAAAAGGAAGTACCGATCCAATCGAGATTTGACAGATCACAATTCTCAAAGATCACATTGGTACAATCAAACCGTGGCAAATGAGTATTTTGCAAGCGGATATTTCTTAACTTACAGCCCTGTAAAGCCATATTTTCTGCCGTTTGATAGCTCTGATCAGCGCCGGAAAAAGTCTTGCCAGAAAAAATCGCTTCATCTTCTAAATAGAAATCCGCCGTCTCCAACAGTGGTAAGTCTGGGGCAGCCGGCGTTTTGCTTTTTTTCAATAGATCCACTCCTTTTTAGATAGTATAGCATGGTACCAAAAGAGAAGATACCCATGGTTTTTGTATCCAACTTTTATAGACCAAAGATTTTGCTACAGATTCGCTGCTTCACTTCGAAAGTGGCTTGCTGCGGAAGCTCCATGATAAATGAATGACAGAAACTTGCTTGTCAGGGAGACTCAACTATTCCTGATACGTTTCCGATACTTGTTAGGAATTCTCTACTATCCCTGATACGTTCGCCATTCTTGTCAGGGATTCTCCACTATTCCTGTTTGAAACTTGGCAGACAGATAGTAACAGGCACATTCGTGAAGATCAGCATACAAGTTTGGTGGTTAAATTTCCATCTTAAGGCGGATGTTTTTTTGCAAAAGATTTGCTATTCTTAGAGTATGAAAAAGGGTGGAGGTACAAAAAATGAACAATCAATCAACGTTTATCACCATTATAAAAATCATCGTAGGGCTTGTCTTAGCAAGTTTGGCTATCAAAGTCTTGTTTGCTTTATTCAGTGGTCTGTTCTGGGTCGCTTTCCGCTATGGGATCCCCTTGCTTTTAGCAATCGGTATCGTGTATCTAGTCAGTCCCAAAAACAATCAGCGCCGCTAACGATAATCAGACCGAGCAGTAAAAATACTGCTCGGTCTTCTTTATTCAAGTTGTTTGATTTGAGAAACGAGTTCTTGAATGGCTGCTAGATCAGCATTAGGATCTTGAATCAAGCGATCCTTTTTAAAACGTAATAATTGTAGCTGCGCTTGTTTTTCATCTTCACTGACTGTGATCGGACGACTCATTTTTCCAGCTGCGATTTTCCAAACTTGATCCGTGCAGTGCTCCACCAACACTTGATCGTGGCTGACCAAAATAAAGGCACCCGGATAATCCTTGAGAAAGTTTTCTAGATCAACGAGTGCTGTAATATCTAAAAAATTGCTTGGTTCGTCCAATAGTAGTAATTGATGATCGCCTAACAGTACTTTGGCAAGTGTCACTCGCACTTTTTCGCCACCACTCAATCCCTCGATTTTTTTATGCACTTCCCCTTTTCTAAATCCTAAGCCACCCAACAAATCTCGAATAACTTGGTCGTTTTGTAGAGACTGGGCTTTTGCAGCCTCAAGTATCGTTTCATCAACCCGCAAGTGATCTAAACGTTGGTCAAAGAATCCCAATGATAAATGTTCATATTGATAATAATCTGTCTTTCTCGGATCGTTAAGATACTCCAAAAAGGTCGATTTACCGCAACCATTGGCTCCTACTAGTCCAATATGATCGCCTGTAGTTACTTTGAAATTTTCCACTTCAAACAACGTTCGATTTTGTCGTTGGACCGTCCGTTCTGAAATATTGATCAAAGTGATTGGCCGCAAGTCCAGTTTCCCCACCGTTTTTAGGTGGATTGCTGGCACTTTGGTCGGTTTTGAGATCTTGTCCATGCGTTCGATTCGTTTTTCGATCGTTTTAGCTGACTTTGCCATTTGTTTTGCTTGCGTATCATAACTACCTAAACGCGAATTGACTTTCCAATCAGAAGCAGACACGCTCTTTTTCTTCTTGGTCATACGGGCGGCTTTTTGCCGGCGGATCTGTATTTCTTTTTCCAACTGCTCTTTTTGTTGCTGTTGCTGCTGGTATTGCCGCGTTCGCTTTTCTTGTTCTTTTTGAAAAAAATTTTCAAAGGCGCCATAATTTCCCACAAATTCACACAGTTCTCCTTGGTCAAGATACCAAATTTTTTCGACAACTTGCGCTAACAGGTGACGATCATGAGAAATGATCACTAGCGTTTGATCGGTCTGCTGCAAAGCCTCACTCAACCAGGCTTGATTTTCACTATCTAAGTTTGCACTCGGTTCATCTAACAAAAGCAAACCTTTCTCTGAATGCAGAAGTTCGAGCATTTCTTGCTTGATCGTTTCACCACCACTTGCGTCCATTTTATCAGACTGCTGGGGCAAATGACCCAAGCTAGCCCGACAAATGATCGCTTCATTACCAGCTAGAATAGCCTTGAACAAGGTGGTTTTGCCACTCCCATTGCTAGCCACAAAACCAATTTTTTCTTTACTTTCAACTTGCAATTGTTTGATATGAAATAGTTGCTTGCCGCCTGCTACGATATTGAAATTTTTGATCGATAATTCCATAAAAGAAGCCTCCTTCGTTTTTTGGGCAACAAAAAAGCCGTCCCCTATTTTTAAGGACAGACTACTTAAAGGAAAACACCTTGCAAGCAGACTGACCCTCAAAAAAGCGTAAAAATCCCTTGGTCGAACCATGGAATTTTTACTTTTTTAGGACAGATCAATTGTTGTTCATCGCGAGGTCCTCGACTTCTTTCTTTTTTCTTTAGTTTAGCATTTGAGAACGCTTTTATCAAGTGATGAGATGCCAGCAAATACAAAGAAAGTTGACAAACGATGTAATTACACATATAATTACATTAAGGAGGGATTAACATGACCGTTAAAACACGCAAACAAGGGAACTCACTTGTCATTACGATTCCCGCAGATTTCAAGATTCGAGAAAATAAAGAATATCAGCCGATGATTGATGAAAATGGCATTCTCTCTTTCATACCTACTCGAAAAAATATTTATGAACAAGCTGCTGATTATGATTTCAAAAAAGCTTTTAAAGAAATGGGCTTGTCCGATAACGGAGAAATGGTAGGAAAAGAAAATGTTTGGTAAAAAAGATTTTCCTAGACAAGGAGATTTGATTTGGATCGACGCTGAACCACATGCCGGTCACGAATATGGTGGACATGATGTAGAAGCTAAAAATATTCGTCGTCCCATGCTCGTTATCAGTTCTGATATCTATAATGAGCGCACTGGCATGATTGTCGGTTTTCCCATCACTTCCAATATTCCAGCAGGATTCCCAGCTGCTTTAAAGATAAGTGGCGCCAAGATTCATGGCTATGCGATCGTTAGTCACTTATTAGGCTATGATTATGAAGCTCGAAATGGGCAAGTCACTGATCATATCAGTAAGTCCGTACTGACTGGCGCTTTAGCATCTGTGAAAGATATTTTTGGATTTTTTTAAAGTGGACCTACTTTTAGGATGCCACTTTTTTGTAAGCATTTCATGTGCGCTACTTTTCTAACACATCAAGGAGGATTCTTATGTTACATATCCAGCTTACCGGCGACAGCATTATGGCGCGCTTTGAGGGAAATACCGCTGAACCAATGATCAACACTTGTTTAAAAAACAAACTGGTAGCAGATGTGACGATAAGAAACACCGCCATTTCTGGGAACAATACGTTTGATATCTTAGCGCGGTTAGATAAAGACATCTTGTCGGTCACAACTAGCGACGCGATTTTCTTATTGATCGGTGGCAATGACCTCGCTTTACATAAGCAAGTCAGCCTGCCGCAATTTGAACAAAATCTCGGTGCCATCATCGAAGACTTGTTGACCAAATATCCTGCAAATAACGTCTTTCTGATCACACCCCCTCCTGTCGACGAAGCCAAGCAAAAATACCGCAACAACGCCTTGATCGCAACTTATGTGACAACCATGGCTAAAGTGGCTGACTTTTATGGCTGTCCTTTTCTGAATCTCTATCAAACCTTTCTAGAAATCGGTCATTTACCCACGCTTATGCACGGGCTTCGTAATGATGGCGTGCATTTTGGCCTTGCTGGTTATAAACACTTAGCCGATCTGATCATAGGTGGTTTGGAAAGTGCCGGAATGATCGATTCTCAGCCAAGTTGATTGAAACTTGCAAATAGGCGTTGCCTAGAGGAAACGATTGATTGACCTGGATTGGCAAAAAATACTGCTGGTCCTTTGGCTTTAATAGGATAGTGCTAAATAAGAAATTATTATTTTTTGAAAGCTCTTACTAAAAGTGCTATAATTAAAATAACTTCACTAACAAAAAGCTTAGGAGAAGTGACTCATGTAGCCAATAAGAGAGGATCGAATAGCCATTTCTATCGGCTTTATCACAAGTATTATCGTCCTTATTTTAACGCTCATTTTTGACGACATCGTTCTTAGCATTTTTGGGCTTGATGGCTCTTCCAATGAGTAAAAGGCTCGCAAAAAAATGGCACAAAGTAAAAAGCACCAATCAAAACAAATCCAACTTATAAGGAGTGTTTAAAATGAAGCAGAAATCGATCATCGCCCTCTCACTATCAGGAATCGTCTTTTTATTGAGTTTGTTTTATTTAGCTAGCAATTTTTTCGCGGTAAAATTTGCTGAACAAAGTAGCAATCGCTTCGTCTTGATCAAAAATATAGCGACCCATACAGCCTTATTTTTAGCTATCATCGCTTTGATCGGCGCCCTTATTTTTTTTAGCTTTTTTTCAAAAGCCAAGAAAGTAGCCCCTACTCATGAAGAATAAATGGCGTACCAGTACGATTATTTTACTTGTGCTCCTTCTTGTGGGGGTGCTAGCATTTGATCACACGGTGAAAAAATACACGATAGTCCCACATGCGATCGGTTTTTTTCAGTAACGAAAAAAAAAACCAAATTTGCAGATGAGTTTCGATCAAGAAGGAAACTACATCGTCTACATTAACGGCAGCGGCGAAAATAAGGAGACCGGAACTTATGCCAAATCAGATGGCGATGCTTATCTCTTGCATTCTGATACTGGTGCATCCGGCGTATTTGTGATCACTAGCCAAGTAGCCTATCTTTATCTGCCCGTTGTATCTGAACAACCGGTGGCAATGACCAAGATAGACGATATACCCACAAAAATCAACTCAAACTGACGCTCTTTGGGCAAGTTTTTTTATGGCTACCGGATTTAAAATCCAGTAGCCATTTATTTTTTTGTGGATACCGAAATCGAAATCCAATAGTCATTTATTTTTTTGTGGACACCGAAATCGAAATCCAATAGTCATTTATTTTTTTGTGGATATCGAAATTGGAATTTAGTATCCATAATTCTCCTGAGTACTCATTTATGCTCCTGATGTACTTAAACAAAAAAGCCACGGTTTCTCGTGGCTTTTTCCTATTCATAGGAATTGTTATTTAGTTCTTCTTGGATCAAAGAAAAAACTTGTTGCCAGTCAGCGGCTTTGGCCACATCATAATTGCCAGCATCGATCCGCAACTTAGGTCCATAGTTGTAAGCATCAAACCAATTTCCATAGGCGTTATACAATTGTTTATAATAATCGATCAAGCCATTTTCTTGGGTCGGTTGTTCAAACGAACGTCCACGTTTTTTGATATTACCTAAAATATGGTCAAAGCTAGCATCCAGATAGATCATCAAATCAGGGGCTTTTTTCGGCATGGTATCCAATTCTTCCATCATATTAGCCAGTAGTTCTAGATAAATCTGGTATTCTTCTTGGCTGATATTACCATTTTCAGCATTTATTTGGGTAAACAAAGCATCCTCATAGATCGAGCGGTCCAAAACATTGTTTTGATCAAAAAAAGCCTCTTTGATGCTCTTGAAACGTTTATTCAAAAAATAAATTTGCAGTGCAAAGCCATATTTATCAGGATCTTCATAATATTTGGTCAAAATAGGATTTTCATCCACGGCTTCATAAAATGGTTGGGTATGTAATTCTTGAGCTATTTTTGTCGTATAGGTAGTTTTGCCTACGCCGATCATTCCTGCAAGTACTATCACGATTGTGATCAACTCCCTTGATTTATTAAGAAAACGCTATATATGGTGCTTGGTAACAAATCAAATACTATATATAGTAAGTCAACGGATTAAATTTTACTACAAAAGGAGAGCAAGGTAAAGAGAAAAAACGTTAGATGCCTCGATTCTAGCCCCTAACGTTTTTTCCTTTTTAACCTAAAGCCACATCCAAAATCATCATGATCACAAAACCAGCCATGGTTCCAAATACACCAAAGTGGCGGTCTGAAGACAGTTGGGCTTCAGGTATCAATTCTTCCACGACTACATAAATCATTGCCCCGGCCGCAAAAGCCAAAGCATAAGGTAACAAAGCCGTCATCCGAGCGACCAAAATGGCGCCAATGACACCGGCAATAGGCTCCACTATCCCAGAGGCTTGCCCATAGAAAAAAGCTTTACTGCGACTAAGTCCCTCTTGTTGCAAAGGGATCGAAACAGCCGCACCTTCTGGAAAGTTTTGGATCCCGATCCCGATCGCTACCGAAAGTGCGGCTAAGACTGCGGCCCGCGGATTCTCACTATGAGCCGCAGCTCCAAAGGCGACCCCGACTGCTAACCCCTCTGGAATATTGTGCAAGGTGATCGAAAAGACCAACAAGACGGTCCGTTTCAAATGGGTCGGGATCCCTTCTCTTTCGTGATCCGGTTCAAAGTGCATGTGCGGAATCGTTTTATCGGCAATATAAAGAAAAACACCGCCCACACCAAAGCCGATACTAACGACTAACCAAGGGATACTGCCATTTTCAGCCGCTCGTTCGATGGCCGGATCTAACAATGACCAAAAACTTGCTGCGATCATGACGCCTGACGCAAAACCTAGCATGGTACTTAAGACATTTTTATTAATGCTTTTAAATAGAAAAACCAGCGCCGCACCTAATGCGGTCATCGAATAAGTAAAGGCTGTACCTGCTAAAGCTTGCTGCCAAGGATTCAAACTTACTAACCAATCCACCATTTTCATAACCTCCATTCTCTTTCATTTCTTATTTTAAGGGAGACCGAAAAATAAAGCAATTAAATCATTGAATTTGGTGCAAATTTTTTCAAAAAGGTACTGGGCCCTCTCTTTTCACCTAGGTACTACCTAGTTTTTACCTAGGTAAAGGCAAAACGAGTCATGTTCAGCCATAATTGCTAGATCCTAGGTCATTTTTCAGCAAACAACTCCCAATTTCTACTAAAAAAGGCGCTTCCTCTTGTAACTTAAGTATTTCCTCGTTATAATGCAAAGAGGTCGCTTGCGACGAATAACATTAAAGTGAGGACAAAAATTGATTACTGTTACGGATGTGAGTCTGCATTTTTCAGACCGCAAATTATTTGATGATGTAAATATAAAATTTACGCCAGGTAACTGTTATGGCTTGATCGGAGCAAATGGTGCCGGCAAATCGACTTTTCTAAAAATTTTATCTGGTGAAATCGAACCAGCCACAGGTACCGTTACGCTAGGTCCTGATGAACGCTTGGCCGTCTTAAAGCAAAACCACTACGACTACGAAGACTATCCTGTGATCGATACGGTGATCATGGGCCACAAACGTTTATATGAAGTGATGCAAGAAAAAGATGCAATCTACATGAAAGCTGATTTTAGCGAGGCAGACGGCATCCGCGCCGCTGAATTAGAAGGGGAATTTGCTGAACTCAATGGTTGGGAAGCCGAACCAGAAGCAGCCGTCTTACTGCAAGGTTTAAATATCCCAGAAGAACTCCACCATCAGAAAATGAGTGAGCTGGCAGCGGGCCAAAAAGTCAAAGTCCTGTTAGCGCAAGCCTTGTTTGGCAAACCAGACGTCTTACTGCTTGATGAACCGACGAATGGCTTAGACATTGCCTCGATCGCTTGGTTGGAAGAGTTTTTGATCGATTTTGAAAACACCGTCATCGTGGTCTCTCATGACCGCCATTTCTTGAACAAAGTTTGCACACATATGGCCGATCTAGACTATGGCAAAATCAAGATCTACGTGGGGAACTACGATTTTTGGTTGGAATCTAGCCAATTAGCCACAAAATTACAAGCACAATCCAATGCTAAAAAAGAAGAACAAATCAAGGAATTAGAAGCTTTTATTGCTCGTTTCAGCGCCAATGCTTCTAAATCCAAGCAAGCCACATCGCGCAAGAAAATGTTGGATAAAATCACGCTCGATGATATCCAACCTTCCTCACGACGCTACCCTTTTGTTGGTTTTTCACCAGCTCGTGAAATCGGCAATGATTTGTTGCAAGTGGAAAATGTCAGCATGAAACTCGATGGGAAGAAAATCTTGGACAATATTTCCTTCACTTTGAAAAAAGATGATAAAGTCGCTTTTTTAGCTAAAAATGACATCGCCACGACCACACTTTTCAAGATCATTATGGGTGAATTGATCCCTGATTCAGGTTCCGTACGGTGGGGCGTGACCACAACGCAAGCCTATCTACCTCAAGATACCACCGCCGAATTTTCTAGTAGCTTGTCGATTTTGGATTGGTTGCGCCAATACGCCTCCAAGGAAGAAGATGACGATACTTTCTTACGTAGTTTCTTAGGACGTATGCTTTTTACAGGTGAAGAAGTGAAAAAATCAGTCAATGTGCTGTCCGGTGGTGAAAAGGTCCGCTGCATGTTATCAAAAATCATGCTGTCTAAAGCCAATGTGCTCGTTTTAGACGATCCGACCAACCACTTGGACCTCGAATCAATCACTGCCTTAAATGATGGCCTGATTGCCTACAAAGGCTCACTTTTGTTTACTTCTCATGATCATCAATTCATCCAAACGATCGCCAACCGGATCATCGTCGTCTCTGATAAAGGCGTCGTCGATCGGGCGGAAACCACTTATGATGAATTCTTGGAAAATGAAAATTTACAAGCTCAAGTTGAAAAATTATATCAAGCCTAACCAAAAAACAGCCCCTTACTCGATTTTCATCAAGTGAGCGGGCTGTTTTTTTGGAGGGTAATGCCAATTTCAAGCAAAGCACTCAGTTCATGCAAACTCAATAGTCGCTTGGAGACAAAGATCTTACCATTGACTTTGACGAGCGGTAGACAAGATAAGTCTTCTTTTTGCAACAGACTTAGGACATCTGTGTCATTTAAAAAAGGAATGATACTCTGATCCATAACGTATAATTGCGTTTCTAGCACTGCTTTTTCCTTTTTTTGGTAAAACTCTTTTAAAGCTGAATTCTCATGAATAGCAGTAAAGCCCGCCAATTCATCAGAATCTTGGTCTTTGAGCATAAAATATTCTATTCTCATGGATTTACCTCCCCCTGTTGAACAAAAAACCTGGATTGTCTTTTTTATCTTTTTATTATACACTACTTTTAATTAAAGCGTTATCTTAGCACTGATACTTTAGGAGATCTCTTAGAATAGAATGAAAAGAAAATTGGTGTTCTTTTTTGCTAGTCTTTTGATCGTTTTAGGTGGAACTTATCTCTATCAAATTCCTTACAAAAAATATAAAGCCGGACAAAAATTATATGTGCTATTAAGAGAAGAAAAAATAGCCAAAGATGAGATCCACATTGACGCTATCATTAAAGACATAAAAAGTGCCCGGGGAGGATATGGTATCTACTTTAATGTAGATGGAAGTTCGTTAAATTATAACTATGATTATTCCTTTAAACATGATGATTGGATAAAAGTTTACATAGGGAAAAATAATGGTATATCCATCCCTACTGAACGAATCATTTTTGATGAATAAAACAGTCAGGAATCTTTTCCTGACTGTTATCTTTCGTTTTTCCCCATTGAAAACATGGCAATACAACCGTAACCAGTATGGCTAGAGATCGTTGGGCCTAATGGATAACAATAAACGGGCACATCTGGATAAGTTGATTCCAAATATTGGCAAATTTCTGAAACGACCTCATCATCCCCACTATAAGCGATATAAAAACAGCGGCTGATACTTAAATCTAAATCTTGTTCGGTTTCGGCAATGATTTTTTGAATGGCCTTCTTGCGACCGCGGACCTTGTCGATATTTTGTAAAGAACCTTCTTGGTCGACATTGATGATCGGCTTGATACTGAGCAGTCCACCGACAGTTGCGGTCGTTTTTGAGATCCGCCCCCCATGGACCAATTGCTTCAGATCATTGACCGTGACCCAAGAACGTAAATGCAGCTTGTAAGTGCTGATCCATTTGATTACCTCGTCCATCGTCTTGCCTTCATCGCGCAAACGCACGGCTTCCATCACTAGCATCCCTTGACCAAGGCTTGCGGCTTTGGTATCGAGACTTACCAAGGTAGCCTCAGGAAACTCTTCTTTTAAAAGCTCGACAGCTTGCAAAGAACTGCTGTAGGACCCGCTCATTCCCGAGGTAAAACCTAGGTAAAGCGTAGGTATTCCCGAGGTAAGAAAAGGACGGAAAAATTCCATGTAACGCCCCACATTGATCTGTGTCGTGGCTGGTTCGGCATTCTCTTTTAATTTTTCTAAAAACCAAGCATGATCAAAAGTCTTCCCAGCATCATCGATATATTCTTTTCCTTCCAGTTCAAGGATCATGGGAATGCAAGCAACATTGGCTTTTTCCATGACTTCAGCTGGTAAATCACAACACGCATCCGTAACGATTTGAAACATAGGCGTAATCCTCCTAATAATGGCTTTCCTTTAGTATACACTAAAAAAAGCGCGCTTCTACTCAAAAAATTTTAAGCAATGAAAAAAGCCTTCCCAACAGCTGTGCCGAGAAGACTCGATAGACTAAATTTGTGACCACACGCTATCTAAAATATTCGTTTGCGTGCGATCTGGTCCCACTGAAAAAGTGGCGATCCGCACACCGACCAATTCAGAAACCCGACGCAAGTAGTTCAAAGCATTTTCAGGAAGTTCGGAAAGGTCTTTACATTGGGTGATATCTTCTGACCAACCAGGTAATTCTTCATAAACAGGTTTGCAACGTTTCAATTCCTTCAAACTAGCTGGATAATGATAGATCAACTCACCATCCAAATCATAAGCCGTACAAATTTTGACTGTTTCTAAACCACTCAAAACATCTAAGCAGTTCAAGGATAGGTTGGTGATCCCTGAGACGCGACGAGAATGGCGCATCACAACAGAATCGAACCAACCGATCCGGCGTGGTCGTCCGGTCGTCGTCCCATATTCATGACCGGTTTCTCGGATTTGATCCCCGATTTCATCGAATAACTCCGTTGGGAAAGGTCCATCGCCGACCCGCGAGGTATAAGCCTTGCAGACGCCAACGACTTTATTGATCTTAGAAGGACCAACGCCACTACCGATCGTAACGCCCCCAGCCACAGGATTTGACGAGGTAACAAAAGGATAAGTCCCTTGGTCGATATCCAGCATGACCCCTTGCGCGCCTTCAAATAAAACCCGTTTGCCAGCATCTAGCGCATCATTTAGAATGACTGATGTGTCGGTCACATAGCGTTTGATTTGTTGGCCATATTCATAATATTCTTCAAAAATATCTTCAAAAGCGATCGGTTCAGAATCGTACATCTTGACAAATTGACGATTTTTATCGGCTAGATTGATCTTCAATCGTTCCTCAAAGATTTCCTTATCTAATAAGTCGGCAATCCGAATACCGACCCGCGCCGCTTTATCCATATAGGCTGGACCGATGCCTTTGATCGTCGTACCGATCTTTTGGTCACCCTTGGCATCTTCTTGAAGTTGGTCAAGCTTGATATGATAGGGTAAGATCACATGGGCCCGATCTGAAATGCGTAAATTATCCGTATTGATATTGTGTTCTTTTAAATACTGCAATTCATTGACTAACGATTTGGGATTGACAACCACGCCGTTACCGATCACACTGATTTTTTCAGGGTAAAAAATACCAGATGGGATCAAATGTAATTTGTAAGTCACATCGTTAAACTTGATGGTATGCCCGGCATTGTCGCCCCCTTGATAACGTGCAATGACCTCCGCATTTTCACTTAAAAAATCCGTGATCTTGCCTTTTCCTTCATCGCCCCACTGCGTTCCGACTACTACAACTGATGACATAAGAAAACCTCTTTCTTCATAGCTATTTTTTTCTAAACGCTCCACTGTTGATTGTAACAATTTTCGCAAAGCATTTCAACAAAAATCGAATATTAAATTCAATAAAATCAAAATATTTATTTAAAAACGAATATTAAAGATTAATACTATTGACACAAACGTTTAACACGAACAATAGTGAATAAACTGAATCAATTCCTTTAAACGCTGTTTTTCTGGATTGGCGGTTGCTGCTGTTTTGTTTGGATCTAAAAACAACCAAATGAGGGCCATGCTAGCCTTATTTGGTTTTTAAACAACCAAAAAACGATCCAGCACTTAGCTAGATCGTTCGCAGATTTCCTACTCATACTCACTACGCGGGGAGAGCGAGGAAAATTTATTGTATTCTTTGATAAACAAGAGCTCGACAGTCCCACGTGCGCCGCTCCGATTTTTTTCAATGATGACTTCGATGATATTGTCTTGGGTCGATTCATCCGCGTCTTCATCGCCTTCACGTTGGTAGTAATCATCACGGTACAAGAAAGCGACGATATCGGCATCTTGTTCGATCGAACCGGATTCACGGATATCACTTAAAACTGGCCGTTTGTCTTGGCGTTGTTCGACACTACGCGACAATTGCGACAAAGCGATGACGGGAACTTTCAATTCCTTGGCTAACTTCTTCAGTTGCCGGGAAATTTCGGAAACTTCTTGTTGACGACTTTCGCGGCCAGAACCTTCGATCAGTTGCAGGTAATCGATCAAAATCAAGCCCAAATTGCCTTTTTCTTGGGCCAACTTGCGACACCGAGCGCGGATCTCTGAGACCTTGATCCCTGGTGTATCGTCTATGTAGATGCTCGCTTTAGACAAACTGCCCATAGCGATGATCAAATTGCGCCATTCCTCATCGTTCAACTGACCGGTCCGCAAATGACTGGCATCGATCGAACCTTCCGCACAGAGCATCCGGTTGACCAAAGACTCAGCACCCATTTCCAGACTGAAGATCGCAACTGTCGAATCCGTTTTGGTCCCGACATTTTGAGCGATATTCAAGGCAAAGGCCGTCTTCCCAACGGCTGGCCGCGCCGCTAAAATAAACAGTTCCTCTTTTTGCAGACCAGCTGTCATCTTATCCAAAGCATAATAACCCGTCGGTAGCCCCGTAATGGCTTCATTATTCAAGGACAGGCGATCGATGGTTTCGATCGATTGGTTCAAGACGTCTGCGATCGATTGAAAGCCAGAACTATTGCGTTTTTCTGAAACTTCCAAAATACTTTTTTCAGCTTCATCTACGATATCTTGGACGGACTCATTTTGCTCAAAACCAGTGGTGACGATCTTATTAGCAGCTTGGATCAAATTGCGCAAAATAGCCTTATCGTCCACGATTTTGGCATAATAACTGACACTTGCGGAAGTCGGTGTGATTTGACTAAGTTCAGTCAAATAAGAAATACCACCCACATCTTCTAGGGCATTGGCTTTTTCGACTTCAGCCTTTAAGGTGATCAAATCGATGGCTTCATTGCGATCGTTCAACTGGATCATACATTGGAAAATGATTTGGTGACTACGACGGTAAAAACTTTGCGGTTCCAAGACCTCCATCGCGTCAATGATAGCCTCAGGGTCGAGAAAGATCGCCCCTAAAACCGCTTGTTCCGCTTCGATATCTTGAGGCGGGACCCGATCTAATAAAGCTTCATTCATACTTTTTTGCTCCTATATCAAAACTTGCTTATTCTTCCGCCACATGGACCCGGATCTTAGCGGTCACTTCAGGGTGCAATTTCACCGTCACATCCGCAAATCCCAAAGCCCGTAAAGGTTCCTTCAAGTCGACTTTACGTTTATCAACTTTCAAACCATATTGTTTTTGCAATGCATCCGTGATTTGTTTGGAAGGGATCGAGCCGAATAAGCGCCCATCTTCCCCTGCTTTGGCTTTGATTTCAACGACAGTGCTTTCCTTTTCGATGACATCTTTTAAGCGCACAGCTTCTTGCAAATGCTCGGCTTCTTGTTTTTCTTGGGCTTTCTTCTGGGCTTCCAAGGCGGCCACACTGCCTTTATTGGCTTCAGTGGCCAACTTATTTTTCAATAAATAATTTTGCGCATAACCAGTTGGTACTTCTTTCACATCGCCTTTTTTGCCTTTGCCTTTGACATCTTGTAAAAATATAACTTTCATGAATGGTCACTCCTCTTCCGATTTTCGTAATTCTTTGATCAAAATATCGCGGACCTTATCGATATTTTGCCCCTTGAACTGAGCGGCAGCCGTGGTAAAATGGCCACCTCCACCTAAGTTTTCCATAATCGTTTGCACATTGACTTTGCCCGAACTGCGCGCATTGATGCCGATAACGTCTTCCGGTTGCTTACTGATGACAAAAGCCGCTTGGATATCGTTCATCGAAAGTAGCGTATCCGCCGCTTTAGCAGCCGTTACATTGTCGTAAATTTCATCTTCAGCCGCGATCGCTACCACGGTATCTTGCGTCACATGCTCCCCACGTGCGACCAGTTCACTCATTTGTAAGTAAGAATTGAGGTCGGTACTGAGTAAATAATGGACCAGCGCTAAATCAGCCCCATGATTTTTTAAGTAGCTAGCCATAAAGAAGGTTTGCGCCGTTGTTTTAGAAGAAAAACTCTTAGTATCGACATAGATCCCGGCTAAAAGCATGGTCGCTACATATTTAGCCAAGGTATTGTTGCGATTGGTCTGATATTGGATCAATTCTGCCACCAGTTCTGATGCCGAAGAGGCTCCTGGTTCAATATAAGTCAACAGGGGCCGACTCGGAAATTCATCGCCACGTCTATGATGGTCGATCACCACGATTTTATCCATAGCGTCAAAGATCTTTTGTGAGATCGATAAAGAAGGCCGGTGATAATCGACCATGATCAAGACGCTTTTTTTATCGATTTTTTGCAAAGCTGCCGCTTCAGAAATCACTAATTTTTCTAACTCGGGATACTTTCCTAATTCTGCCAGACACCGTTGGATATCTTCCGTCACTTCCTGTTGGTCGATGACCACATAACATTCTTTCCTATTGAACTGGGCTAAAGTCGCTACGCCAAAGGCCGATCCGATCGCATCCATATCTGGAAAGCGATGGCCCATGATAAAGACCTTGTCGTTTTCCAAAAAGATCCGCTTCAAAGCCGTACTCATCGCCCGTGATCGCGTCCGTGTTCGCTTGATCGTACCTTCTGTCGTGCCCCCGTAAAATTGGGGCTTGGCCTGCGGATCGGAATCCTTAACGACGACCTGATCGCCGCCCCGCGCTAAGGCCATATCCAAGTTACTTTGCGCAATCTCGCCGATCTTAGCCATCGAGGCCGTCCCATAACAGATGCCCATACTGGCGGTCATCAACAATTCACTATTGATGTCGGCATCTTTGACCTGTTGGAGTAATTTAAATTTTCGTTCCTTCATGCGCATGACATCGGCCGATTTAGCGACAAAAAAATACCGATCCGCTTCGATCCGTTTATAAAAAATACCATTCTCATTCGCCCAATCAGAAATCAGCGTCGTGACCAAGGTATTCAAATAAGAAATTTGCTTGTCGTCCATTTTATCAACGATATCATCATAATTATCCAAGGCGATCATACCAATAGCTGTCATTATTCTACTCCTTTTGAGGTGATCGAAAACAGTTCTGTCTTCCTAAACTTCCCTTACATCTTACCACAAAAAAAACTTTCATGCGACGATAAGCTAAAAGTTGTGCCGTTGTTTCACGTGAAACAAAATTGAATCCTTTTTTGTTACGATCGATACTGACGATATAGAAATGTTGGCACAAATTTGCTCGAAAAGGGCGTGAAATCAGGGAGAAAAATTTCGAACAACAGCCAGATAAAACAAATAAATTTCAGCAAGCCACGATAACTCTGCTTGCTGAAATCCCAAAAGGTCTTCTCTCTTTGAAAAACGAAAGGCTTCTAACCATTGAAAAACTACGCCAACGTAAAGATATAGCCAATGAACGTTTAGTCAAAAACCACCACTTGGTCAAACCTATCTTTTTGTTGTTCATTTAAATGATGTGTGATCGTTATATAGGTCAAGCCGGTTTGGTTTAAGAGCGTCGTTTCGATTTCCTGTGCATTTTTGGCATCGAGATTAGCTGTTGCTTCATCAAAAATCAGGACCTGGCGATTGCGAATAAAAGCCCTGGCTAGACCGACCCGTTGTTTTTGTCCAGCCGATAGTTCTTTTTCAGAAATCGTTGTATAAAGGCGGTCCGTGAGTTCGACTAAATGAGCAGCTTCTAGGGCTTGTCCCAATTCTTCTTCACTAAAGTCCTCCCATAGCGTGATATTATTAGCTAAAGTGTCCGTATAAATATGGCTATTGTCGCCAATAAAAGAGACTTGATCGATGATTTGATTTTCATCGAGCGTCTTGATTTCATGATCATTAAAGGTAAGACTGCCTTCATATTGCTTTAAATTACCCAAGATCATCTGGATCAAAGTCGATTTGCCACTACCCGAAGCGCCTACGATCGCATATTTCTTTCCTTGTTCGATTTCCAAATTAAAATCATTGAAAATTTTCTTCTCACCAAACAAGAAATTTAACTGATGAACACCAAATCTTTGGAAAGTCTCTAGTGGCAGGGGGACCGCTTTTTTAGTCGATTTTTCCGATAATTTTTCAATAATCGGCCGTACCGAGCGGATATTCATCAGATATTGATTAAAACGTGTCAATGAAGAAAAGACATTTCCGGCAATTGAGGCTGTCGAAGTCACTGCCCCCAATGTGACGAACTCTCTAAAAGCAAAATAACCAGTAGCGACCATGACCAAAACTTGGGCTGAAATACTGATCAAAGAGATGACTCCGTTGACCTGACCACTTTCTTTGGCATAAGTCACTTTGGTCTGCGTATAATCAGCCGAAGCAGCACCGATTTGATCAATGATCCGTTTTTTAGTACCAAAATAATAGAGACTTTCATAACCAGTCACTAAATCATGGATCTTGGCCATAAACACGCTATTTTTAGCAGAATACTTTTTGGTTGCCTCAGTCATTTTTTTCGTCATGAATTTCGGCGCGAAAGTGATCAAAACGGTCAGTAAAATGGTCAAAAGCATGATACGAAAGTCAAAGCTGATCAAAGTTATGATCGAAAATAACGTCAAACTGACCATGGCGATCAGATCATACAAACTTTGAAACCCATTGCTATCCACTAAGTTCATGTCATTATTTAAAGTCGACACATAATCACCGACTTCTTTGGAGCGAAACTGCTGAAAAGAACCATTTGTCACTTGAACCATGTATTCTTGCCGCATATCACCTAACATTTCTTGGATCACTTTGGTCTTAAAGACTTCGATAAAATAATCGCCTACGATCACAAGTCCCCATAACAGAAAATCGATCGCGTACCATTGTAAAAAGCCCACAAAATGGTTCGCTAGTAAGGCATCGAAGGCAAACGTATGGATCAAAGCAGTACCTACTTGGACGATGGATAAGAGGATAATGCCTATTACTAAAAGAATATTTTGGAAACGATGATTGATCAGATATTTTTTCACGAAAATCCCTCCCTAACTAAAACTACAAGCGTAAGTTTTTAACTATGCTTGTAGTTTAAGAGTTATTTAAAGGAATCTGATAAAGTTGTCATATGGTAGAAGCCAAAATTTGTTGGTAGATCTCTTCTTTACTGATCAATAATTGCTCACAACCCAATGTTTTGAGTACAGTCAATAAGGATTCTACTTGTTCTTTCCCTGTTTCTAAATGGCCGATTTTGATTTGGTAGAAGCCTTCTAAAAATTTTATCTCAAATTTTTCATAAAGATTTGTTTCCGTCATTTTCATATCTGACAATTGATCCAGATACTTTCTGGCTATTTTGAGCGTCTCTTCTTCTAAACAAACCCCTACCGCATTGATCAATAAGTGGATCCGTGCAAAATAATTTTCTTGAACGGTCCCAAATAAGTGTGTTTTGTCTGTCAATTCATCCACTAATGAAACAAGCGCTGAGATCGGTAAAGCGTCCAAGGAATTTCCTAAAATCATCAGTTCATACTTGCCCCAATAATCCACCCCAAATAAATAATCGGTCAGTATCCGAGAACTTTCCTCGCTGATTTTGTTATTATCGATGGCACACATGAATGATTCGATCATGATGGCATTGTAACGATATTTTGCTTTTTGTGTTTGCTCATATTTAGCCAGCTCGTCGCGCCGATATTTTCGAAAACCGGTAAATTATTGTTGTAGAAAGCCTTGCTCACTTTGTCGATCAGTTGATCATTTTCGTTAGGATTTTCGTAAGTAGCCAATTTATAAAATTCTTCAATGGAAATATCCAGGTTTTCCAACAACATCAAAAAACGTGACAGACTGATCTCAGACTGTCCTCTTTCGAATTTGGACAGGAAAGAAACCGATAAATAATCACCTGAGACCTCTTTTAAGGAAAGCTTTTTCCCTATTCTGATCTGCTTAAAAACTTCACCCAATGATGCCATCACATGACCCTCCTAGCATTTATTACCTTGATTATACCAAAAAAGCCGATCATGTGGCGAAATTTCACCATGATCGACTTTTTTCTTACAACTCTTGTAATTCTGCCTTTACTTCAACTAAGGCCTCTTGCAGCGCTTCTTTAGGATTTTCTCCCGTACTCATGACCAAAACATGTTCGCTTCTCACGGCCTTTTCTAAAAGGAAAAGCACCATTTCTAAAATCGTTTTGACAAATTCTCGCATTTTTTTCACTCCTTAAGTTATTGATAGTTTTAGTTTACCTGAAAAGAAAAAAGAAGCTGCAAAAATGTCATATAAGCAACAAATCGAGCTAAAATGTGCCTTTTTTTGCCTATCTGCCGTCCAATTTCCCAAAATCAAATTTGCCACGAACCTGTCTTGCTAGCAGAAGAAAAACCATTTGTCAGAAAATATGGCTTGACTGAGCGATTAAGCCTCAATCTGATCAATAGGATGTAACAGTATCTCTGGCTCTTTTTCTATTATTTAGCTTCATTTTTATTAATAGAATATCTAAACAAAGCTAAAATTATTATCGCCACTATTAACAATAAAGAGTTTATTCCTGTTGAAAAAGGCTTAGCTACTATTAATACAATAGTTATTATTAAATAAATAATAGTAGCTATAATCAATTTTACATTCATTCTAATCACCCCTTAAAATTATTTTGCAACATATTTATCCCCATCACTATAGCAGACATGTAGGTAGTAATTTGGTAACACTTATATCCAGTACGGCTGTAATCATAACGCGTAGGATCTGCGTGTACAGAGTTATTTCCTACAAGCAAAAAACACCCTCCGAATATTTAACTATTTCCTTTCAACGAGATATCTCTATAATTACCGTAGCAAAGAAAACGTTCCATTTCAAATGATATGGTTTTCACAAGCTTTTATTCATCTTTTAAGAGCTATAAGTTAAAAATGCCCCTTCCAAAAGCTTGATAAAAGAAGAAAAGAACCCCTTGATCCAGGGGGTTCTTGGTCTTTTTAACCGAGAATTTAGTTGTAGTCTCCGCGAAAAAACGCCTTTAAAAAATCTGCCCCAGATAAACCGTGACAGATTTTCGTAACTTCTCACTCTTTCTTTTCAGCTGCCAATGCTTCGAGCAATTTTTGATTGCGATAGTCGATCAATTCTTGTCCTTTTTCACCTTGCCAATCATAGAAACCTTGACCGGATTTTTGACCGAGATGTCCTGCTTTGACTTTTTCGGCGAGTAGGGCATTTTCACCGACCTCATTACTGATTTCAGCTGTCAAATAGCTAATGATCGTATTGAAAACATCCAATCCACCAAGATCAGCACTGATGACTGGTCCCAAAATACTCCAACGCAATCCCAGGCTATATTATACGATATCGTCGATCGTCTCTGGTGTAGCGATGCCTTGTTGCATGATCGATAGACATTCACGGATCACAGCTGCTTGGATCCGATTGCCGACAAAACCAGGGGCTTCTTTTTGCAAAGCTACCGCGTGTTTGCCGATGTGATTCATCAAATCGACCGTGATCGAAACCACCGCTGGATCGGTTTTTTCAGCCGGTACGACTTCAACTAGCGGCATCAAATGGGCTGGATTATAGAAATGGGCCACCAAAAAACGTTCTGGCTTTTCTAAAAAGGCTGCAATTTCCGTGGGGCTCAGTCCTGAGGTATTGGTGGCTAAAATCGTTTCCGGACCGACCAATTTTTCGACTTTTTGCCAGACTTCTTTTTTGACCTCTAAATTTTCCACGATCGATTCGATAACAAAATCGGCCCCTTTTAAACCCGCTTCGTAACTTACTGTCGGGTGGACATTGGCGATGATACCGTCGATCTCTTCTGCTTTGACCAAGCCAACTTTGACATAAGCCGCCAGATCCTCGCGCATGCGGACGATCCCTTTTTGCAAAACTTCATCGCTGGTATCGATCAAATGCACCGGATAGCCCTTCATAGCAAATTGCAAAGCCGTCGCATGTCCCATCGTCCCAGCACCAATATTGGCAATCGTCTTAATATCTGATAGTTCCATCATACTCACTCCTTTGTGAAATAATATTCAAATATATTTTAAACCTAATAATGAAACTTTTCAAGAGATTAACTACACAATATATAATGGTTTTGATTTGAAAAACACCATTTTTTCTGTTAGCCTTTAATAAGATTCTACTCCCATTACTAAGTGGATTATTGTATGGGCAGATTACTTTCATTCTAAACTTACAGAAAATTTAGACTTTTTATCGTTAATTATGTTTACCCAACCAATATCTCAGTATTTTTAATAAATACCTGACAAAAATCATTCAAAGGAGTTGCTTTCCTATGAGAAAAAAATTAGATAAAAGTTACTATATGGTTATACTCATTTATTTTATCGTCAGATTGCTCATTTTATTGAAAGAAAATAACTTCTCGTTAGCCTATTTTTTTCAACATGAACTCTTAGGTGCGATAGGTTACGTTTTAGGCGTTACGTTATTTTATCTACACGCAAAGAAGTCCTCATAGGTTGATTTTGTAATTAGAGACGATAATGCCTAGGTCAGTTGTGATGGATTTAAAAAATATTTGGCTTATACTAACTTAAAGAAATGAGTACGTATTCCCTTTTTTGGGGGAGCTTTACTCGTTTCTATCATTTTTTTAAGGATTTATTGCTGATTAAGAAGTTTTAGATTCCTTTCCGCATTGTTATATCAGTTGCTTCAAGACCTAGTTTTTCATAGACGTGAATAGCTCTTTTGTTGTTACAAAATACGTGCAGCTGCAAAAACTTATAACCCTGTTCTTTCATTTTTTGTTCTGTTAAAATCAGGACTTTTGTACCTAATCCCTGATTCTGAAAAGGCGGATAGATAAATAAACACAAGCCATTTCCCACCCCTACAAGCGATAATACTTTGAAACTCATCATTTCTAAAGAAGGACTACATAACCACAAGTTCTTATCATTTGATATAAAGCGTTTTCTTTGATAGGCTAGTTATAACTATATCTCGCTGTCTGTTACCATTTTTATAGGATTTCAAAATTTATCTGACGATAATTGCTTTGTATTTGAAAGTAGAATATTGTTAGTTGTTCGATGATAGTTATGATTTTTTGTGATTGTTTTCATATAAAAGCTGAAGGATGTGAAAAAAATGAAAAAAATTTTAGTACTAACGCTCACTCTCTTTATGCTAACCGCTTGTTCAAAAAATGAAAAATCGAATGTAAATGAGGCAACTTCGCCAGATCCCTCTACAGTTATAACAACGAGTTCTTCCACTGTAGAAACCAATTCTAGCGATGAACATAGTCATAAAGAAACGCAAGACAGTTTTCCTTATGCAATAAATCTTGAGGACTTTGTCCAAAAAATTATTCCCAATGGTAACAAAGAGGCACAGAAAATGTATTATAAGCTTAGATTTACCACTGTACAAGAAACAGTCCATCCGGATATTGTTGTTAACGTTAAAGAACTAAATAATTTCGGAAAGAGTGTTTATATTTCTACAGAAGACAGTCAGCAAATTTATTATCCAGTTACGATTTCTTCAGTTCCTACGAAGACAATTACTGTTATAGGAAATAGTGAAAACTCTAGGAAAGTAGAGGTCAACACACAGGTAAAAATTGAAATGCCAGAAGATCAATCAGATCCATTACAAATAGTGGGGGATGCCTATTATCTCTTCTATAACCAACAAGATACCATCTCTCTAGCGGCAAGAAATTTTAATAAAAATCCGGGTTCGGAAGACTTAGATAGTAATATGCTAGAGTACATTCAGCAGGTAAATCCACAAAATACAGAAGACTCAAAGGAAGAAGAGACTGAGACGACGGACCAAAATCCTAATGCAATCGACACAACCGATCTGACGACTGAACAAGTAGAAGACTGGACCTACTACCATGAAAAGCTATACTGGAAAGAAAATGGACAAGACTTAACTCGTGGCGATATTAATTATACTTTTGAAAAAGAGTCGAATCAAACGTTAAAAATTAGTTTAGTAACCAAATGGCAACCCTTAGGAATCTATACGATCGACGGGGAGGGTAAATTATATAGAGAAGACCCCAGAAGTGGTGAGACGACGTTTGTTACTGATGAATTTGACGTAAACTAAAAAAGTCTATGTTTATTAGACTAGACAACAAGCAAAGAGAACATAATTTTTCATCTCATTTGTAATCTTTCAGTAAATTTTCAACTATAAGTAATGACCGATAAATCGTATTCATGTTATTCTTTGCTCCTTTGCTTTTTCTTTGATAAAATAATAGAAAGCGCTAAGAATGGAGTGATTCAATGAATTATCAACACTACAAATCACTAGCAAACACTGGGATCATCCTTGTTTGTATCCTTTTTCTCGTAGCACTTTTTGTCTTTCCCGACTCGCGTTCATTCGAAAAAGCAGTCCAATGGTTGGCTGTCTTTGTCGCTCTTTTTAACCTATTTATCACCATCAAATTCAAAAAATAAGTTCTAAGGAGGTCCCATCATGAAAAAAATGTCGCTGGCAAATGCTCTCTTCGCAGTATTAATGATCGCCTTTGTCTGGTTCCCTTACACGCGCTTATTTATGATCGGTTTTCAGTTCGGTGATTATTTGGTGTTCTTTCTTGCCGTGGCGCTCTTCATCAGTTCTCTTTCCGTCTTTCTAAAATCTCGGAACAAACTGGATTTGATTCCTTTGTTTGTAAGCTTAAGTCCTTTCCTTTTCATAGCAATCAGCCTTATCTTAGTCTATTTCAACATTATTCCTTTTGCTCCTTAACGAAACCAAGTGGCTATTAAAAGAATAAGTAGGGTAATCGTAACTTTCGGCACATACTTGAAGGTAATCTCTGAAAGCCGTCGTCCCACTTGACGTTCCACCTCAAAGTTAGGATCCTCTCGATCACTCAAAAATTCTTGGGGACGTCGTGACCAAAATAAACCATTCGTTGCTTGGATCAGTACACTCAAACCAAGCAAAACCAAACTTGCAAAAAGTAAGATCACCAGAACGCCTATTTTAAAATCGATCATCCTGTTCACTCCCTCACTTGGTTATAACATAAGTATAATTACAAGAATGATGCTAGTCAAACAAATAATGAAAACTATTTCAATAACTAAAAAACCGAGGAGCACTCTATGAGAAATAAAATGTTTTATATCCTATCTCCCATCTATTTCGTTCTTCTGCATCTTTTATACCCACTTCTCGTGCCAAAATCTGTGTCACCAACAGTTTTCGTGATCAGTTATCTATTGTTCATTCTTATCACAGCAGGAAGCATTCGTCTTTGGTTCGACCGCCATGATGCCAAAAAAGAGCGAAGCCGCTAAGCAGCTTCACTCTTTTTTTATTCTTCTATAAAGCCGCGGCGGTCCATTTCTTCTTGATAAAGCTGATAGAGGTTTTCCACATGCTCCCGATAGATTTTATAGAACAAAACACCACTGATATACCAGGACAAAAACTTATTATTGCGATTATTTAGGGCGTTCTTATACCTTTTCCGCAATTTTTTCTCTGACAAGGTCGCAAGTTTTCTGCTTTCACGATCAATCGTTGAACGATAAGCTTTTTTTAGCAGAAAGCGGAAGAAGATGAAAAAAATAACTAAAACAACGAGCAACTGAATCAAAAACTTTTGATCTTCATTCATCTGGATCCCTCCTTTTTTCCTAGTATAAAGACGGAAACCATTCCAGTAAATTTTTTTGCCTCGAATGTGACTAAAAAACAGATTTTGACTAAATCCGTTCGTTTGTATCGATGCGTTCTTGATCATTAGACGTTCCTAGCTAAACAAAAGTATTCCCTCACTCTCTTTACTTGTGTTCTAACTCTCATCTTCCAAGTTCACCAAAAGTTTTTTTTCCACCAATAAAAGTGATACGCCAAGCTTTATACGAGGCCCGACTATTAACCTCTTAACCGTCCAAAATCTTGATGGCTATCAATTCTTTTCCTAGTGAATCCCTCTATACTTGGTTTTGTTAGGAGGAGAACATTATGCAACAAAAAATTCTAAAGTATCGCAATCGGTTGATGATCGTTTCAGGGATATTGATTGTTGTGGCTTTTCTAGGGAAAAAGCTATTTTCACAAACTGAAGGCGCAGAAGTTGGTTTATTGCTTGCTGCGATTCTTGCGGGAACACCAATTTTGGTTCAGGCGTTTCAAGCTCTGAGAGTAAAGGTAGTTAGTATCGATCTATTAGTTACTATCGCCATCATCGGTGCGCTAGTCATTCAAAATAATGAAGAAGCCGCAGTAGTCGCCTTTCTCTTTTTATTCGGCGCTTATCTTGAACAACGGACCTTAGCTAAAACACGTTCGGCCATCAAAGATTTGGTAGATCTTGCCCCAGACAGAGCTTTAAAACGTAATGAAGCAGGAAAGTTTGTAGAAGTAGCGGTGGATGAAGTGGATGTGGGCGATAGGTTACTCGTTAAAACAGGGGGAAAAATTCCAGTTGATGGCTCTGTTCTTATAGGCTCAGGACAAGTCAACGAAGCGAGCATTACGGGTGAAGCCAAGCCAGCTAAAAAACAAGTGGCTAATTTGGTCTATGCTGGTACGATCTTAACCAATGGAACACTTCAGATCCGCGCCGATAAAGTGGGTGAGGACACGACTTTTGGGAAAATCATCGAATTAGTCGAAGAGGCCCAAGACTCCAAATCTGAAGCGGAACGTTTTATCGATCATTTTGCTAAATATTATACCCCTTTTATTTTAGTGTTAGCCCTATTTGTTGGTCTGATGACGAAAGATCTAGAACTCGCCATTACTATTCTCGTACTTGGCTGTCCTGGTGCTTTGGTGATCGGTATCCCGGTTTCCAATGTTGCGGGTATCGGCAATGGCGCCCGACACGGAATTTTATTAAAAGGTAGTGAAAGCATTTCTCGCTTTAGTCAAGTTGATACGATGTTGTTTGATAAAACAGGAACCCTAACGATTGGAAATCCACAAGTGACAGACGATATTTTTTACGGAAATGATCGTCAAAAAGCAAATCGCTTGTTAGCAAGTGTGGAAGCAGAGTCTGATCACCCTTTAGCAAAAGCCATTACTACTTATTTGAATGAATCTGAACTTTTTCCGGTAAAGGCAAGTGAAGTGGTTGCTGGTGGAATAAAAGCCAAGGTGGCTAACCGAAACATTCTTATTGGGAATCATCACTTACTAGAAGAAGCTGGACTAACCTTTACCAATGAGATGATTCAAGATATGGTAAAAATGGAAGAACAAGGAAATTCGATCGTATGGCTGGCAGTTAATGACCATCCTGAGCGGTTAATCGGTATCCGCGATCCACTACGCCCTGGCGTCAAAGAAGAACTGGCCCAATTAAAAAAATTAGGTGTCAAAAAGCTAGTTATGCTCTCGGGAGACAACCAAACGATGGTTAATCAAGTGTCGGCAGACTTAAATTTAAGTGCTGCAATCGGCCAAATGTTCCCGAGTGATAAAGCCGACTATGTGACCAACTTTCAAAAAGAAGGCGAAATCGTGGCCTTTGTTGGGGATGGGGTCAATGATAGTCCTTCCTTAGCAGCTGCCGATATCGGAATCGCTATGGGCAACGGGACTGATGTGGCCATCGAGACTTCAGATGTCGTCTTGATGAACTCAGAGTTCCAACTTTTGCCTCACGCCTTAGGACTCGCTAAGGCAGTGACACGCAACCGTTGGGAAAATATCATCGTTGCTATCGCCGTTGTCCTTATTTTGTTGTTGAGTCTTTTCTTCAGTAACTGGATGAATATGGCAATTGGGATGTTGGTCCATGAGGGTAGTATTCTGGTCGTGATCATAAATGGGATGCGTCTTTTAAAGTATTCTTTGAAAAGTTGATCCTTATCAATTTTTTAGCCTATAAAATGGGCTAGACTTAAGAAAAAGAAAGGAAGTGAGCCTTATGAAAAAGGCTATTTTACAATTAGAAACACTGGCTTGCCCAACTTGTATGCAAAAAATAGCGGCAGCGATCAAAGCACTGGCTGGGGTCGATCCCGAAAGCGTCAAAGTTTTGTTCAATGCTAGTAAAGCCAAGCTAGTATTTGATCCCGAAAAAGTCAGCATAGAAGCCATCAAAACGGCCGTTGAAAAAATTGGCTATGAAGTACTTAAAACAACTGAAAAGCCCTTATAGAAAGGATAGGTTGACATGAAAACAGCTACTTTTTTTAAAGAAAATAAAAAACAATTAGATTTATTTACAAAGGCCATCACTAAAGCACATGGGACCAAGCATCCTGAAGTCTTTGATGTTCGACGGGTGTATCAAAAGATGCAACAAAAAATGCAAAGAGATGACTGGCAGTTGGATGATGAATGGGACGAGCTCAGAAAGATCACTAAGAACTACGCGATCCCAGCAGATGTTTGTCAAACTTTCGCCAAAACTTATCAAATGCTTGCAGAATTTGACAAATTATACCAAAATAGGAGCTAATAAGGAGGCGATACTGTGGCCGAACATCTTTGTGTGACCTTGGTTCCGTTGTTCAATCATTTAGATATCACCGAGCAAGAAAAAATCAATCAACTCATTTATCATCGTCATTTTCAGAAAGGCGAAGAAATTTTTCAGCTCGGTGATGAAAAATTAGTAATCGTCGCCCGTGGTAAAATGAAAGTCTATCAATTATCAGCCAACGGTAAAGAACAATTATTGCGTGTTGTGAATCCTGGTGGCTATGAGGGTGAAAATCAATTGTTTGGAGCCAAAAATGAGTCTTTGATCGGTGAAGCTATCGAAGCGACCGAAGTCTGTGTACTGACCAAGAAGGATTTCAATGCTTTGCTATTGGAATATCCCCAACTGATGCTCAAGCTTTTGCAATTGAATGCTCAAAAATCACTCCAATTGGAACAACAAACTCATTTTTTGACGATGGAAAGAGTAGAGGAACGTCTAGCGACTTATCTGTTGAATCTTGCGCAAACACAAGAATCGACACAGTTCGTTTTACCCATGAAAATGAAAGAATTAGCCACTTTTTTAGGAACCACTCCCGAGACCTTATCGCGAAAATTCAAGCTTTTAGAAACAACCGGACTACTCGCTCGTAAAGGAAAACAAATCGAGCTTTTGGATCAAGAGGGATTAGAGGAATTGTAGAAAAACAAAAACTCATTCAACTTGACACATACAGTAAAAAGCCTACCTGGCAGATATCCGTCAGGCAGGCTTTGTTTGATTGCTTAATTTTCGTCACTGACAAATGGAAGTAATCCCATAATGCGTGCGCGTTTTACGGCTGCGGTCACTTTACGTTGGTTTTTAGCGCTAGTTCCCGTTACACGACGTGGCAAAATTTTCCCACGTTCAGAAATGAATCTCTTTAATAATTCAACATCTTTATAATCTACATGTTCGATGTGGTTAGCTGCAAGATAGTCGACTTTACGACGTCTGCGGCCGCCTCTTCTTTGTTGAGCCATTCTGTTTCCCTCCTATCAATTGCTTAGAATGGTAAATCATCGTCTGAAATGTCGATGGACGAACTGCCGAATGGATCTGCACCATCTCGGTCAAAATTCGGTACCGCATTTGAAGATTGAGATGATTGGTTTTGGCTATAGCTATTATTGGATTGGTTACTATTCCCATAATCATTATTTCCAAAATTATTATTTTGAGGTGCTTGCGATTGTCGCGGTGCATATGAATTTGAATCAGGTTCACTCGCACGACGTTGATCACTAACAGCCTTAGATTCTAATAATTGGAAATTATCTGCTACAACTTCGGTGACATAAACGCGTTGACCTTGTTGGTTGTCATAATTTCTCGTCTGAATTCTCCCGGTAACTCCTACAAGCGTACCTTTTTGACCTAAATTGGCAAATGTTTCAGCGGGTTTTCTCCAAATGACACAATTGATAAAATCAGCTTCTCTTGTCCCACTTTGATTCGTAAAATTACGGTTGACCGCTAAAGTAAAGGTAGCTACTGCAACACCACTAGATGTATAACGTAAATCCGGTTTTTTTGTCAATCTACCAACTAAAACAACATTGTTAATCAAGTTCACCATCTCCTCATCGGTATTGTTTCACGTGAAACAAACTAATCTTCTTCTTTTACGATCATGTGACGGATGATATCGTCATTGATTTTAGCCAGACGATCAAATTCATTGATAGCATCTGCTGTTGATGGAGAAGAAACTTTAACGATGTGGTAGATACCTTCACGGAATCCTTCCATTTCATACGCAAAGCGGCGTTTTTCCCAATCTTTAGATTCGACTACTTCACCACCGTTGTCTTTGATGATGTTGTCAAAACGTTCGATTAAAGATGCTTTTGCTTCTTCATCAATGTTTGGACGAATGATGTATAAAATTTCATACTTCGTGTTTTCCATTGATTTCACCTCCTTTTGGACTTTGGCCCCTACTTTTTAAATAGGAGCAAGGAGAGCTGTCTTTTCGACTACTCACAAAGAGTGATTATACACGCTTTTGCCCTTCTACGCAAGCCCGACTGATCGTTTAGAATCAAAATAGTTGTTCCCATCTATAAAGTACGCCATTTTTAGGCTTTAGCTTTTTTATTTTTGTATTTTTTTTTCAAGTTGAAACTTTTTTTCTGGGAAAGAAAAATTTTTACTGATCAATGTTTGTGTCAACTTGAAAAATGTGTCAATTGGTTGCAGCGAAAATCGGGACATCATTAAATGTACAATCGATTTCTTATTCCGTTGTTTGTTTACGACCTCTTTTGTCGTAATATCAAAACTAGAAGACTTTGCTACAGTCTTCTAGTTTTGCTTTTATTCTTCTTCAGTCGTTGTTTCGTCGGCTTCTTCTGGTTCAACAATGGCCATGGTAACGACTTTACTTTCATCTTCCATCTTCATTAGACGGACACCCAGCGTCGCACGACCGGTTTGGGAAACCGAAGCTACGTGGAAGCGAATGATGACACCGCGGTCGGTGATCAACATGACATCTTCATCGCCTGTGACCGTCACAAGTCCTGCCAGTGGGCCATTTTTCTTCGTGATATTAGCGGTCTTGATCCCTTTACCACCACGACCTTTGATCGGATATTCGCTACTTGCGGTCCGTTTGCCATAGCCATTCTCGGTGATGACTAACACTTCGTCATTGCCTGTGATGATCGAAGCACCAATGACGTAATCTGCTTCACGCAAGCGGATCCCGCGGACACCAGCGGCCGTGCGCCCCATGTCACGAACAGCGGCTTCTTTAAAGGTGACCGAATAGCCCAGATGGGTCCCGATAATGATGGTATCTTCACCTTTGGTTTGCAAGACGTTGACCAGTTCGTCGTTTTCTTTCAAACCGATCGCGATCAACCCATTGCTGCGAATATTTTCAAAGGCTTGGACATTGGTCCGTTTGACAACGCCATATTTGGTCGTAAAGAACAGATAATTTTCTTCTTCCGAATGTTCTTTGATCGCAATGACGGTCTGGATCTTTTCACTTGAATCGACCCCAAGTAGATTGATCACAGGGATCCCTTTGGCCGTCCGACCATATTCAGGGATCTCATATCCTTTGGCCCGGTAGACCTTGCCTTGGTTGGTGAAAAAGAGCAAGACATCGTGGGTCGAACAGGAAACTAGGTTTTGGACCACATCTTCATCGTGGACACCCATGCCTTGGACGCCCCGACCGCCCCGGTTTTGGGTCCGAAATTCGGAGTTGGCGACCCGCTTGATGTAGCCATTATTGGTCAGCGTAATGACGATTTCTTCTTCTTCGATCAAATCTTCGTCTTCTAGACTTAAGACTTCACCAACTAAAAGTTCAGTCCGGCGTTTGTCCCCAAAACGGGCGCCTAATTCATGTAACTCCGTTTGAATGATTTCTAACACGCGTTCTGGTTTAGCCAAAATATCGGTCAAATCGGCAATTTGCGTCAATAGATCTTGATATTCACTTTCGATTTTGTCACGTTCCAAGCCTGTCAAACGACGCAAACGCATGTCTAAAATCGCTTGAGCTTGGCGGTCGGAAAGTTTGAAACGTACCATCATCGTATCTTTGGCTTCAACATCGGTTTTTGAGCCGCGAATAATGGCAATGATCTCGTCGATGTGATCTAAAGCGATCCGCAAACCTTCTAAAATATGAGCACGAGCTTCCGCCTTTTCCTTTTCAAAAATCGTCCGGCGGGTAATGACGTCTTTTTGGTGTTCTAAATAGTCTTCCAAGATCCGCTTCAAACTTAAGATCTTCGGTACCCCATTTTCAATGGCCAACATATTGAAGCCAAAAGACGATTGCAAAGCCGTCAATTTATACAAATTATTCAAAATGACCGTCGCACTGACATCGCGTCTGACATCGATCACGATCCGCATGCCTTCACGTGACGATTCATCGCGCAAAGTAGTGATCCCCTCGATCTTCTTTTCTTGGTGCAGATTGTGGATACGTTCGATCAATTTAGCTTTGTTGACCATATAAGGCAGTTCCGTGACTAAGATCCGTTCCTTCCCATTGGGCAGTTCACTGACTTCGACTTTGCCACGGACGGTGATGGTGCCTTTGCCCGTTTCATAAGCCCGGCGGATCCCCGATTTGCCCATGACGATCCCACCAGTCGGAAAATCAGGTCCTGGCAATACTTCCATTAATTCATTCGTGGTCGCTTCGGGATTTGCGATCAATACATCGATTGCCGCGATCACTTCATTTAAGTTGTGTGGGGGGATATTGGTCGCCATCCCGACTGCGATCCCGGTCGTTCCATTGACTAAAAGATTGGGAAAACGGGCCGGTAAGACTTGTGGTTCTTGTTCGGTATCATCATAGTTACCAATAAAATCAACGGTATTCTTGTTGATATCGCGCAACATTTCGACAGCCATTTTACTCATCCGTGCTTCGGTATACCGCATGGCAGCCGCACTATCACCATCGACCGAACCAAAGTTACCGTGACCGTCAACTAACATATAGCGATAACTAAAGGGTTGTGCCATGCGGACCATTGATTCATAAATGGCACTATCGCCGTGGGGGTGATATTTCCCCATCACGTCACCTACGATACGGGCCGATTTTTTATGGGGTTTATCCGGTGTCACACCCAACTCACTCATGCCATACAAAATCCGCCGATGCACAGGTTTCAAGCCATCACGCACATCTGGCAAAGCGCGCGCGACGATGACACTCATGGCATAATCGATGAATGAATCTTGCATTTCGTGGGTCAGATTGACTTCATTGACATGTTTTTCTTGATCTTCCAAAAAATTTCGCTCCCTTTCTCATCAAACATCCAGATTTTTGACATAATGGGCATTTTCTTCAATAAAGGCGCGTCGTGGTTCGACTTGATCACCCATCAACATTTCAAAAATTTGATCGGCGGCGATCGCGTCATCGACATTGACCCGTAACATCAAACGGTTATCAGGATTCATGGTCGTTTCCCATAGTTGATGTTCGTCCATTTCGCCTAGCCCTTTGTAACGTTGGACATTTGGTTTCGGTGTTTTTGGCATCGCCTCAATGGTTTGACGTAAGACTTCTTCAGCATTTTTGCCCGGTTGTACGTACTCGATATTTTTGCCTTGCTTGACGCCATAGAGCGGTGGTTGCGCAATGTAGACATAACCCGCTTCGACGACAGGTCGCATGTAGCGGTAAAATAGCGTCAACAACAAGGTCCGGATATGGGCACCATCGACATCGGCATCGGTCATGATGACTAATTTATGATAACGTGCTTTCGACACATCAAAATCAGCACCAAAGCCCGTCCCCATGGCAGTAAAGAGGGAACGGATCTCTTCGTTAGCTAAGATCTTATCCATGCTCGCTTTTTCCACATTCAAGATTTTCCCTCGGATCGGTAAAATCGCTTGGAATTCACGATTACGCCCTTGTTTAGCGGATCCACCGGCGGAATCTCCTTCGACGATGAATAGTTCGCATTGTTTGGGATCATTACTCGAACAGTCGGCCAATTTTCCAGGCAGGTTACTGATTTCCAGACCGCTCTTTTTCCGCGTCACTTCGCGGGCGCGTTTGGCTGCCATTCTGGCTTTAGAAGCCAAGATCCCTTTATCCACGATACGCCGACCAATGCTAGGATTTTCCATTAAAAATTTCATGAAATGTTCTGAAAACAAACGATCCGTCACAGTCCGTACTTCGGAATTGCCTAATTTTGTCTTGGTTTGACCTTCGAATTGAGGATCTGGATGCTTGATCGAGACGACCGCTGTCAACCCTTCTCGCACATCTTCACCAGAAAGATTTTCTTCATTGTCTTTCATCAATTTTTGCTTTCTGGCATAGTCATTGATGACCCGCGTCAAAGCCGTCTTGAAGCCTGATTCATGGGTCCCACCTTCATAGGTATGGATATTATTGGCAAAACTCAACAAATTACTATGGTAGGTATCGGTATATTGCATCGAAACTTCGACTGTGATGTCTTTTTGTTCCCCTTCCAAATAGATCGGTTCTGGGAACAAGACCGTTTTACTCGCATTCAAGAGTTCCACATAACTCTTGATGCCTCCTTCGTAATGATATTCACGCTTCATTGGTTCTTCAGGTCTCAGGTCTGTGATCGAGATATGCAGGCCGCGATTCAAAAAGGCCAATTCCCGAATCCGAACGGAAAGTTTTTCAAAATCAAATTCGGTCGTTTCTGTAAAAATTTCAGCATCAGGTACAAAATGGACTTCGGTCCCATGTTGGTCGGTATCCCCGATCACTTTAAGATCTGCGCCGACTTTGCCGCGGTGGTATTCTTGGAAATAAACTTTACCGCCTTTAAAGACTTTAACACTCAACGTTTCGGAAAGTGCATTGACGACCGACGAACCGACCCCATGTAGACCGCCTGAAACTTTGTAACCGCCACCGCCAAATTTTCCGCCCGCATGTAAGATCGTGAAGACCGTTTCGACAGCGGGACGACCGGTTTTGGCTTGAATGTCGACCGGGATCCCCCGACCATTATCTGTTACCGTGATACTATTGTCTTTTTCCACGACCACTTCGATATGCGTGGCAAAGCCTGCTAACGCTTCATCGATCGAGTTGTCGACGATTTCCCAAACTAAATGGTGCAAGCCTTCTGAACTCGTTGACCCAATATACATGCCCGGGCGTTTGCGGACGGCTTCTAAACCTTCCAATACTTGGATCTGACTGGCATCATATTCACGCGCCCGTGCGATCAAATCTTTTTCTTCGTCTGTCACTTACACTTTCTTCCCTTCTACTTCCCCTTGATACACATAATAAATTTCTGGTTCAAGGGTCATTTTATCAAATAAATGTTCCAAGGTCGTCGTTGTCAAAAACGTTTGAACCTTGCCTTTTATCACTTCTAATAAATGCAATTGCCGTGAATCATCCAACTCACTCATGACATCATCTAAAAGTAAGATCGGATATTCATCGGTTTCTTCTTTGATCAAATCGATCTCCGCCAACTTGACTGAAAGGGCCGTGGTGCGCTGCTGGCCTTGCGAACCATACGTCTGGACGTTTTTGCCATTGATCAGGAAAATCAGATCATCGCGGTGCGGACCGGCTAAGGTCATTTGCCGAAATAATTCACGCGAGCGGTCTTTTTGCAGTTTGGCTGTAAAAGCGACTTTGACGGTCTCAAGATCTTCCCAAGAACTCGGGGCAATCGTTGCTACATAGTCGATCTGCAAATTTTCTTTGGCTTGGCTGATACCTTGGTGCAAGGTGTTGGCCCAATATTCGAGTCGTTTCACAAAACGATGTCGCGTCACCAAGACCTTGGCCCCAAATTCTGCCAACTGCTCAGTTAGAACATCAAGATACAAGAAATCCGTGGCTTTTTTTTCAGCTAATTGCTTGAGATATTGGTTGCGCTGTTTCAATATTTTTTGATAAGACGCTAAATCGTAAAGATAAATCGGATCGATCTGACCGAGTTCCATATCTAAAAACTTGCGGCGGATTTGGGGGCTGCCTTTGACTAGGGATAGATCTTCTGGGGCAAACAAGATGACATTGAGCTGACCGATATAAGAGCTCAATTTTTTTTGCTCGATATGATTGACCTTGGTTTTACGTCCTTTTTTGGTCAAATAAAGTTCTAAAGGAAACGAGGTGTGCTTTTTTTTTATTTCAGCACCTATGTAGGCTTGCTCTTTGTCCCATTGGATCAGCTCTTGCTCATTGTTGGTCCGGTGGCTACGCGTCATGGCGGCCACATAAATACTTTCTAGTAAATTGGTCTTGCCCTGCGCATTTTCACCCAAAAAAATGACCAGATTCTTGTCAAAGTGAAGCGTCAGATCCTCATAATTACGAAAGTTTTTTACCGTCAATTCAGTTAGACGCATCACTAGTATCCTCTCGCACCATAAAAAAAGTACCTTCATCAGGTAACTCGATCCGCGTGCCTTCATACAATTTGCGACCCCGCCGATTTTCTAATTCACCATCGACAAAGACCGCATTTTCAGCCAAATACCATTTGGCTTGTCCGCCCGAGGTGATCACATTGACTTCTTTAAGTAATTGACCGAGTGTCATGTAGTCCGTTTTCAAAACGATTTGCTTTTTCATTCATTTCCCCTCGATTCTCCTAGCATGCTACCCTTCTATTATACCTTTTTTTAAGCAAAAAAACAAATAAATCCGCGTCATTTCTCATCTAAGCGATCTTTATTTGTTTTAAGGTTTTTTATTTAAAATCAAAAAAAGAGCTTAAAATGAAATTTAAGCCCGTTTTTGAAGAAACAGAATATTTAGCTTATGGAGAAAAGTTTCGGTAAATTTTCAAATCTAACTAAAAAAATAGAAAACTTAAGAAAAGTGTCAACTAACTAATACTCAGTTGACACTTTTTATTTTTTTAATTCGTTCGTACCGGTGTGATCAGTTGGATAAAAGCTTTATCGCCTTCGCTTGGTTCCAAGGTGAAGGGCCGGATCGGTGAAATGAAGCGAATGGTGATCAGGCTGTCCCCTAAGGCACGTAGAGCATCTTTCATGTAATCAGGGTTAAAAGAAAGTTCCAGCGGTTCGCCACTGACTTTTTCAAAGCTGACTTCTTCTTCGACTTTCCCGACTTCTGGTGAGTTGGTGTGTAATAAGACGCCATTTTCAGCGATATGCAACCGAACGATATTATTACGACCTTCATGAGACAGTAAGGAGGCCCGATCGATAGCGGCTAAAAGTTGCGGACCGCGTACTTCCATTTCCGTATTGAAACTATGTGGGATCAGGCGATTGGTATCGGGATACTTGCCTTCCAATAAACGCGAATAAAATTTCATTCGGCCGGTTTCAAATAAGGCTTGATTTTCCATGATATTGATTTTGACGTTTTCGTCTGTTTCACCTAAGGAACGCGTCAACTCGACCAGGCTCTTTCCTGGGATCACGATATTGAATTCTTCCTCATTGTTTTCTAAAGGTAAGATCCGTTGACTCATGCGATGCGAATCGGTCGCCACCGCTAATAATTGCTTGGGACTTAAGACAAAATGGATCCCGGTCAAAATCGGCCGACTTTCATGTTGAGATACGGCAAAAACTGTTTCATTGACGACTTTGTTCAACAAGTTGATCGGTAATTCGATTTGACTTTGACTTTCCACAACAGGTAAATGCGGATAATTTTCAATATCTAACCCATTGACAGTAAAGTTCGCTTTGCCAGAAGTAATGGCCATTTGATTGTTATCCAAAACTTCCATGGTAAAGTGATCTTCTGGCAAACGCCGGACGATTTCTCCAAAAAAACGCGATTGTAAGACTAAACCACCTGTTGCTTCGATTTCCATTTCGGCTTTTTCATCATCTGCTGGCAAAAAGGTTTCGATCGAAATATCGGCATTGCTACCGGTCAAGGTCAATCCTCGGTTCGTCAGGTCGATCTTTACTCCTGTCAGTATCGGCATGGTGGTTTTACTTGAAATAGCCCGTTGGACGGTTTGTAATTCTTGCATAAAAACA
>JBFLGC010000070.1:0-11761 GCA_041859945.1 Tetragenococcus sp.
ATTCAAATAAATAACACCTGTTTGAGTTCTTTTGAAATAAAGTTTAAATAGTTACCTCAGGAAACTTGACACATACAAATAGCGTGCCTGACTTGCCAGAAACACAAATTTGTGCTACTCTAATTCCAGAATTTAAAGAGACAAGCAGTCAAAGTGCAAAGTCTACCTGTAAAAAGACGGGTGGAGTGGGCACTTTTTTTATTGCCCAAAGATAAAGGAGAAGCGATCATGGCAGAAATCACACAAGAATTTGATACTATTGCGGCTATTTCAACGCCGCCGGGAGAAGGGGCGATCAGTATCGTCCGAATGAGCGGGACTGAGGCGGTGGCAATTTGTGATCGGATCTATTCCTGTGGGAAAAAGCGTTTAGCAGAGGTTGCCAGCCACACGATCCACTATGGCCATATCATTGATCCGACCACCGACCAACCGCTCGATGAAGTGATGGTATCGGTGATGCGCGCGCCTAAGACTTTTACGCGTGAAGATGTCGTGGAGATCAATTGCCACGGTGGGATCGTGGTGGTCAATCAGATCTTGCAACTCTTGCTCAAAATGGGGGCACGGCTAGCTGAACCGGGTGAATTCACCAAGCGGGCTTTCCTAAACGGTCGGATCGATTTGTCCCAAGCCGAAGCGGTCATGGATCTGATCCGGGCCAAAACGGACCAGGCGATGCATTTGGCACTGCATCAATTGGACGGCGATCTGTCCAACTTGATCCGTCACTTGCGTCAAGAAATCTTAGAAACCTTGGCCCAAGTCGAAGTCAACATCGATTATCCAGAATATGACGATGTTGAGGAAATGACGACCAAACTATTGCTCGAAAAAGCGACCCATGTCAAAGCTCAGATCGCCCAATTATTGCAAACGGCCCAACAAGGCAAGATCTTGCGCGAAGGGTTGAACACGACGATCGTCGGCCGACCTAATGTTGGGAAGTCCAGTTTACTCAACCATTTGCTCAAAGAAGACAAAGCGATCGTGACCGAAGTGGCTGGGACGACGCGCGATGTGATCGAAGAATATGTCAACGTCCGCGGCGTGCCCTTGAAATTGATCGACACAGCCGGTATTCGGGAAACGCAAGATCTAGTCGAAAAAATCGGGGTGGAAAAAAGCCGTCAAGCCTTAGCCAAAGCGGATCTGATTTTATTGGTCTTGGATCAAAGCGAACCTTTGACCAAAGAAGACGAGCAGCTACTTGAAGTGACGCGGGGCAATAAGCGGATCTTGTTGCTCAATAAAACCGACTTGCCCACTCAATTAGATACCCAAACTTTGCAAAAAGTCGCACCTAATGAACCGCTCTTTGCTGTTTCGGTGTTGAAAAATCAAGGCCTCGATCAGTTGGAACAAGCCATCGCCGATTTATTTTTTGGTGGTAAGACCGGTGAAAAAGATGCTTCCTATTTATCCAATGCCCGTCATATCGGTTTGCTAGAAAATGCCGCGCAAGCTTTGGACGAAGTAATTGCTGGCATCGCAGCAGGTATGCCGGTCGATTTAGTTCAGATAGACATGACTCGTTGTTGGGACTTTTTGGGAGAAGTCGTCGGCGATAGTGTCCAAGACGAACTGATCACCCAATTATTCAGTCAATTTTGTTTAGGAAAATAAAGAGTTTTTTGGAGGAAAATCATGCAAGAATTTGATGCGGGAAATTATGACGTTGTCGTTGTCGGGGCCGGTCATGCTGGTTCGGAAGCGGCTTTAGCAGCTAGTCGCATGGGTAATAAAACCTTGCTTGTGACGATCAGTTTAGAAATGGTCGCTTTCATGCCTTGTAATCCCTCAATCGGCGGGCCAGCCAAGGGCGTCGTGGTGCGCGAAATCGATGCACTCGGTGGTGAAATGGGCAAGAATATCGACAAGACCTATATCCAAATGCGGATGCTAAATACCGGCAAAGGTCCAGCCGTCCGCGCCTTACGAGCTCAAGCCGATAAACACGCCTATGCTTGGGAAATGAAACATACCATTGAAAAAGAACCGAACTTGACGTTACGTCAAGGCATCGTGGAACGGTTGATCGTAGAAGATAATGTCGTCAAAGGCGTTGTCAGTGCGACCGGTGCCCGTTATTATGCTAAAGCAGTCGTCATCACAGCCGGCACGGCTTTGCGTGGCGAAATCATCATCGGTGAGTTGAAGTATTCGTCAGGACCTAATAATTCCCAACCCTCTGTCGGTTTGGCCAATAATTTAAAGGAATTAGGACTTGAAATCGAACGTTTCAAAACGGGTACGCCGCCTAGGGTCAAGTCGAGTACGATCGATTATGACCAGACTGAGATCCAACCAGGCGATAAAAGGCCCAATCATTTTAGTTTTGCCACACCAGATGAACAGTTTAAAAAAAATCAGATCCCTTGTTGGTTGACCTATACCAATCCTGGCGTCCATCAAATCATTCGTGATAATTTACATCGAGCGCCCATGTTTACCGGTATCGTCAAAGGCGTCGGTGCCCGCTATTGTCCGTCGATCGAAGACAAAATCGTGCGTTTTGCTGATAAAGAAAGGCATCAATTGTTCCTTGAACCAGAAGGCGTCGATACCGAAGAAGTCTATGTCCAAGGCTTGTCGACGTCACTTCCTGAAGATGTCCAACACAAGGTCGTCCATGCCATCGATGGGTTGCAAAAGGCAGAAATGATGCGGCCGGGTTATGCGATCGAATACGATGTGGTCGTGCCTTACCAATTGCGCCCGACTTTGGAAACCAAGAAAATCTCAGGTCTATTTACAGCTGGCCAAACCAATGGTACGAGCGGTTATGAAGAAGCCGCCGGTCAAGGCCTGATCGCTGGCATCAATGCGGCTTTGAAAGTCCAAGGTAAAGAAGGGCTTGTTTTGAAGCGCAGTGATGGCTATATCGGCGTCATGATCGATGATTTAGTCACAAAAGGTACCAGTGAACCCTATCGTTTGTTGACATCAAGAGCCGAATATCGTTTGATTTTACGTCACGATAATGCGGATTTACGTTTGACAGAAATGGGTCACCGTGTTGGTTTGGTGCAAGAAGCCCAATACCAAGCCTATTTGCATAAAAAAGCCGCTGTTGAAAACGAACTGGCGCGCTTAAAGACGATCCGGCTCAAGCCAACGGACGACTTGCAAGCTTTCTTAGCTGAAAAAGGCGCAGCACCGTTGCGAGATGGCGTCTTAGCCAATGAATTTTTACGCCGACCTGAAATTTCTTATGCTGATTTGCAGAACTTCATTCCCGGAAATAGTGAGTTGACGGCCAAGGAAATCGAACAAGTCGAGATCCAGATCAAGTACGAAGGCTATATTCAAAAAGCCCTCGACAAGGTCGAAAAACTCAAACGGATGGAAGCTAAAGTCATACCTGAAAAGATCGATTACGCAGCCATCAATGGTCTAGCCACCGAAGCACGCCAAAAATTACAAAAGATCCAACCCGAAACGATCGCCCAAGCCAGCCGGATCAGCGGCGTCAATCCCGCTGATATCAGCGTCCTGATGATCTACATCGAACGCGGTCGGATCGCTAAAACGGCGCAATAAAGGGCAGCGGGGGAATGCTCTAGCGAAAAAGGCAATAAGTAAGGCGCTTGTGGCGCTTGGAATTAAGCATTATGAAAATGGTCTTTTTCTTTGAATATCTAAAAAATGCCCAGTGTCAATGGATGACACTGGGCATTTCCTATATAATGAAGAACAAAGAGGGAGATGAGCTGATGGAAATAGTGCAATTCAAAGCAACAGATAAGCAACTTTATCAACAAAATAATCAGCTACGTGATAAAGTATTACGCCGACCCATTGGAAAAAATCTTAATAAAGAAAATCTAACGATTGAACAGACCAATGATTTTTTTGCAATAGTTGAAGCAAATAATATGCTAGCAACTCTAAGTATTTACTTTGAATCAAAGACCGTAGCTCATTTGACGGCATTCGCGGTTGAACCTGACTATCAAAATCAAGGTCTGGGATCCATGTTAGTTCAGTACGTAGTGATGATTTTAAAGGAACAAAAAATGAGCCAGATAAAGGTAAGTGCTCGATCAACAGCGTTAAATTTTTACAAGAAAAATGGATTTCACGTAATCGGCGAAAAACAGTATAATGAGAAATTGGGTATTTATGACTATTCCATGGTGCTTATTTTATCTTAAGTCCTAAATGTTTCACGTGAAACATTTTAATCCACTTTTCATTTCACCAATCTTGAGAATTGCGCTATACTGATAAAAAGAGCTTTGAAATCGCTCGCAAGGAGGGACTGAGATGAAAAAACAGGGGAAAATTGTAGTGCTGCTTTTGTTGGCGCTGGTATTAGGCGCTTGTTCAAAAGAGACGACGCAAGAAACAGACACCTCGCAGAAAACTGGCGAGTCACTTAGTCGATCCGAACAAGAACAAACGGCTAAAATACTGGCAAGTTATCAGAAAAATGCGCGTTATGAGATCGATCCTGAGATACATACTGTCAAAGCAAACGAACCGATCACTTTTAAAGGGAAAATACAACTGAATTGGGACACGTCAAAATTTGCCGATTTTGAAAAGCGGCCGGGTGATCCAGATACGATCTTAAACGGTTCGGTCCCACTGGAAATTTATTCCGATCTTTCCTTGACCCATGATCTGAGCGGTTCTTCGGTCTGGCTCGATCGTGATACAGCAACAGGAGAACTCACTTTTCAACCATCCGAAGCCGAAAATGGCGTGTATTCTTCCGAAAAAAAAGCAGCTGCTTTTACCCTTAGTGGTCCAGGTAGTTGGGGGTTGATGGACCGCTATTATATTGTGCAATATCATGATCTTGACTCGGGGAAATTATTGGCTAAACCCAAGCTTTTGACTTATGCGATCGATCATGACGACGATGCCCTCAAAGCGCCCGTCTTATCTTATGAATATCTATCAAACGGGACTGTCGCGTTACAATGGACGGAAGTGGCAGGGGCGACAGAATATCACTTGGTCAAGCTTTCCTATGAGTATTATTATGACGAAAGCCAAAAGAAGTGGGCGTCTTCTTTTGCCCCTGCCGAAGTTGCGGTAACCAAAGAGACAACTTGGGATTCCAATAAGCAAAATAACGGCCAAGGCGATCGTGCTAATTTAGTTTTTCAAGAAGTTTCGCAAACCGATGATGAAAAATATGGCTCAGATAGCGTGTTGGGCCAGTTAGAAGATGAGAAAACGCCACCGCGCTCGATTTCTACGCTGGTCGTCGTTGCTAGCGATGGGACCAACTACTCGGAAATCAGTAATGGCCTTAGCTTGGCTGAACTGGCGGAAAATTTGCCATTAGGGATCGCTTATCAGGCGATGGATAAAGAAGTCGCCCATGAAGATGACGCTACTGGCTTTTTTAAAGATATCGTCGCTTTTCCTGAAGCTTTGCCTGTTTCCATGGTCAGTGGTAAAACGCGCTTTTTACCGCTCAAAATGGATCTGGAGCAGGTGACGATCCGTGAGTGGAGTGCCGGAAAAAATGGCAAGCAGCTAGTTGTGCCCGTCCAGATCAAAGGGACGCCTTTTTTCAACAGTCTGTATATCAATGATTTCGATGAAAAAACGTATGCTGCCGATTTGCAGGAAAAACAAAAGCAGATCGATCAAAAATATGCCACCGGTGCGCCGACCGTCGATTTTTCTTATGCTAAAATCGTCGAAGTCAATTTGGAAAATAAAGTCATCTCGGATACCCTGCCAGAAGTCCCGGATGAGATTTTTGCCACTTCCGAACTCAGTGCTTATTTAGCAGCGAATCTGATCAATCAAGCGGATGTGATCGACCTTGCTGACTATCCCGAAACAAAAATCGATGGCATGCTAAATGATGCCTTAAAAGAAGCGAATGCTCAGAATCCGACCATTCCTATGATCAGTTATTACAACCTGTCGACAGATGGCACGAAACTGGAAGTGGTTTATCTTAATAAAGAGCGCAGGGACCGACTGGCAAAGATGGACCAGGCACGCGAAGTTTTAGATCAGGTGGTAGCAAATCACGATGAAAAAGCCAGTGATTTAGAAAAAGTCACCTGGATCAATCAGTACATCATCGACCATGGCGAATATGATCATGAAGCTTTCGATCGCACGCAAGAAGTTCGCGCGGTGTTTGATGAGTTGGATATTGCATCAGAGGATGAACAGGCCTATTCCTTGTACGGGATCGCCGTCGATGAGTTAGGTGTTTGTGCCAGTTACGCTGATACTTTTGTTTATTTAGCTCGAAAAGCCGGTCTTGAAGCTATCGTCGTCAATGGCACTGCTAATGGGGATCCCAAAGCTGGGCACGCGTGGAATGCGGTCAAAATCGATGATAAGTGGCGTTATTTTGACACGACTTGGAATGATACCGGCGGCCAAGCTCAAGCTTATTTTGATCTCGATAAAGAGGACCCGATCCTGACCCGGGGCCATGCGGCGGGGACAGATTATATTTTGCCAATGAATTTGGCGGATTATGAATGAAAAAATGTCTCCTAGTGCTGAGTTGCTAGTTTGAGCTTCTCACAGACAGTCTTTTCGACCACTTCTATAAAATGAAACTAAGACTAGCAAAGTTTTGAAAATTTGGTCGAAAGAAACCAATGAAAATCGTATGAATAAGGCAATTTTGTGGGGACATGATGGCAAAGATAATTGCTTATTTATCAAAAATAAGTTACAATAAAAATAAATAAGGAACCATGTTGCAACACGGCTCCTAACAAGCCGCTTTAAAGGCGGTGACAAGTGACAGACAACCTAAATTAGTCGCCCATTAACCTGCCAAAGTTAACTAGGGGCGGCTTCTTTATTTGTCCTTTTTGTTGGACAAAATAGCCACTAATGTGCCAAAAGCAATCATTAGTGTCAGAGCTTCGAACACGCTCATGGACTGTGTAACCTTTCTGAAGATTGTTCCATGTCACCATAGAAATCACCTCACTTGGGAAATTGACAGTCACCGCCCATAAAACTTCTTGTAATAGTCATTATATAGAAAAAATAACCTGTTTTCTATTGTGTTTTAGAAATTGATTGTCTAAATGAGAGCTTTTGAAAAATAAAAAAGGACGCCTATAGCTTATCTAGGGATTCTTCTGAGAAAATGGCACTATTTTACGCAGAAATCGTCTTCTAAATACGGATATTGTTTTTTGACTGAAGTGCGCAATGGGGAGATTTTAATCTTCATCTAAACGATCCATCCAATCATCAAAATCGTTCAAGGAGCCAATACTGTTCAATTCGTTATCTTCTGCTTTTTTTTAGCTGCTAAAGCTTCAGGGAAGTCTCAGAAACTGAGAAAGCGTACTTCATTATTCGCCGCTTTAACTAGTGAAGGCCGGAGATATTCAGAAATAGTCAGGCCTTGTTTAGCTAAATCCTTTTTCGCTCGGTTACTAATATCCGTAGCAACACGTGTGGAAATAGTTTTATTTTTTATGGCTGTATTACTCATGATTACCCCTTCTTTCGTTACGTTTTTGTTATAGCTGAAAATGATACAAATGTAAATTTTGTACTTTAGAATGAAGGGCTCTGAAGTTTAGAAGATTTGACCAAAAGAATAAAATAATTTAGGAGAAAAATCGTATGAATAAGGCAATTCTGTGGGATTTGATGGGAACATTAGGGGGAGAAAGTTCGGATGTGATAAGCGCTGATTTTAAACTTGAGCCTCAAGCTATATCAGCTCTAAAAAAAGCAAACGAACAGGGGTTCTTAAATCTGATTGTGACCAATCAAAGCCAAATAGCTCATGGCAATATTTCTTTGGAACATTACCAACAAATCATGGATCGTTTGTTGATGGATTTAGAGAAGTTACAGGCACCTATTGAAAAAATTTTTACTTGTCCTCATCAAAGAGCGGATCGTTGTGCTTGCAAAAAGCCACAGTCACTACTAGGTGAAAAGGCCATCGTTGAGTTTGTGTTGGATCGCAAAAAATGTTATATGGTGGGTGATTCTGGACCTAATGACATGTTGTTTGCCCAAAATTTAGGGGTAAAAAGTGTGTTAGTTTTGACCGGAGAAGGCAATGAAAGTTTAACCACTAGACGTCATGAATGGCGCAAAGTCCAACCGACCTATATTGCTACAGATTGCTTAGATGCAGTGGAGAAAATCATAGAGGAGTCTTTAATTTAGGTGGTTTTTGAATACATTTGAAAAAATGTAGGAGACATGATGGCAAAAATAAGTTACAACAAAAATAAATAAGGAACCATGTCGTAACACGGTTCCTAACCAGCCGCTTTAAAGGCGGTGAAAAGTGACAGACAACCTAAATTAGCCGCCCATTAACCTGCCAAAGTGAACGAGGGGCGGCTTCTTTATTTGTCCTTTTTACTGTTAAAAATGTCTTTTCTTGACAAATGAAATCGAATTCACTTAAGCTTGAATCAATGAGTGTATACGAGGAGGAGATTCTAGTGAAGAAATACACGATAGTGGTGCTCATTTTATTGCCTCTTTTATCCGCTTGTCAGCAGAAAACAGTGACCAGTCAGACAAGTTCTGAGTTTTCGACGACTTCTTCCAGTCCAGTAGCTACAGAGAGTTCGGAAGAAACGACAAAACCAAAAGCTTCTAGTGAGCAAACCTTTTCGGAATTGGCTGACATCATTGGGACTTGGGTAAATGAAGAAAAAGAGCGATCCTTTTCTATAACCGGCCGGGAGATCATTTCAGAAGATAAAAATTATCAAATCACAGGTATTGATGTGACTCAGAATGAGGACAGTACACAGTATGTGCTTTCTTGGGATCCTGATTTGTTCATTGAGACTTATGGGAAACCAGAATCCTTTAACCCTCAACCATTTATTTATGATTATGATCAAAACAAAGATACACTCAGTAACTCGATTTCTTTTAAGCGTTTCTCAGATAAGGATCAAATTAGCTATCTCAAAGATCAGCTAGCTGGCAAAGAACCGATTAATTTAGAACAATTACTACAAGTAGACAATCCTCATCTGCTCGCCTTTTGGACCAAAGCTACAAACGAATCAGAAGAATCAGCCGATCAATTGAAGTCAGTTTATGACGATATAGCAATTGATTATCCAGATTTAAATCTTTTGACAGATCAAGATTATGAGACGTATCTGTCGATTGCTAAAGAAATCACCGATCATTCGGATTATTCTTTTTCCGATTTGAATACTGCTTTACCACGAGATGTTTTTGATTGGTATACTGAACTCAGTCAAATAACTGATGAAAGTAACTGGCTGGAGCAACTATTGCCTAAAATAGCTACTGCACGCGAGGAATATTTTAAAAGGGAAGAAAAGAGTGATGTTCCTTACCTAGACAAATCGTCAAATGAGAATCTAGATGAAGAAATGAAACAGCATATTCGTGAGAAAATAAAAAACGAGTTTCCTAATGAGTTGCCTGAAAATCATATTGTTTACGAAATGACCCAGGAAAATAATGCTGTTCTTATTAAAATTTATGAGAACAGTGAGGCCAAAAAGCAATACGAAGGCAGTTTCAGCTATGATATAGATGAGGACAAATTATCTAAAAATGACGAGTGATTGGATTGGAAATTCAATTCTCGAAAGGAGCGTTTACGATGAGAAAAGAACACTTGCTAATAGGTCTTAGCTTGCTTACATTAACAGCTTGTTCAAGCGAAGCGGAGCCCGTGCAAAGTGATTCGACAGCGGTGTCGACGACGACTAGTCAAACGTCGAGCCAAGTCTCAACTGAAATACAAACAACACAAACAACGACTCGTTCATCGGAAGCAAAATTTCCCTATGCCGTGAATTTGGATGATTTTGTCAAAGAAATAGCGACGTCTAATGGCGATAAGCACACCACTTATAACCTGACTTTTACGACTGGGCAAGAAGAGTTGCCACAAAGTATCACTTTGAACACGAAAGATTTAAATAATTTCGGTAATGCTATCTATATTCGGACCGAAAATGATCAAGAAGTCTCTTATCCAGTGAGCCTATCCACTGTTCCTACACAGACGATCCGTGTGGTGGGAAATGATGGCAAATCGCGTCCAGTAAAGGTCAATACCCAAGCGAAAGTTGAAGCTTACTCAGACGAAGCGGATACGCTGGCTATTTCTAGCGATACTTATTTTCTGTTTTATAACCAAGCCGGGACTATTTCCTTTGCGACAAGAAATTTTGTTGATAATCCGGGGGCAGAAGCATTGGACACGCAGGCTATGGTAGAATATGTGCAGACCTCATCTGATGAAAGTCCTACGACAGGGTCCGATCAGTCTGATGAAGAAAAAAGGACGGAATATTCAGCTACCATAAAAAAAGCTTGGCAAGATCAGAAAGACTATATTGATTCGATCACTGACCCAAAAGTCAAGCAATCCGTCCAAACCTCCCACTCGGCAGCCATTATGGAGGCAAGCAGATTGATCGCTGAAAACCCAGATGATGAGGAGCTCATCAACAAGTGTGTCAAAGAAGTGTTGGGTGAAAACTAGGGGTCATTAAATAAAAGGGGGATCCAAATGGAAGAGTATGTCAAGAAAAATCAAGCAACCATTGATGGTTGGGTCAAAGCCGGTTGGCAATGGGGCAAGGGCTTGAGTCATGAAGAGTATCAAAAAGCTTTGGCTGGAAAAGGGGCCTTGTTTTTGACGCCAACCATTCCTGTACCTAAGAATTGGTTGGGAGATTTAAAAGGGAAAAAAGTACTGGGTCTCGCTGCTGGTGGGGGCCAACAAGGACCTTTGTTAACGGCGTTAGGTGCCGAAGTGACTATTATTGACTTTTCAAGCCAACAAATAGCGACCGAAAGAGCCGTTGCGAAAAGAGAAAATTACGCGATTACCGCGATCCAAGGGGACATTAGCCAATCCTTACCTTTTGAAAGTCATTCTTTTGATTTGATCATTCACCCGGTTTCAAATGTCTATATCAGAGACATTCAACCGGTGTGGAACGAAGCTGCGCGTGTGTTAAAAGTTGGTGGTGAAATCTTATCGGGATTAGATAACGGAATCAATTATATAGTGGATGAAAAAGAAGAAAAAGTGGTCAATCATTTGCCCTTTGATCCGTTACAAGATGTCCAGCAGATGCAACAATTGGAAAAAGAACAAGCGGGTGTTCAATTTTCTCATTCCATTGAGGAACAAATAGGTGGGCAACTCAAAGCCGGCTTCTGCTTAAAAGCTATTTATAGTGATACGAACGGAGCAGGACGTCTAGATTCGCTAAATATCCCCACTTTTTGGGCCACACGAAGCCAAAAAAGAGCATAAAGGAACTGTTGGTGTTGGGGGAAATAGTTTTTCACCAACACTTCTTTTAGTTTCAAGAAAAAACGACAAAAATGCTTCAATTTAAATGGCTTAGTTATTTTGATGAACAAAGCTAAAATCATTAGTAAGTCTGCATTAAATAGTGTCTGAATCTAAATTTTGGTTGGTTTATTTGTCAAATTGTCCCCAATAGTCAGTATTTGATGCAACGATCTCATCATCTAGTAACACCTGTCGTTGAATCAATTGGTCGCGCGCGATCGCGTATTCTAGTGATCCTTTTTTAGCAAGGACTGTACGTTCTAATGCATCTAGCTTCTCTTTAGAAATCACAACGACAGATCGATCATTACTTCGTGCAACAAAAACTGTTTCATCTTCTTTATTGACTCGGTCCAAATAATCTTTCATATGGGCGCTAAAATCACTTTGTGTGGTTGCTATTGTCATATGATTCCCTCCTTTATACTTTTATTGTACACCATCAAGTACACTAAGTAGATAGTT
>JBFLGC010000071.1:0-11517 GCA_041859945.1 Tetragenococcus sp.
TATTGCTATCCTAGGATAACAGTTTCTTTTTTATTAGTCTACCTCCTTACCTCAATAAATTTTACACTAAGAGGCTATTTTTGAAAAAAAACTGCAATTCACGGCCGAGGCCGAATCAGCCGCTACACTATGAGCTAGGCTTGCTGAAATTTGTATGAACCATTTAAAAATAAATTTTTGCGTTATTTGATTTCTTAAATAAATAATTTAACCTGTTCGAATGAGTTACTATTGCTAGCGAAACGAATGTGGCTGCGATGTCGCTGTGAAAGCTAGTGGGTACTCATTCGTAGCACCTCTCTCAATAAATAAAAAGTCCATGTCATTGGTCATATAGACTCTCCCAAAAAGACTCCCCAATAAATGCTTTTGCATATTTTTCAATGTTATTAGTCAGAAATATCTCTTAAATTATGCCATACATAAGCAAATAGTTGCGTACGTGATAAGCGTACGCTATAATGTAATTTAGAGGTGATCAAAATGGAGAACTATACACCAACTAAAGCACGTCAGAATTTTTATCAAATTCTGAAAGATATTAATCAGCAAAAAAAGCCGGTTACGATCATGCCGGCTAATGGAGATGAAAATCAGGCAGCAATCATTATTTCTAAAAAAGATTGGGATTCAATTGCTGAAACCTTATATTTGGAAAATACCGGCACTTTGGCTAAAGTTCGTGAACGTGAAGAGGATGACAGTGGCTTTACTAACGTTGATGAAATTGATTGGGATAATCTATGAGTGGTTATCAAGTTGAGATTAAAAATTCTGCTAAAAGTGATTTGAAAAAGATAAAAAACTCGAACCTAAAAGCGGAATTTTTAAACACAGTCGCTATTCTTAAAGAGAATCCATACAATCCCACGCAATCATTTGAAAAGTTACAACCAACGAGTCGCGGATTATATTCAAGGCGCTTAAATGCGCAGCACCGGGTGGTTTATCGTGTCGATAAAAAATTAAAAAAGGTCTATATTTATGCAGCATGGAGCCATTATGAATAAGTAAGAAACTAGAAAATTTTCTTATCAATTCAGGGGTTATCATTCAGAAATAACCCCTCGGAAAGTTTTGATAAAACAAGCCCTTTACGGTAAATCGTTCCGTTAGGGGCTTGTTTTTGTGAAATAAAAGAAAATCGTCCTCTTATTCAAGGACTTTCTTGGCCTTTTTAACCGGGAATTTAGTTGTCATTTTCGCAAAGAAAGCTCCTCGTAGCTGCCGACACGGATCAAGCAAATCACAACATCATACGCCCTATTTTGTCAAAGTGAATGAGTTTCACAGTGCCCTCTTTTTCGACATAAAATAACACAAAAAACAGGTTATTTTCCCGTTAATTTTTGCGCTTCTCACCAAAAAACGGTAAAATAAAATTAAGAAGATTTGGAAAGAAGGGATATCATGAACACCGAAGAACGAATCGAAAAAGTGCTCTTATCTACCGGTAACGTCAATAAACCTTATCTGGTGCGTGACATTATTTTTGCGACCAGCTCATTTGAAGAAGATTTGTTTGATCCAGCCAACGATCCTAACATCGCCATGCGTGAAATCGTCCATCAGTTAAAAAGAAAAGCGGTCGAATACGGCGCCGATGCGGTCATCAACTGCCATTTCGAACACGAAGAAGTCGCAAAACACGGAAAACTTTATTTTGAAGTCTTTGCTTATGGGACCGTGGTTCAATTCACCCAATCCACAATCGGCTAGATGTGAAAAAGGATCAGTCGAGTGACCGATCCTTTTTTAATGCTTTCTTCTTTAACTTTAACACCCATTCTCCAAATGTTACTTGTCGAAAATAAGCAGATGATCCTTTCTTCTTATTCTTTTACCATTGCTACTTTAAATGCTACGATCGCTGTTGCTTTAGCATTAGGTGGTTTTCTAGGAACCAACTATCTGAAAGGTTTTTCTTTGCAAACGTTACTTTTCAGTTGTCTGCTTGCGACGAGTATTTTCTATCCCCTCGTTTTGACCCATAACATTTACCTCATTTTGCTAACGATCATCCCGATTTGTTTTCTGGTCGGTGCCATCATGCCTAGACTATCAGGCTGGATCGTGCAAATCGTCGCCGCCGACAAACTAGCCATGACAATTGGCCTGATCAATACCCTACTAGTTGGCCTGGCGCCACTTTCGACATTTTTGATCGTCCTACTAGCTAGCCTTACCGCACCAACTTACGCCATTTTTCTTTTGTTCGCTCTGGGCCTAGCTTTGATTTTTGGGAAAATAATGACTGCTAAAAAATAAAAAAAGATTTGCGTATATACTTAAGTATATACTATAATACAGATAAGGAAGGTGATAGCGATGCAAATCGAAGAAAAAAAGATCAGAAAAGTGGGAAATTCGGTAGTTATTACGATCCCCAAAGATTTTTTAGAACGAACTGGGATAAAAGCTGGCGAAGTGGTCGATGTAAATAATGACGCTTGGGATGCACTTATTAAAAAGAAAGAAAGCAGTAGAGAAGCAGAAATTGCTCTTTATTCAAAAAAATCATTGCAAAAATATGAAACAGCCTATAAGGAACTGATCAATCGATGAAGGTGAAGTATCTAAAAATCGAAGAAATAGTATTTTTCAACAAATTACAAATAGAAACGTTCTCGCCTCAAGAGCCTATCGGTATTGCAAGTAGGAGTGCCTTAGAAATGAGCGTTGCGCAACCTAAAATAACTGTTTCTAGTGAAGATATCTATAAGGATATCTATGAAAAAGCAGGGATATTGCTTATTAACCTTATCAAAAAGCATCCCTTTTTCAACGCGAATAAACGAACGGCTATCCTTTCTATGAATGTTTTTCTAGAAATAAACGGCTATCAAATGAACTTTTCGAATCGCGAATTAGTCGATTTAGCAGTTGAAATAGCTGTCTTTAACGGTAATTTTGATACTTTAAAAGAAAAAGTTTTTTCAGAAATAAGAAAGAACACATCAAAAAAGAACTAAAAATAAAACACCTAAAAACAAGTGCCTGAGCAAATGCTACTTGTTTTTAGGTTCGTTATTTATACCACTAATTTTTTTAATTCTTTTCTAAAATTTGTATAGGTCGTTTTGATTAACGCTCTTCAATCCTGTTCAACCGTATCAAAAGTTCATTTAAACCACGCTATTAATTTAGCCACCAAGCTTTCTCGCTTAGCCGTTTTCTCCATACCGTTTTCTGTTTTTACATCTTGAATCTGGATCTCCCCTTCAAAATTAGGATACTTTTCTTGATAGGCCTCTTTTAAAGCGGCTTTTTGCCCTTCTTCAGAAAGCACATAGACGATTTCACCATTCTCCTTGACAACTTTTTGGGAATACTTACCAAAATCGATCGTCTCACTGGCAACATGCCTTTCTTCTTTTTCCAGTTCCTTCATTTTTTTAGGAAATACCGGCATGAAACTGAAAATGAATCCTAAAATCAAAACGACGACAAGGAACCTCTTCTTCATGGTTTGACCCCCTCATTTGTAAAAACTCTTTCATTATAGTTGCCAGATAGTTAAACACTCACCGATTTAGTGCGCCTGATCGCTCAAAGCTAGCCCAACTCTGTGACTAGGATTCACCGATCTATTTCCTATTCTCTTTTTTCATCATCTTGCCAATGAGCAAATAACTCATGAGTATCTTTTGGTTGTTTCTTCTTAAGTGTCAAATCAGCCGAGCGCTCATTCTCTTTTTAGATCCAAATACATCAGATCTTCCGCAAAATAACGCGCACCATAAAACAAAGCTTTGGGTTCTGTCCCATATTTTTTAAAACCAAACGATGCATAAAATTTCTTAGCACGAACGTTTTCGGAATTGACCATTAAATGGACAACTTTTAAATCATCTATTTTTCGAGCCTCGGTCAGAAGATAAGTGACTACTTCTTTGGCTAAGCCAGTCCCACGATACGCTGCTTCACAATACATGGCGACCAAATCGGCTTTATGTTGTTCCTTGCGTCTTTTTCCTCGGACCAAGCAAACGACACAAACAAGCTTTCCTTCACAAAAGCCACCAACTGTAAATCCCCACTGTGACTGCTCAAGCCGTTTTTTAAATACCGCCAACGGTAATTTTTCCTCTTCTTCATAACTAGCTCCAAAAGCTTCGGGATCCGTTTTTAGACCAGTAAGACGCAAAGTCCTAAAAGCAGTCACATCTTTTTCATCAAGCAGTCTCACATTCATAGAAAATAACCTCCCTATTTTAAAATCACCTAGATAGTCTTAGCATACCACTTCTCGAAGAAAAAATGACACGAAACTCTTCTTTGAAAAAATAAATCAAAGTCAAGTTCGTGCCATTTAAGGACTTTTTACTATTATTCCTATCTCCAAGTGCTCATTTTTAGCCTGGTTACTTCATTAAATCTTCCAAGTCAATAATGCGAGAATATAACCCTTTATTTTCCTCATTCAATTTATGTGTCACCTCGATCACCGTTCGCATTGGATCGCTAAGCAATTCTTTTTCTACTGCCACTCCGTTCATATGGTCTAATGCAGCCGTTCCCTCATCCATTAGAGCAATAGGTGTTGATGAAACATAATACCTGGCCAATGCTAGTCGCTGCTGCTGACCAATCGAAAGGTTAGTACCATTGTCCAAAACAAGTTGATCCATGTCAGCAACAAAATCAATACTAGCACTTGTTAAAGCAGCTGTAACATCAGCATTAGAAACATTGTCTTGCCATAAACTAACATTATTTTTAATCGTATCAGTAAATAAGTACGGCTTCTGATCGATATAAGTGATCAGTTGATTCAAATTTTGCTGCGAAAATTGATCGATTCCTTGACTGTCTATAGCTACTTGTCCCGTATAATCAGTGATTTGACCACTAATGATTTTTAGTAAGGTGCTTTTCCCCAAGCCACTCCTACCTGTTATAGCAATCTTTTCACCTTTTTTGATTTTTAAATTCAAATCTTGAAAAATCACTTTATCGTCAACACTGTAGGTTAAATCCGTGATTTTGATCATATCTTCAAAACTTGGACTATTTTCCAAAACTAGTTTACTCACACCCTCTTTCGAGCCATCAGCCTCAACAAAAGCTATTTTTTTAACGACTGGTTCTGTTCCACGAATTTGCGAGTTGAGATTACTGATTTGCGAAAGCGAATTGAATAGAGTTGCCGATAAATTACCTGTAGATGCTACAGAACCTAAAGGAATAATATGGCTGATTGCTAAATAACAAGTGATTACATCGACTGCAACTTGGGCAAGAATGCTCAAAAAGCTGATACTATTTTGTACTTTGATTTCAGTTTGCGTATAACTGATTTTATCCTCGGCATATGCTTTTGCCTCTGTTTTTACCAAATTTGGCAACATGTGCAAACGATTGTAGCTAAACAACACATCAAAGCCACCTAATAAATTTGTGATACCAAAAATAAGCTTCTCATTTGAAGCTGAAAGCATAGCATTAGCTTTTTGGAGTGGTTTAGAAATATATTTAGGCAGCGTCAATAACAGCCCCGCCAAAATCAAGCTCACCCCTAAAATCGTCCAATGATAAAATGCCAGCGTGACCATGGAACTGATAACACGAAAAATATTTGCTATCAAAGCATATAAATTGGTTAAATATTTAGTTTCAATCGTGAACACGTCATTGGTATATTGTGAAATATATTGACTATTTTTTTGTCTATGAAAAGTTTGGTAGTCAAAATGAGAAATTCGTACCGCTTGATCTGTTCGAAGATCTAAACAGATTTCTTCAATTAACCGGATCTCAAAAGCTCCTTGAAAATAATTACTTAAAAGAAACATTATCCATAACCCTAAATTGATTGCACTCCAAAATAACATTGCTTGAACATTCAATGCGAAGACGGCATTCATTTGAAAGGTCAATCCCACTGAAGTTGCTGTTTGTAAGAGCGCATTTCCTGCTAACCAAAAAATATTAAAAAATTGTTTGCCTTTATGCCGATAAATATAAGGTTTCATGTTATCTCTTCTCCTTCAACAATAAGCTATAATCCAAATTATAAAGTTTTACCATTGACAGAAGATTTTTGTTGCATATAATAAACACTAATTATTCGATTTACAAGGAGCTATCTACATGAAAAAAACATTTGGAGGGACATTTCGAGAATTGAGAGAAAATCGCGGCGTCAGCTTAAGCAGTCTAGCCGATGAAACAGTAACCAAAGGAGCCATTTCACGATTTGAAAATGATCATAGTGATCTTTCAGCGTCACGCTTATTTCATCTTTTAGAAAAATTGAATATTTCTCCTAGCGAGTTTTTGTTTGCTGCTAATGGTTATAAAGGCAGTTCTACTTCTGTTCTTTTGCGTAGAACTACAAATGCTGTGATTCAAAATAAGCCTTCGGAGTTACAAAAAATTGCACTAGAGGAACTGAACAAGTGGGAGAACAAGAAAGATCTCTTTGGAAAACTAAATTATCTGATGATTCAATGTATCATAGCTTCTGATAATGGCTGCGATAAAGAACTGGCAAATGAGCTAGGTATTGTCACAGACTATCTTTTTCGCTGTAACGATTGGGGACAATATGAAATCATTCTTTTTGGAAACACACTCTCGCAACTTCCTATAGAAACCATAGCGATGTTTGCTCAAGATTTACCCAAGAAACTTGCTTTATTTAATCGTTATGGACTTTTTTATGAAGCAAGTATCAATGTATTGCTAAATGTCTTAGCACTTCTTATCAAACATAAGTGTTTATCAACAGCTTATAAAACTTTGCACTATCTTAGAACTAACGATTTCAATGAAGCTTATTTATTGGAGCATACTTTATTACTATTTTATGAAGGAGTATTGGAAAGTGTAGATGAAAAGAAAGAGGAAGGGAAAAGAAAGATAAACAATGCACTGACTGTTTTTGAATTGACAAATAGTGATTTCTTCTATGAAAACTGTATTCGATTCTTAAAAGAAGACATGCGTTTTTCAGTTGACTAATACAATAAAAAAAGTCCCATTCTATCCTAGAACTAAGCTGTTCAAGCTCAGTTAAAGAAAAGAATAGTACTTTTTTTTCTTATTTAAACGTTAATACCGTTTGGCTGGTTCCACTACCAAATAACGATAAGGTTCATCGCCCTCGGAGTGGGTCGTGACATATTTGTTATTGCTCAAGGCTGAATGGATCTGTTTGCGTTCAAAAGCCGGCATCGGTTCGAGAAAGACGGGGCGACCGGTACGAGAAACTTTATCGGCCGTATTTTTAGCTAAACGTTGCAAGATGTCTTGGCGTTTTTCGCGGTAATTTCCCACGTTTACGACTACCGATAATTTATTTTTAGCCACCCGATGGATGAAGACTTGCGCTAGATATTGTAAAGCATTCAAGGTCTTGCCGTGTTTGCCGATCAATAGGCCTTTCTTTTGGGTTTCCAGTTGAAAAACGACGACGCCATTTTCATGCGTTGTTTTGACAAGTGCCGGCGCCTTGAGTTCGTTTGTGATATTGGTCAAGTACAAGGCCAATTGTGCCAAAGCTTCCTCATCCTCTAACTCTTCAGGAACGCTTTGAAAGTCTTCCGTTGGCGTTTCAATAGTTTCCTCGACGATTGTTTCAGCTTCGACTTTAACTTCCGGCTCCCTAGTGATTGCTTTTTTTTCTGCCACTTTGATCGGTTCCAGTGACACGCGCGCATCTTTCTTGCCCATGCCTAAAAATCCTTTTTTACCTTCATCAATGACATCGATTTCGACTTGATCAGCAGTCAGGCCTAAACTTTTTAAGCCACTTGCAATTGCTTCTTCTTTGGTTGGCCCTTCATAAACTGGCATTTATTCGTCCTCCTTTTATCTCTTCTTACGTGCTTTTTTATTTGGATGTTTGGCTTTTTCCAAGGCTTTTTGCCGTTCTTTGACTTTGCGTGCTTCTTCTTCACGTTCTTTGATGATCTTAAAGGGATTGTTGATCAAAAGCGTTTGGATCACTTGGAAGGCATTGGAAACTACCCAGTATAACGAAAGCGCACTTGGTAAACTGAGTCCCATGATAAGGATCATGACTGGCATCACAAAGTTCATGATCTTGACGCTGGCGTTTGACTCCACTTGACTCATACTCGACAAGTAAGTACTCAAGAAAGTGAAGATAGCTGCTAATATCGGCAAAATATAGTAAGGGTCCGGATCGCCTAAGACATCTAACCACAGGAAACTTCCTTCATGCAGAGCTGGAACGCGCGAAATGGCTTGCCAAACCGCCATCAAGATCGGCATTTGGACCAACATCGGTAAGCAACCGACATAGGGATTGACGCCATTTTCAGCATACAATTTTTGCGTTTCATCTTTTAGTTTTTGTTGCGTCTCCATATCTTTGGAAGAATACGTTTGTTGCAACTCTTTTAATTTTGGTTGCAAGTCTTGGGTTTTACGCATGCTTTTCGTTTGGAAATTCATCAAAGGTAGTAACAGGACCCGAATGATGAGGGTAAAGAAGATGATGCCGACCCCGCGGTTTCCTCCTAACGATAGAAATTTGATCGCTTCGGCAAAATAATACACGATATATCGGTCCCAGACCCCAGTACTGTCGGCCGATACTTCCCCTGTCCCACAGGCGGATAATATGACTACCAACGACAAAAGACCAGTCATCAGTAGGAGACGTTTTCTTTTTTTCACTACACAATTCTCCTTATTTGATTATTTTCGCAAGTTTGAAGACATGCTCCAAATTTGAGTAGACCGCTTCAGAAGTCAGAGACGAAACAGAAGGTCGCGCGATCACAATAAAATCAATGGTCGGATCGATCCTTTCTTTCATCGCATAAATACTCGCTCGGATCTTTCGTTTGACAGCATTTCGTGTCACCGCATTGCCGACTTTTTTTCCGACCGAGATCCCGACCCGAAAATGGTCTTGTTCTTTGTCCAACACATAGACCACAAATTTTCGATTGGCACAAGAGGCCCCAGTTTGAAAAACGGCTTGAAATTCTTTTTCTTTTTTGACACGATAGGCTTTTCTCATTTCGTTTATCTCATTTCCCTCTACTTACTTACTCACTTTCTCATTCTACCATATTTTAGGAAGGTGATTCATCTATTATCTACAAAAATCGATAAAAAAAACCACTGGGATTCAGTGGCTTATGCAGATAATACCTTTCTGCCTTTACGACGACGATTGCTAAGTACATGACGTCCATTTTTAGTGCTCATGCGTTTACGAAAACCATGAACTTTTTGACGTTTACGTTTATTTGGTTGATATGTTCTTTTCATTTATTTCCACCTCCACTTGACCATGACACGATCTATCTCGACATACTTTGATAGTATAACGAAAAAAGCCTCTCTTTGTCAACAAAAAAGTGAAAAATCAAAGCAACACGTTTTCAAACTTCTTAAAGCGAAAAACTGAAATTGAGAAAGTAATGAGTGAAACATTGTAAGATTCTACAAGACTTGAGGCTGTGAATTGTCCTTAAAATGGGAAAGAAAAATCACATGACGGCGTGAAGTAACCCAAGTATTGAAAAGAAAGGACATCTTGAAAGTTGTGAGCAAGCTCGCGACGATTCGATGACTAATTTTAAGCAAACAAATCTCGTAGTGTAGCGGCTAAATTTATCGAGCTATGCTCCACTTTCATGAATGTGGTTGCTACTGTTTGCATTTTAAAAAGAGCTGGATGTTTTTTATCCACAGTTTTTTTTTAATTATTTTTTTATCCACAGTTTCTAAAAGCTTGTGGACTTTTTGTGCTTTGTAAAAAAACTCTTCAAAGAGGTCCACAGACTTATTAGCTAGTTATGCACAACTTCACAGGATGTTTAAAAGATATCCACATGTGCACTTTTTGCTGTGGATATCTTCAGGACAAGCTTATTATACCGCCTTTTTAACCTATAACTCCTTGTGAATATCTTTTGCTCAAATCTGTTTATCCACTTTTTTACATTTTTTGTGGATAGTTTTTTTTTGAAAATGTGGATTCTTTTGGTAAAACTTATGCACATTGTGGAAAAACAAAAAAATTTTGCTTTTTCTCTCGGTTATCTGTGGAAAACTTGGCTGATCCATGCTAAATTAGTAATAGCTATTTATTTTTTATTTTTACAGGAGGATTTGCGATGCCATCTCTGGAAACGATATGGGCAGAGCTTCAAGAAAGTTACAAAAAAGAGATGAACCCGGTCAGCTACAATACCTGGATCGACCCGGCCATTCCTTTATCCTTTCAAGATAATCAATTGATCATCGAAGTTCCGACGACCGTCCAAAAAAATTATTGGGAAAAAAATTTAGCAGGAAAGATCCTGGAGACCTTTTTTATGATGACTGGAGAAGAGATCTTGCCTGTTTTTGTGACACCTGATGAGGCCGAAAAATATAAAAACACCAAACCAGTCCCAAAAGAAGCCACTTTAGCCGAAAAATCATCCAAAGCCATGCTCAATCCCAAATACACTTTTGACACCTTCGTTATTGGGAAAGGGAACCAAATGGCCCACGCGGCCGCACTGGTCGTAGCTGAAGATCCCGGCTCGATTTATAATCCGCTTTTCTTCTATGGTGGTGTTGGGTTAGGGAAGACTCACTTGATGCATGCGATCGGTCATCAGATGCTCCTGAGCCGCCCAAATGCCAAGATCAAGTATGTCAGTAGTGAAAATTTCACGAATGATTTCATCAACTCGATCCAAAAAAATAAGATGGAAGAATTCCGCAATGAATACCGGACCGTTGACTTGCTTTTAGTCGACGATATCCAATTTTTAGTCAACAAAGAAGGCACGCAGGAAGAGTTCTTCAATACTTTCGAAGCCCTCTATCGGAATAATAAACAAATCGTTTTGACCAGCGATCGCTTGCCTAATGAGATACCAACCTTGCCGCAGCGGCTAGTGTCGCGTTTTGCTTGGGGCTTATCCGTCGACATCACCCCGCCTGATTTAGAAACACGAACGGCGATCTTGCGGAAAAAAGCCGAGGCAGAGCATTTGGAGATCCCTGATGATACGCTTAGTTATATCGCCGGTCAGATCGATTCCAACATTCGTGAATTAGAAGGTGCTTTGGTCCGTGTCCAAGCTTTTGCAGCCATCCAAAGTGCTGATATCACAACGAGTTTAGCGGCGGAAGCCTTAAAAGCCCTGAAATCGAGCCAGCATTTGAATCAAGTATCGATTTTACAGATTCAAGAAGAAGTGGCCCGCTATTATCACCTTCCTTTAAAAGAATTGAAAGGGAAAAAACGCGTCAAAAGTATCGTCGTCCCACGCCAGATCGCCATGTATTTGACACGCGAATTGACAGATAATTCCTTGCCGAAGATCGGGGCTGAATTTGGTGGGAAAGATCATACGACCGTCTTACATGCCCATGAAAAAATCGAAAAATTGATGGATCAAGATGCGGTTTTAAAAAATGAAGTCGCTGAGATCAAAAACAATCTGATCAGTTGATGTGGATAAAAGCAATCAAGTTACCCACAGGTTATACACAAGTGGATAACTTTCAGAACCGCGTTTTTTAAGACTTATC
>JBFLGC010000072.1:0-10799 GCA_041859945.1 Tetragenococcus sp.
ACCGCCACATACGGAACCGTACGTGTGGTGGTGTGAGAGGGGCGAAAAGTTATTAACTTTTCCCTCTACTCGATTAGTTAAAAAAGGAGTGAGAGTGTTGAATGATCTAATCAAAGTTTTTCCACAATTATTTTCTGGAGCTGGGATCACTATCCAATTATTTGCTTTGACCCTACTCGGATCGATCCCGCTTGGTATTGGCTTAGCTTTTGTTTTACGTAGTCGCTTCAAAATCATCAAAGGTATCTTACGCCTGTATATTTGGTTGATGAGGGGGACGCCACTATTGTTGCAACTGATTTTTGTTTTTTATGGTTTACCGCTGATCGGCCTTGTGTTCGATCGTTTTGATGCAGCTTTAGTCGCTTTTATTTTAAATTATGCCGCTTACTTTGCGGAAATTTTCCGTGGTGGTATCCAATCAATCCCACAAGGTCAATATGAAGCAGCGCGGGTCTTACGTTTGACAAAACAACAGACGATCTTGCGGATTGTTTTGCCTCAAGTCACCAAAATCACCTTGCCGTCAGTTGGCAACGAAGTGATCAATCTAGTCAAAGATACTTCCTTGGTTTACATCTTAGGGCTTTCAGATGTGATGCGGATGGGCAAGATCGCGATGGAACGAGAAGCTTCCCTGATCCCACTTTTGGGCGTGGCTCTGATTTACTTGGCAATGACAGCTATTTTCACGTGGTTACTGAATTTGGCTGAAAAGAAATTGAATTATTATCGTTAGGAGGGATGACATGTTAGAACTAAAAAAAATATCTAAGGCCTTTGGCGGCAAAGAACTATTTAAAAATTTAGAGTTGACCATAAAAGATGGCACGATTTTAACGATCGTTGGTCCTTCTGGGGGTGGCAAGACCACTTTATTACGGATGTTGGCCGGTTTGGAAGCAGCCGATGGTGGGGCGTTTTATTTAGATGGTCAAATTTTTGATCCCGTGGATACTGCTAATCAAGAACAGGTTGTAGGCGTCGTTTTTCAAGATTTTCAGTTATTTCCTCACTTGACAGTGGCTGAAAACATTGGTTTGGCACCAAAACTTGTTTTGAAAGAAAGCCCAGAAGAGATAGCTACTAATCAGGAGAAGTTCGCTGAAAAGCTTGGTTTGCAAGAACTGCTCGACCATTATCCTTTCCAACTGTCAGGTGGGCAAAAGCAACGGGTGGCGATCGCCCGTGCCATGGCGATGCGGCCGAAAGTTTTAGCCTATGATGAGCCGACAAGTGCTTTGGATCCAGCTTTACGGCAACAAGTAGAGCAGTTGATCTTATCGCTTAAAAAAGAAGGAATGACGCAGATCGTTGTGACCCATGATCGTCAGTTTGCAGAAAATATTGCGGACAATCTTTTTGAAGTTAAAAAAGTCAAATAAAAAATTGGAGGAAATGAAAATGAATAAAAAAATTGGTTGGTTTGCCTTAGTTAGTTTAGTCACTTTATTAGGAGCTTGTAGCAATAACGATACGACGGTTTCGACCTCAAATGCAGATACGGATGCTAAAAAAACTGTCGTCGTGGGCTTGGATGATACGTTTGTGCCGATGGGTTTTCGTGATGATGCTGGGAATTTAACTGGTTTTGATGTGGAATTAGCCCAAGCTGTTTTTGCTTTATCAGATACAGAAGTAAAATTTCAACCGATCGATTGGTCAATGAAGGAATCGGAGCTTAAAAATGGCACGATCGATATGATCTGGAATGGCTATTCTAAAAACGAAGATCGCGAGAAAAAGGTTTTGTTCTCAGAACCTTACATGGAAAATGTCCAATTGGTGGTAACGAAAAAAGATAGTGGCATCGATACGGTCGCTAAAATGGCCGACAAGGTGTTAGGTGCTCAAGAAGGCTCATCTGGTTACGATGCCTTCAATGATCAGCCGGAAGCGTTGAAAGATATCGTCAAAGATAATGAACCAGTTTTATATGCGAGTTTTAATGAAGCCTTTCTTGATCTGGAAGCGGGCCGGATCGCTGGACTTTTGATCGATCGGACCTATGCCGATTACTACTTGAGCCAAAAAGATCAACTTGATGATTATAATTTGTTGGAAAGTCCTTTTAGTACGGAGAGTTTTGCGGTCGGTGTCAGACAAGACGATACGACTTTGGCCAAACAGATCAATGACGGTTTTCAAACCTTGCGCAAATCAGGAGAATTTCAAAAAATTTCGGAAAAATGGTTTGGTCAAGATGTCTTTCCTGAATGATTTTAGACGTTTAAAGAGTTGCTTTATTGCGATTTTTCTATTAAAATAAACGATGAAATGAAAAAATGAAGGGAAAACTTTTGTTCCCTTCTTTTTTCGTGTATAATGGAGTTGGGAACGGGGGATGGATAGTGGCACAAAAACGTAGTCAAGCTAAAAAAAGACCAACTAAAAAACGTAAAACAAAAAAACAACAGCAGCAACAAGAAAAACTGACCTTGATCGCGCTAGGCTTGCTTTTTCTTTTGCTAGCCACTTTTGCGGCCTTTCAATTAGGCTTTTTGGGGACCTTGATCGCCAATGGCTTACGGGTCGTGGGTGGTAATACTTACTTACTATTATGCTTAGGACTTGGTGGCTATGGTATCTGGTTGATGGTCAAAAACAGTGCCGCCAAAATCACACATGGTCGGAGGATCACAGGTGGGCTTTTGTTTTATGCCGGTGTACTGATCATCTTACATGCGCGCCTGTTTGGCCGCCTGCAATCGACAGATACGAATATAATGACCGCGACTTGGGAACTATTACGTGGTGATATTTCTCAAAATACGATTGCTCAAAATGTCGGTGGTGGGATGATCGGAGCGACTCTGTATCAGGGGACCCATTTTCTAGTCGCTCAGGTAGGAAGTTATCTCATTGCTGTTTTACTACTTATTTTGGGGCTGTATTTGATGAGCAACTTGAATACCTCGCAACTATTAGAGGGTCTACATACGATCAAAGAAACGCTGGCGCACTTTTTAGAAGGCGACCCTAAGAAAAAAGAAGCGCGCGCGGCCAAGAAAGCTGCCAGACAACTTGCCAAGGCTGATAAAAAAGCCCAAGAACGCGAGGCGGTTTTGGCAGAACTGAAAGAACAAGAAAAAAATCAAATCCGACCGCAAACAGTCGGTGAAAAATTAGCTGATGAACAAAAATCAGCAGTCGAGATCGAACCGCAACAATTAAGCTTTGTGCCGATCGATAGTTTTCAACAGGCAGAAGAAGTCACACCCAAGAAAAAGACTCCTGATCCTGAATTAGCAGAAGACGATGGCAAAGATCTTGACTTTGAGATCACCCAAGAAGTAGAAGATGAAGATTATGAATTACCACCTTCAAGCTTGTTACAAGCCGCAAAGGCAACCGATCAAAGTGGTGAATATAGTAAAATCGAAAAGAATATCAAGGTTTTGGAACGGACCTTCGCCAGTTTTGGTGTCGATGCCAAAGTTGTCAAAGCAAGTTTAGGGCCGGCTGTGACAAAGTTTGAGATCCAACCGGCAGTGGGCGTCAAGGTCAGTAAAATCGTGGGCTTGACAGATGATATCGCCTTAGCGCTCGCCGCTAAAGATGTGCGGATGGAAGCGCCGATCCCCGGCAAGTCTTTGATCGGGATCGAAGTACCTAATGATGCCGTTTCGACGGTGGCCTTCCGAGAAGTGATCGAAGCGACGCCACCCCATCCTGATCATTTACTAGAAGTCCCTTTAGGCCGTGATATTTCTGGACGAGTCCAAACGGCTGATTTGACCAAGATGCCGCATTTACTCATCGCGGGATCGACCGGCAGTGGGAAATCAGTAGCGATAAATGGGATCATCACTAGTATTTTGATGCAAGCTAAACCACATCAAGTGAAATTAATGATGGTCGATCCCAAAATGGTCGAACTAAATGTCTATAATGGCATTCCTCACTTGTTGACGCCGGTGGTGACCAATCCTCGTAAAGCGGCACAAGCTTTGCAAAAAGTCGTGCAAGAAATGGAAGAACGGTATGAAAAATTTGCGGCTGCTGGGGTTCGTAATATTACCGGCTATAACGAATTAGTCGAAGAAAAAAATCGTGAAGATGGTGAAAAGCGAGCCATTTTACCTTTCATCGTAGTAATCGTCGATGAATTGGCAGATCTGATGATGGTTGCTAGTAATGAAGTGGAAGATGCGATCATTCGGCTAGCGCAAATGGCACGAGCAGCGGGGATCCATATGATTTTAGCGACCCAAAGACCCAGTGTCGATGTCATCACAGGCATCATCAAAGCCAATGTTCCTTCACGGATCGCCTTTGCGGTATCAAGTGGAACGGATTCGCGGACGATCATTGACCAAGGTGGCGCTGAAAAATTGTTGGGACGTGGCGATATGTTATATTTACCAATGGGTGAAAATAAACCGATCCGGGTCCAAGGTGCCTTTATTTCTGATCATGATGTGGAAGCAGTCGTTGAATTTATCACAGATCAGCAAGGGGCCAACTACGAAGAAAAGATGATGGTCACAGAAGATACGACGAGTACTGATCATAGTGAACCCGAAGATGAACTCTTTGGAGAAGCCAAAGAGTTGGTCATCGATATGCAGACGGCCAGTGTTTCTTTATTACAAAGAAGATTTCGGATCGGCTACAATCGGGCGGCCCGACTTGTCGATGACCTTGAGGCAAAAGGCATCGTGGGACCATCGGAAGGTAGCAAACCGCGTAAAGTTTTAGTTGAAAAAGAAGAAGAATATGTTAATGAGTCAGAGGATGAATCAACTTTATAGTCTTAGCTGAAAAAGAGGTCGCCTTAAATGGTGGCCTCTTTTTCAGCTACTATTTTATCGAAAAAAACCCAATATCACAGTAATCAAAGATTCTCTTCCTATTCAAGTTCATGTGGGGCACGGATCTTATTTGTTCCTCCAGATCAATTCATGTGGGGGCGCAGCATACATTTGTTCCGCCATAAGTGCTAAGTTTTTAATTTTGTCAACTATTTTAAAAGTAGCTTTCCAATTGATCTTGGGTGGCCGTAGGCAAACGTAGAGTATTGAGCGGCATTTGCCTTTTATAGAAATGGCGGTCTTTCACCCGTTGAATTTTGTTAAAAATTCCTGTATAGTAAGACCGATGATCAAGAAATGAGGATTAGAATGAAACCATCTATTTATGGACAAACTAAAGAAGAATTGACAAAGTGGTTGATCGACTCGGGCGAGAAAAAATTCCGCGTCCAACAAATTTGGGAATGGTTATATCAAAAGCGAGTGACATCTTTTGAAGAAATGACCAATTTATCGAAGCCACTCATTGAAAAATTGACAAATGCATTTGTGCTCAATCCGTTACGTCAGGTCGTGGTACAAGAAGCCACAGATGGCACGGTGAAATATTTATTTGAATTACCGGATAAGCATATGATCGAAACGGTTTTGATGCGTCAAGAGTATGGGTTATCTGTTTGTGTGACGACTCAGATCGGTTGTAATATTGGTTGTACTTTTTGTGCCAGTGGTATTTTGCGCAAAGAACGCAATTTGACAGCCGGTGAGATCGTGGCACAAGTCATGATGGTCCAACATTATTTAGATGAAAAAAAGCAAGAAGAGCGCGTTTCTCATATCGTCGTAATGGGGATCGGTGAGCCTTTTGATAATTATGATGCCGTGATGTCCTTTTTAGCGATCATGAATGATGCCAAAGGATTGGCTATTGGGGCTCGCCATATGACTGTTTCTACTAGTGGCTTGGCACCGCGAATCCGTAAATTTGCCGAAAATGGTCTGCAAGTCAATTTGGCCATTTCTCTACATGCCCCTAACAATGACATCCGTACTTCGATCATGAAGATCAACCGCACCTTTCCTATTGAAAAATTGATGGCAGCTGTTGATTATTATACTGAAAGAACCAATCGGCGGGTGACTTATGAGTACATCATGCTCAATCATGTGAATGATCGTCCCGAGCAGGCCCAAGAATTGGCTGATTTGCTAAAACCACGAAAAACGTTAGCTTATGTCAATCTGATCCCTTATAATCCAGTCAGTGAATTGGATCAATATTCGCGTAGTGACAAGAAAGATGTTTTGACTTTTTATAACATTCTAAAGAAAAACGGCATCAACTGTGTCATTCGTCAAGAACATGGAACCGATATCGATGCTGCTTGTGGTCAGCTACGCAGTAAACAAATCAAAAAAGCGAAATAAAAGGAAAAAGCTGCTGAAAAGGCAGCTTTTTTTAAACTATTAAGGAAGCATATCTTTTTGGTATCGTCAAAGCTTGGCCAATCAGTCTTATTAGTGCGAAAAAACGCTTGAGCGGTAAGCTTATGGCGGGAAATACTTCAAGAAGATGAAAGGCACCCGAATTAGAAAAGCGAGTGCCTATGACATGACGGCATGAAAGGCACCAAAGACACGTAAGTAGGAATGTATGACGATAAAGAAAACATTGATACAAAAGAAGGAACCTAGACTAATAATGGGTGCTTTTTATTTTTGTAATGCAATTGATTTTTCTTTTTGAAACCGATTTTAAGAGAAGTTTCTATTATAAATATTTGTGTTTACTCATTTTTCTCTTGATTTTTTAATAATTATTTATTAAAATGTAGATTAAATTCAGTGAATAAAGGAACTATTCTGAAAATTTCCATTTAAGGAGGGACCGTGACTCGTTTAATAGCACTGTAAGTGGGTGACGATCGAAAAAGATATTAGATTAAACTTGCTATCAGCAAGAAAAGCAAGCTGAGTAATAAAAGCAGGACGGCTGGTTCGAGCCAAAAGCGGTAACTCGTGCGCCCGACTTCTGACAATTTGAGAAAGTCAGTAACGGTTCTTTTCTTAAAGGATCGTTGGAAGGTATCAAAAAAACCCGAAGCGAAAACTTTTAAAAAACCACCGATGATCAAAAAGAATAAGGCAAACATGAACAATGAATCTGAAAGTGAGGTAAAGGTGAGATCATGGCGCAAAAAGAGCACGAGTAAATCGATGCCTAAACTGCCACAGATAATGATCCAAGAACTTTTTTTCAGGTGCATAAACGATTCCTTTCTTAAATCAGAATAAATGCTAAACCAACTTTACAAAATTCTTTGGAAGATGTCAAAATAATTTAGGAGGCGCTATCGTGAATAGTTATATGAAATATCTCATCCAGCGTGTTTTTTACATGCTCATCACTTTGTGGCTGATCACAACGATCACCTTTTTCCTGATGAAATTACTGCCGGGAACCCCTTATACCAATGCAGAAAAATTAAGCCCCGAACAAATCGCGATCTTGAATAAGCAAATGGGCCTAGATAAACCGGTGATCATTCAATATTGGAATTACTTAGTCAATGTCCTACATGGTGATTTTGGGATCTCTTATCAATTTAAAAATCAAGCCGTATCCAAACTTTTAGCTGGACGCATCGGACCATCCTTGCAACTAGGGATCCAAGCGATTCTCCTAGGAACAAGTTTGGGGATCCTGTTAGGGGCGATTTCAGCTATGAAACAAAACACTTGGGTCGACACCTCGGCAACTTTAGTGGCGATCTTAGGACGATCGATCCCGAACTTTATCTTTGCGGTCCTCTTGCAATATGTTTTTGCCATAAAATTAAAAGTTTTACCGATCGCTAAATGGGAAAGTTTTGCTTATACTATTTTACCGACAATCGCCCTTGCCATGTCACCTTTGGCCGACTCCGCTCGCTTTATTCGGACCGAGATGGTCGAGGTACTCCACAGTGACTACATCGAATTAGCGAAATCAAAAGGGTTGTCACGTTGGAAGATCGTCTATAAACACGGTTTGCGCAATAGTTTGATCCCACTGCTTACCTTGTTGGGACCTTTAGCAGTCGGACTTATGACAGGTTCTTTGGTCGTTGAAAACATTTTTGCGATCCCTGGTATCGGAGAGCAATTCACTAAATCGATCTTGACCAACGATTATCCGACGATCATGGCTGTGACGGTACTGTATTCGGCTATGTTGATTTTTGTGATTTTTATTGTTGATATTTTATATGGCATCGTGGATCCGCGGATCCGTGTGTCAGAAGGGAGCCGAGGATAATGGAAAAAGCAATGAATGAAAACTTAAAAGCAATTGACCAGATCCCAACTTCCGAATTTGAACCCTTAGATAAAAATACCCAGGTCGAGCGTGAAGCCATTGCGGCGCCGTCGCTAAATTTCTTACAGGATTCTTGGCGGCGCTTGAAGAAAAATAAGGCGGCTGTTTTTTCGATGATCCTGTTACTTATCATCGTGGTGATTTCTGTCGTGACGATCTTTGTCTCACCTTATGACCCGACTGAGCAACACATCAGCTATATCAACCTGCCGCCCAAGATCCCTGGTGTTGACATCAATGGTTTCAACGGAACTGCGATGGTTGCTGGCGAGCGAGTCGATAAGTATGCGGCTGCTAACGTTCCAGCGGGCACTTATTTTTACCTAGGTACAGATAGTCTAGGACGCGATCTATTGAGTCGACTCTTTATGGGAACGCGGATCTCGCTTTTAATCGCTCTGATCGCCGCTTTTTTTGATATCTTTTTTGGGGTCACTTATGGCATCATTTCCGGTATGACGGGAGGCCGCGTGGATACGGTCATGCAACGGATCTTAGAAGTCCTCTCGGGGGTCCCGAATCTAGTCGTGATGATTTTGATGTTGACCGTTTTTGAACCAGGTTTTGTGTCGATCATCGCCGCTATGGCTGTGACCAACTGGATCTCGATGGCCAGGATCGTCCGAGCCCAGACCTTGAAGTTAAAAGATCAAGAATATGTCCTTGCTGCAACTGCCTTAGGGGAGAGTCGCACCAAGATCGCCTTTAAGCATATTTTGCCCAATATTTCTGGTGTCATCATTGTCCAAATGATGTTTTCCATTCCCTCGGCGATTTTCTTCGAAGCCTTTTTAAGTTTCATTGGTCTAGGGATCAAACCACCAACAGCATCATTGGGGATGTTACTAAGTGATGGTTACAAAATGTTTCGCTATTTACCGTTTCAAATGTGGGCGCCGTCGATCGTATTGTCGGTCATCATGATCGGCTTCAACCTTTTGGCAGATGGACTTCGAGATGCTTTTGACCCGCAAATGAAGGAGTGAGGATAAATGAAAAAAGTTTTAGAAGTCAAAAATTTAGAGATCTCCTTTTCGACCTTTGCCGGCAAAGTTCAAGCTATACGCGATGTCAGTTTTGATTTATACGAAGGCGAAACCTTAGCGATCGTGGGTGAGTCAGGGAGCGGTAAATCAGTCACGACGCGTAGTATCATGGGCCTTTTAGCTAATAATGCCAATGTCGAAGGGGGACAGATCCTATTTAACGGTTCAGATATTTTAAAAAAATCTGAAAAAGCCATGCAAAAGATCCGTGGCAAGGAAATCGCTATGATCTTCCAAGATCCAATGACCTCATTGGATCCAACCATGACGATCGGTAAGCAAGTAGCTGAAGCTTTGTTGAACCATACCAAAGTTTCTCAAAAAGACGCCGCCATCAAGGCACTTGAATTGTTGAAATTGGTCGGGATCCCCAATGCCGAAAAGCGGATGAAAAATTATCCCCACCAGTTTTCAGGCGGGCAACGGCAACGGATCGTGATCGCTATCGCTTTGATTTGTTATCCGCAGATCTTGATCGCTGACGAACCAACGACAGCCTTGGACGTAACGATCCAAGCCCAAATTTTGGAACTTTTCAAAGACATTCAAGTCAAAATGAATTCATCGATGATTTTTATTACCCATGACCTTGGTGTCGTGGCCCATGTAGCGGATCGGGTGGCCGTGATGTACGCGGGGAAAATCGTTGAGATCGGGACGGCAGAAGAGATCTTCTATAATCCGCAACATCCGTATACTTGGGGCTTATTAGGATCGATGCCGACTTTAGAAGGCAATCGCGATCGTCTTTATGCGATCCCAGGGACACCACCGGATCTCTTGCAACCTCCAACCGGCGATGCTTTTTATCCTCGCAATGCCTTTGCTTTGAAAATCGATGCCAAGCGTCAACCACCGTTTTTCGAAGTGTCAAAAACGCATCAAGCGGCGACTTGGTTATTGGCCCCACAAGTACCTAAAATCACGCCACCAGAAGAGATCCAGCATCGTTGGCAACAATTCGCAGCGAAAAATCACCCTGCACTAGCTAAGGAGGGAAAGTAAATGAGCAAGGTTTTATTAGATGTTCAAAATTTACGACAGTACTTCAATGTGGGCCGCAAAGATGAGGTCAAAGCCGTTGATGATGTTACTTTCCAAATTTACGAAGGGGAGACGTTCGGTTTGGTGGGTGAATCCGGCAGTGGCAAATCGACGACCGGCCGGACGATCATCCGCTTGAATCAGCCGACTTCTGGTACGATCACTTTTGCTGACAAAGATGTCATGAAGTTAAAGGGCAAGTCAGAAATGAAAAAATTTCGCCGCGATGTGCAAATGATCTTTCAAGATCCTTATGCCTCTTTGAACCCGCGGATGAAAGTCCGCGATATCATCGCAGAAGGCATTGACATCAATCATTTGGCCAAGACCGAAAAAGAACGCAACGAACGTGTCGATGATTTACTACGGACGGTCGGTTTGAATCCCAGTCACGGGACCCGTTATCCCCACGAATTTTCTGGTGGGCAACGGCAGCGGATCGGCATCGCCCGAGCGCTGGCTGTCGATCCTAAGTTTATTGTCTGTGACGAACCGATTTCAGCCCTTGATGTCTCGATCCAAGCACAGGTCGTCAATTTATTACAAGATCTTCAAGAACAACACCAACTGACCTATCTATTTATTGCTCATGATTTG
>JBFLGC010000073.1:0-9234 GCA_041859945.1 Tetragenococcus sp.
CCCACGCAGTCTTGACGCGTACTTGCTGCTTATCCTCAAACGCCGCCTTTAGCAGCCACTTCACCTTTTCATCGGTTACAAAAGGCAGCTGACTTTTATTGCGGAGCCAACTAGCGATTTGATTTTCCAGCACGATTTCCTCTGCTAGCGTCCCTTCCCTTGCCAATCGACAATCACCCGCCGTGAGAATCAGCGGCCCACGCACCTTTAGATCACTCAACCTTGCCGCCTTTATAAGCATAGTTACCATGATAATCCTTAGCATCTAAAATGTAGAGCGAATTTCCTAATAAAGTACGCAAAAAAAGCCCGATAGCTTTAAAGAAAATTGTTAAATTTCTCTAAAGTTATCGGACTCTTGCTAATTAATAACCAGGCTGACCACCAAAGTCCCCATCAACAGGTCCTTCTTGGTAGTAATCATTCGTATCTTCTTCATAATACGTATCGTTTGCTGCATTTTCAGTGGTTGCAAATCCAGCCGCATCACTATTTTCGACCACATTTCCGTCGATCGACACACGATAGAGGCCATCCTCAGCATCATTGTAAAATTGATTAGCAATCAAGCCATTTATCGAATACTGAAAATTAGGATCGATCACTAGGGCATCACTTGTTGCTAATCCAAGTTGACCCTTCAGTAAGTTTTGCATATCTAGTAACTGATCAACACCTAAAAATTGATAATAGGTATCACTGATTTGGGTTTCATCGCTACCGCTCAACTGCTCCGTTTCGATATGGTTAAAAGCAGGATAGTAATTTTTCGCTACATCCAACATATCATTCCAAGTCAAATCAGTCTTAGAATTCTTTTCAACTGCGGATAAGATGCTCTTATAATTACTGACGCCACTCATGCTCAATACTTTTTCGACGATTTTTTTAACGACTTCACGTTGTCGTCTTTGGCGCCCAATATCACCTTCTGGATCTTCCTTGCGCATCCTTGCATATGCCAATCCTGTTTTTCCGTTCAGTGTGATCTTGCCGGCGGGTACATGAACACCTTCCAAGGTAAAATCAATGTCATTTTCAACTTCGATACCACCGACTGCATCGATCAAATCGCGCAAGCCTTGCATATTGATCGTCACATAATGATCAATCGGAATGTCTAGCATCTTTTCTACGACATCCATCGACAGTTCGACTCCACCATAGGCATAGGCATGATTTAGTTTATCAAAAGTGACTCCATCAAGCATATCTACATAAATATCGCGATCTAAACTGACAATCGTGGACGTTTGTTTTTCCGGATTGACTGTCACGACCATCATGCTATCCGAGCGCCCCGTTTCCGTACGTCCCAAAGCACCGGTGTCGATGCCTAAAAGTAAAATCGAAAAAGGCTCGCGGTCTTCGATACTAACTTCCTCATCACGCTTCGTCGTGGTCCGATTGGCCTTTTGGCTGATATTATTCACAGTACTATTGACATCATCGAGCGCATGCATGCCATAAACAGTACCCCCGATCACCACTAGAGCAAGGACACTTAAGATTCCTACAATGATTTTCTGATATAAACGCATCTTGCACCTCTTCTCGTTTCAGCAAAACTTGAGTAAATTTTCTCACAAGTTAGCAAGACTTGCAACAATCTTTACAAAAATTAAATATAGTCGACAAATTTTGCTCTGAATTTCATGTGTAAATGACTACCTAAAATCAATAGAATCAAAACTATGCCCCAGAAAATCAAGCCATACGTCGTTTTTTCCCAGAACCAGCCACGATTTAAGAAGGTATCGCGGAAGCCTTCAATAATATAATAAATCGGATTGATTTTCAAAATTTTGACTAACCACACAGGCAGGTTACGATTGGCAATATCCCAAATCGGTCCTGACACATAAAATAGTAAACGTAAAACTGATTGCAAGAAAATATGATAATCTCGTATTAAAACCGTGATGGTCCCATTCAATAAGCCAAAGGCAAACAAAAACATGATCATACAGAAGAAGTAATAAAAGTATTGGATCCAATAAATCGTCGGTCGCGTCCCAAACCCGATAGTAGTAAGGACAACGATCACAACCATCGGAAAATACGACGACAAGTTACTAACGATATTGATCGTAGGTAAGACACTCATCGGAAATTTCATTTTAGAAACCATATTGACCTGTTTATAAATACTATTAGATGCCCCTAAAATCGATGAATTGACATAAAACCAACAAGTGATCCCGATCAACATCCACACAATGAACGGAACGCCTGAAATCTCACGTCCTTGGTTGACACCGACTCCAAATACTAGATAGTAGATACCAACTTGAATAGCTGGATTCAATACTTGCCAAGCTAAGCCTAGATAGTGACTCTGATAAGTCGCTTTATCTTCATAACGAGACATACGAAAAATCATGCCCATATGCTGAAACTGTTCTTTTAGAACAATACTGATCTCTTTCACAAAACTCTTCCTTTACTAAAAAATTGTTGACCTATTGAAATAGGCGCATGATCGTATCGATCGGATTCACGAGCGCGTAAGTAAGCGACTTACCACTAAAAGAGACTAACATACAAAATAGAGTCGCAAGCGTGGTCAGTGCTAAAATAAACTTGGTACTGCCCGTCATCTTCTCACCTAGAGGCGTCCGAGCTAAGTTTTTGTTCAATTCTTTTTCAGAAAGATTCTGTTGGATAAGATATTCATCCGTCGACGCATTTTGTTTTAGTTCTTCTAAGGTAAAAGCCTTTTGATTTTCCTTTTGTTGATCTTGATATTTCTTCTGGTCTTTTTTGGATTGCTTTTTGAACCAACCAATGAAATCACGATACTCACCCATTACCTCTTCAGTTGGACCAAACATCCGCATATCGCCATAGTGCATCCAAATCGTCTTATCACAAAGCATTTCGACTTGACCAAGAGCATGACTGACAAAAAAGATCGTCTTCCCTTGTTCCTTAAACTCCAATATTTTATCAACACATTTTTGATAAAAGGTTTCATCACCGACCGACAAAGCTTCATCGATGATCAAAATATCAGGGTCATTATGGACTGCAATGGCAAAACCAAGTCGTGATTTCATCCCACTAGAATAGCTTTTAACTGGTTGATTGATAAAATCGCCTAAGTCGGCAAAGGCTATGATATCATCTAGCTTGGCATCGATTTGTTTATTGGTCATGCCTGTCATCAAGGCTTTCAAGCGAATGTTTTCCAGTCCTGTCAACTGTTGTTTCAAGCCAGCTCCGATCGAGATGATCGAGGTTTCCCCTTTAACATCGATCGAACCAGACGTAGGTGGAATGATGCCACTGATAATATTTGCTAGCGTCGATTTCCCTGAACCATTGATCCCAATGACCCCGATCGATTCTCCGGCATGAACGTCAAAGCTAGTTCCTTTCAAGGCCCAAAAACGCGGGATATCATGATGGTGAAAGCGAAATAACGCCCGCACCTTATCTGTTTTTTTCTTGTAAAGGTCGTATTCTTTGGTTACTAACGTTGCCCTTACTTTTACATCTTGATTTTCCAATGTATTCAACCATCCTAATTTTTGTTCTTTTTGCGTATCTATTTTACCACAAAATAGCTAGCGATGAAACCGTTGCTCAAAAAGCGCTATTTTTCCATCAATTTTAAGTCTTTTTTGATTTGAGTAGTCGAAATTTCTGGCGTCCGCGCCAAATAAACCACCTCGGCCTCTGTTTTTTCTTGAATAAAGTCAAATTTGCCCGACCAATCGTCGCCCATCACAAAAGTATCGATATGGTATTCTTTGACATCGGTCACTTTTTGTTCCCAACTTTCTTCTGGGATGACCAAATCCACATAGCGAATAGCTTCTAAGAGCTGTTTGCGTTTTTCATAAGAAAAATAGCATTTTTTTTGTTTTTCATCCCAATTGAATTCATCCGTCGATAAAGCCACCACTAAATAATCGCCCAATTCTTTGGCACGGCGTAATAAGTTGATATGTCCATAATGAAGCAAATCAAAAGTTCCATAAGTGATCACACGTTTCATGGTTGTCCCTCTTTTTTAAGTTTTAATATATTGACGATAGCAAAAAATACATAAAATAGCAATATTTGTTAACAAATCCTAAAGAATTCCAATAAGAAACAGCTATTTTATAACAAGCTTTTTGCGATAAATATAATCATCCATAACAAAGCCATTGCCGATATCTGCCACATCTGTTGCCACTTGTTCAAAACCCAAATGTTCATAAACGGCAATCGCACGCTCATTGTGTTGATTGACACGTAATTGTTGATCTAGCCCATATTTTTGACTCAATTCATCATACCAAGTAAAAATTTCGCGCATATAGCCTTGTCCGCGATAAGCTGCTTTGATATAAAGCTTACTGATATAAAGAGAGTCTGATTTTAATGCATAGGCCGTATAGCCAACACAACTTTCGTCTAGATAAAGAGCATAATAATGTACGCCGCTTGCTATTTCTGCGGCAATATTTTCTTTACTTTGATACACGTGCAACATATAGGCCACTTGTTTAGCCCCTATGATCGGTGTAAAAACTTCAGACCAGATCTCTACCAGTTCTGGATAAAATGTGGCGATTTCTGTTTTTGTTTTCAGTTCCTTTTTTCGCAAAGTTCCTCATCTTCTCTACTTTTTTCTAAAAAGCATTATACCATAAAAAAAGTGCTAGGACTCTTTTAAAAAGTCCTAGCACCTACTCATTCTTTAATTATTTAGCAGCTTTAAAGTTTTCGTTAGCTTTGTTCCAGTCAACAACATTCCAGAAAGCAGCGATGTAATCGGGGCGAACATTCTTATATTTCAAATAATAAGCATGTTCCCAAACATCTAAACCAATAACTGGTGTCCGTCCATCAGATAGTGGAGAATCTTGATTCGGTGTAGAAGTCACTTCCAAAATGCCATTATTCACAACTAACCAGGCCCAACCGGAACCAAAACGACCTGTTGCGGCAGTCTTAAATTCATCTTTGAAAGCATCGAAAGAACCAAATTTTTCATCGATAGCATCTTTTAATTCGCCGACAGGTTCGCCGCCAGCATTTGGAGCCATGATGTCCCAGAAGAAAGTATGGTTCGCATGACCACCACCATTATTGCGGACAGCTGTACGGATATCTTCAGGAATAGCTGACAAATCAGCAATCAATTCTTCTACTGATTTTTCGCCTAATTCAGGGTGTTTTTCAACTGCTGCATTTAAGTTCGTCACGTAAGTGTTATGATGTTTGTCATGATGTAAATGCATCGTTTCTTCATCGATATAAGGTTCTAATGCGTCATATGCATAAGGTAAATCAGGTAACGTGTAAGTCATGGTAATTCTCCTCCTAAATAATTATTCTTTACAATTAACAGACTATCAGAGAAAGAAAAATTCAGCAAAAGTTATGCTTAGAGTTTGTCCTTTTTTCGTTTTGAAAAAATCAAGAATTTACTCGACAAATAATTGACGATTCCCAAGATGATTTGCGTCAAAATTTTTGCTGGCAGATTACCTACCTTGGTCCATTCCATTAACACAAACATACTGCCCATATCGATACCTAATGAAAGGAGGCGATAAAAAATAAAACGGCCAAACTCAATCACCGCTTCCCAAAACGTTTCACGATTTGAATGAAAAACCCAATGCTTATTGGCGATAAATGAGAATAAGTTGGCCACGATCCACGAAATGATAGTCGCTGGCATATAATGAAAACCTAATAGTTTAAGACAAAGGAAATGAATGGTAATATCGACCGTTGAAGCTAGAACACCAAAAAATGTGTAGATCAAAAATTCCCACAGCTTCTTTTTGATCAACCATTGTTTCCATTTTTGCCAAAAGGACATTGTGTCACTTCCTTACTCATTCCGAACTTTTTGTGAATATCAAAAATTTACTAAAGATATAATTAGCAATAACCACAACGATCTGGGTGATAAATTTTGCGGACACATTGCCAAAACTTAACACACTGATCAATAGATACATACAACCCGTATCCATCATTAAAGACAAAAGACGATAAAAAATAAAGCGGCCAAATTCGGCATTTGTCTCTTTTCGTGTTCCTGTTTTTGATTCAAATACCCACCGCTTGTTTGTGATATACGCAAACAAGACCGCAGCTACCCAAGAAATGACTGTGGCGACCATATAATGGACATGAAAAATTTCTAGAAATAGAAAATGAACGATTAAGTTGACAACAGTCGTTAACACTCCGAAAAATAAATAGACAAGTGGTTCCCATAATTTTTTATGTTCTAATTTGCCTTTAAAACTCCTAAATAGCTTCATCTTCTTGACTTCCTTTCACTTATCTTATTTATCATACTAAAAAATTCAATTTATTTCCATCAAATTTTCTTACTCGTGTATTTCGTTTAAGGTGTGAATCTGCTAGAATAAATAAGTATAAACGAAAATGAATCATGAAGGGATCCCATTATGTCTTTTACACAACTAATCAAAAATTCGCTTCTACATATCAACAAACTCAAAGAAGCAAAATCGATCAACTTTTCAAAAATCACACTTTTTGTGGTCTTGCTTAGTTTTATCATGACTTTGCCTTTATCTTATCAAGTCATCAGCGTGTTTCACGATATCCAAAAAGATGGGCAAACCATTGCTCAAAAGATTCCCGATTTTACGATCACGGATGGTCAAATCCAAACTGAAAATACAGAGGGCTTTATTTATCAAACAGATTCGATCATCTTCACCTTCGACCCTGAAGGCAAGCGAACGGCAAAAGAAGTTTCTGATGATATGATCGGCAACTTGTTCAGTGTCGGACTATTAAAAGATGAACTTGTGATAAGCCTACCTACCAATGAAATCACCACCGCTTTGATGGGCGGATCACAATTTACTTTCTCGTATGATGAAGAGCAACTCAGTGGACTTTCAGGTAGTTCTGTTCGTGATTTTTTAACCAATACGCAATTTCCTGCTTGGATGTACTTGATCGTTCTTTTGGTTACTTTCTACCCTTCCTTTTTAAATCTGTTGCTTACACTTTTTACTACAGCATTGATCGCCAATATTTATAGTCATTTTAAACGAGTCAGCTATCGCTTTTTTGATAACTTAAAAGTCACCATTGCTTGTGCCAGTTGGCCAGTACTTATTGCCTCACTGATTTCGCTTTTCTTTTTTAATTTTGATAGCTTTACTTTTATTATTATCAGCACTTTCTTTATTTATACGATTGCCATAAAAGATTCCAAGAAAATTGAACCGTAAAATTTTTTTATTTTTATATAGAAGAAACGTTACTTCTTCAAAAAAGTGACGTTTCTTTTTTATATGGTATTTAAATAAATAACGTGGTAAACTAGAGTTAATTTACTTATGGAGGTAAACCAGTGAAAAAGAAAAATTTAGCTTTATTATCCGTCCTAGTTTTTTGTCAACTTTCAACAATCGTACCGATACATGCTGACGAAAATGATGAGTCGATTAATTCAGAGACAACTACTGAAAGTTCTCTACAGATTACTAGCGAATCAACCAATAATTTGCAAGAAACACAAGATTCAATAGCAGATTCCTCAATTGAAACCGAAATACCGACAGAGACTACTGAGACTACCGAGGCAACAAATGACCACAGTGATTCTGTTACGCTTCCTACAACGGAAGTGATGGAAACGAATACTTATGCGATCATTCCAGAAAAAAATCAACCAATTTGGAAAACCTTGGAAGAACTTAAAACTGACCAAAAGACCACATTAGAAAATTCTTATATCGGAAAAGTATTTCAGGTCCATGAAGAGATAACAAATGAAAATAATATTTATTATTTATTAGAAAGTAATGATTTTTCCTTTTATATTGAAAAAGATTCTGTTTTATTCTTTATGAAAGATGAGAATTTTTCGGCTAAATATTTGACGATCGTCTCTTCAAAAATGACAATTTTCGAGGACTTGACTCTAAACAATTCCTTCTCTAGCAAAAAATTGTTAAATCAGAGTGTACACGTAACTAATAAATACCAATCAGAAGAAAATAAAAAAATTTATCTAGAATTATCAAATAATGATGAAATCGTTGGCTATGTGGAAAAATCTGAAATAACAAATCTTTTAACGAATGAATCTGAAATAAAAGAATATCAAAAATATGTTCAAATTACTGCCAACAAAAAAGGTTTTGCAAATTTAGAAGAACTAACCAATAATAATTCTTTTCCCACCGAATCATTACAAAATAAAACTTTTTTAGCCAAAGAAATCTATCAAAACACTTATTTAGCTCTTTATGACAATAACAACATTTTAAAAGGTTATGTCAATAAATCTGATGTATTGGAATCAGATGGCCAACAAGGAAATTGGCATACTTACGGAAAACTAGTAACTATCACAAAGAACTGGCAAACATGGCAAAATTTTAATTGGACTGAAAAAAATCAAAAAGGATCGATTTTAAATAATACTTATCAAGCCAAAGGGATTTATTATCATTTTAATGGTAGTCGTTACCTTTCCTTATACGATAAATATGGCAAGTGGCATGGCTACATCAATGAGAATGCAACAAAAACCGTCCAAAATGAGCAAGGAAATTGGCATAAATATGGCAAATATGTCACTATCAAAGAGAATAATTATAAGCTATGGTCTAACTTTGACTGGAAAAAGAAAAATATAAGTAATAAATTGATCAATCAAACTTTTGAAGCCAGAGGAATCTATCATCATCTTAACGGAAGTCGTTACCTTTCCTTGTACGATAAGAACGGGAAATGGTTGGGCTATATTAATGAGAATGCAACCAAACTAGGAGATAGTAAACAAGGTGTCTATAACAGTTACGGCAAGTATATCACCATTACGAAAAACAATTATAAGCTATGGCAAAACTTTGGTTGGAAACAAAAAAATACTAGTTCAAATATTTTGAATCAAACTTTTCAAGCTAGAGGGATCTACTATCATCTAAATGGTAGGCGCTATCTTTCTTTATTTGATAACAATGGTACTTGGATGGGCTACATCAATGCTAATGCTACTAAGATAGCCGATGGAAAACAAGGTATCTACCATTCTTATGGAAAAAGAGTGACCATTACTTCTAATAATTATCCAATTTGGAGAGGTTTCTCCTGGAAAACAAAAGCCAACGGTAATCATAAAAATAAAACGTATCAAGCAAAAGGTATATGAGCTAATTTCATAATTGCCTTTTTTAAAAAAGTAAACACTTGTCCAATTTTCAAAATATCAAATTTTTTGAAAAT
>JBFLGC010000074.1:0-9182 GCA_041859945.1 Tetragenococcus sp.
AGTGTGCCCAAGAACTTTGCTATCGATGGCCTTAGCTTCCCAACTTGTAAAATCTTTCGGCAGCTCGATCGTCAGATAGTGACCTGACCCTTTTTCAGTGATCGTAACAGCAGTTTGAAAGTCGTCACGCACCAACTTATGAATTTCCTTTTCAAAGGCCTGGGCCCCACTTAAATAGCAGTTATGATCAATGAATACTGGATCTTTTTCATCGATAAAGCCTTCTAGATCATTCGGCGCCTTGGCTTGAACAGTGCGAATATATTCTTGAAGTGAGGTCGTATGCCCATTATATGGTGCCGTCCCGACCGTACGTCCGGCTCTGCCCACAAAAATGTTATTGTAATAGCGATCATCGCCACCATAGACCACCGCATAGCCTTTGATTTTAGTGCTGTGTGGTAAATGATAAGGCGTTGCACGATCACGCACATCTTCCCAGTCGATATTTCCCGCGATCAAATTATTGATATAGGCGCCTCCCTGCGAAAAATTCCGTAGCGCATGAACAGAAGCAAAAATATTGTTTGCGACCAGATAAGGACCATGACTGACTTCAACAAAAAAGTCGAGGCCATTTTGATAATAGATATTTTGCTCGATACGCGTCCCTTGCGTTTGCCAATCCAGCCAAGTCCCACAGGAACAATCATGGATCAAATTATGGGAAATCGTGACATCAATGGCCGCGTGCAATTTGATCCCAGCGATTTCCCAGCCGTAAAATTCGCGCTTCAGGGAAATATCATGAATGTGATTATCATAGATCTCGCTAAAAGCCGCACCCATATGACCGACGATGCCATTTTGACCACAGTCATAGATATGATTGTGACAGATCGTATGACTACCGACCTTTTCTTTGGTCCAGCCTTGATCGAGCGCCGTAAAAACCGCTTCGAGTTGATAGGTATAACCTGGTTTGTCATGACGATTGCTATAATAATTATCACCTGAATCAGCTACTTTGCCCAGACTGATCGCACTACATTTGGCGTCATGTAAGACATTATCTTTGATTAGCCAGCCTTTGCTCCAACGTGGCCCGATCATACCTAGCTGATTGCCAGTCGGCGGCGCCCAGGCGCACGCGGCTTGACAAATTTCAAAACCGATCAGCGCAATATAATCGATCCCGGTACGTTCTGGATAAAAACAAGCCGGTCGGACATTGATTTCGACTTTTTCCTGATTAGGATCAAACTCTTGAAAATTTGCATAAAGGATCGTTTTGGTTTCGGACACTTCGGCATACCAGGCATACTTCAAGCGGTCTGGATAGCGTTCAGCCACGTCCTCAAAGATAAAAAACTCTTGGACGGTTTCTCGGCTATTCGGTTCTTTGACTTCATTAAATGTCTGCATCTCATAAAGCGCTTGGCCATTTAGATAAATCTCGCCTAAATGCGCCGTCTTTTCTTTAAAAGAAGTGACCCAATCGCCCCAGACTTCTTCTTTAAAAGGATTGAAGTCGCCAAAAAAAGTGTTAGGAATTTCTTTTTGCCAGACGGTACCTTCTAAGTTGCGCCACTCTGAAACTAGCTCAGAACCTTTGATCACGACTTTTTCACCTGGTACCGCTTGATAAGTGATCCGCCGATGCGCGTCCAAACCGGCATTTTGGGGCTTGACCCATTCGCGATAAACTCCTTGATGAACGAGGACGGTATCGCCAGCCTGAGCGACATTAGCTGCTTGTTGAATAGTCAAAAATGGTTGTTTTTCTGTTCCCGGAAAACAATCAGAACCATTTGTGGCGACATGGTAAATTTGTGTCATTTTCTTGTCTCCTTTCACATATTTCCCTTTTATTATATATTGAAAGCGATATAATAGATAGTAAGAAATTACCACTGACAAGACAAAAATCGTGAAAGGAGCGCCTATGTATTTTTTTCAAGACTATGGATTAGAGAAAACTAAAAAATTTCATCTCATCCAATTAACTGATGCTGACTTCCCCGCCCATTGTCATCCAGCCTATGAATTTATTTTTGTATCCCGTGGTCAAGCCCAAATTTGGATCGATGATAAAAAATATTTTCTTGCATCCAAGGATGGAGCATTGATTTTTAGCAATCAGGTCCACCGTTTTATTTTAAGGCCTGACACACAACTAGATATCGTGATTTTTTCAGGAGAATTACTTAGTGATTTTCATCATCGCTACCAAAATTTTTTACCCACATCTCCCGTTTTACCTACGATGACTCCGCCACTGCAGTTAGTTCCTAGTTCCTCACTATTTGAAGTGAAGGCCTATTTGTATTGGATGTGTGACCAATATATCAAAAATGTCACCTTTCTGCCCCGTGAAAAAGAGGTTACTAGTGACTTATTTTCACAGCTTTTGCAGTGGGTCTTGACCAATTATCAAAATGAATGCCATTTAAAAGACTTGGCGGAAGAATTTTCTTACGATTATCAATATCTTTCGAAACTTTTTAAGCAAAAAACTGGGATCGGCTTTAATCACTATGTCAACTTACTACGGATTTTAAAAGCCAATGAATTACTAGAAGCCACCGATGATTCGATTCAAACGATTGCCGAATCAGTTGGATATCAGTCGTTGCGTTCTTTTCATCGCAATTACAAAGCCATCAAAGGCCACGCACCCTTAGCAAAGACAAAGTACCTTTAAACGTATTCCACTCGCTGCTTTTTCATTCTTAAAAAAACACTTCCGCTAGTCGATAAGCTGCTAGCGGAAGTGTTTTTATTGATTTTCAGTCGCTTATCTTAACTTTTGCTTTTCTAGACATTGGCCCGCGGATCAGGTTTGCCTAAATAGGCGTATTCATAGATCATATCGCCCGAACTTTTCACTGTTTCTGCATCAGGGCGATGATAAGTCACATTCCCTTTGGCATAATAACGCATGTAGATCGGCGCAATATTCAGCGCATCGAATTGTTGTTTCATGGGATCTGGCGCTTTTGTATACATATCACGCGTTTCGATTTCTTGTTCCCAAGTAATATTTAAATCAACCGAGCTGCCGTCTGCATTGTCGAACACGTAATGACTTTCTTTAGGGAACTTACGACCGACTTGTTTTTGTTCTTCCAAAGTCGTTTCCACGGTCACATTACCATCTGTTTCAAAAATAACTTGGCCCGTTTCATTATCTAACAAACCAAACATCGGCAACCGTTTAAAATCATATTTTTCATTGGCTACAAAGTCATAAATATACACGGTATATTTTTCAGTATACATTCGGCCCCACAACCAGTGATGATATAAAGCCATGGGATTAGCATTCATCCATTGGTGATCATGATAGCCTAAACCGCTAACTTCATGAGCTTCTCCGTCATAATAGACCGTTCCAGTTACCTTGTTTTTCGGCACAGCGAGGTCAGTGTGATGCAACTCATCATTTTCTCCAAAAGCGATGATTCCAGTCCCTTGTCTAAACGGTTCTGTCAATGCTTCATAATGCAAATCGCAGCCGACGCCATTGGTTGGTTCGACATGGATATCATAAGTTTTGAAATCACCTTTGGCTGTATCCGTGCCATATTTTAAATCACAACCGCCTTTTTCAGCAGTGAATGATTCTTCGGCGGCAAAATAATGAAAATCGGCTTTTTCTGCTCCAACTGGTGTGGTGATCATAATGTTGACATTCGGTGTATCGCCCCCAACATTCATTTTAGCAGGATCGATTGGCCTAAATCCAGCCATGAATTTCGTGCCGTCATCCATCGTAGCATCAAAGTACCACACTTCGTTATGACTAGGTTCACTGGTATCGCGACGACTTTCTTCCCATAATTCGACTTTATTTGGATCGATACCTAATTTTTTAAAATCTGCTGGTGTATCCATAATTCTAGCTCTCATTAATATTCCCTCCTTGGTTGATAACTTCATTTTATGGTATGATGAACTTGTTTTACATGGTCAACTTTGAATCATCTGTTTCTTAGGTAACATCTGACCAAACGTTGTGGCTTTTAAGGAGGAAACTATGGATCTACGTACACAAAAAACCTTACAATTTATTGAAGAGGCCTTTATTGAGCAAGTACTTGCCAAGGGGTTTAGCAAAGTGACAGTCAGTGATTTAGCAGATCAAGCGGAAATCAATCGTAAAACATTTTACGCCCATTATTTGGATAAATACGACCTAGCTGAAAAATTAGGCGCTAAATTGATCGTCAAATACGATCATAGTTTGACCGAACGACTGACCGGGAAAAATACCGATTTAAATGCTATTATCGCTGACTTCATCTCAAATAATGAAGAGTTACAGCTTTTTAAGGCAATGCTTACGATCCACACCGAAGAATACGATTTTGAAGCAGCCTTCATTTGTTTTTTGAAAAAAAGATGTGCGGAAGATTTAATGGTAGATGATCCTTTAGAAAAAGAACTACTTGCAAACTACGCCATCACCAGTATCAAATATTATCTTGCGACCAATGAACCTTTATCGGTCAAACGACAAACAGCGTTTATCCAAAAACTAGCGACTCTGATCGAAAATCATGCGTAGTCTTATTCAACACATCCCTTCTATTTGTAGTTTAGATTTTCTTGATCAGCTGTTACAATGAAAGAAAAAGGATGAACAGTATCATGCAATTATTTCTAATGTTACTAAGTGGTCTTTGTTGGTCGATCGTTTACATCGAATTGATCCGCCATGGTTTCAAAGATAAAACTTACGGCATGCCAATCTTTGCTTTAGCTTTAAATTTTGCTTGGGAATCGATTTATGCCATCCAAGGCCTGGCCCAACAGATCACCGATCCGCAAAGTTGGGTAAATCTCATTTGGGCTTGCCTCGATATCGGGATCATTGTCACCTATTTTAAATTCGGTAAAAAAGACTTCCCGACTTCTCTACAAAAGCACTTTATTCCAGCCAGTCTTCTGATTTTCGTGACAAGTTATGCCTTACAACTGATGTTTCTCTTTGAATTTGGCACGCACTGGGGCTCAATTTATTCGGCCTTTATCCAAAATGCCGCCATGTCGATTTTATTTGTCTATATGCTAGCCAGTCGCAATAGCAGTCGTGGTCAATCCAAACTCATGGCCTATAGCAATGGCTAGGGACCTTGGCACCAGCGATCGTGGGTGGCCTTTTGGAACAAGTGAATGTTTATGTCATCGTTACTGGTGTGATTTGTACCGTCTTTGATTTGATCTATATTTATATGTTGACAAAAATAAAATCGCAAGAAAATAGCCACTGAAGATCGTCAGTGGTTATTTCTATCCCAAAAATTCGACTATTTTTTGTAAACCATTCTTTAATTCTGTTTTTGATGGCACCCGCTGATTTTCAAGGACAAATTCAAAATCACTCAGCGCCATATTGACTAATAAAAAAATGATAAAATCGGTAGTGGAAAGGTCTAACAATTGAGCATAAACTTGGCTGAACAAGCGCCGTAATTTCTGATCAAAGCTGTTGATACCAAGATTCAACGAGCGTAGCAACTGGATCTCATGGCGATTGTGAGTCAGATAAGTGACTAACTCCTCTGTAAAAAAAGAATAACTATCAAAATTTTTCTCCCATTTTCTTTTTTGCACACTTTGCTCAAAAGCTTTGCTAAAGTAAGCCAAATTATCATCGATCAATTGCTCAGCCAGTTCAAACACATTGTCATAATGAGCATAAAAAGTGGAACGATCGATCATGCTTGCTTTGGCCAGTCTAGCAATCGAAATATCATTTAAGGAGGTCGTTTCCAAGAGCTTTAAAAAATTGAGTTGGATCATTTTTTCGGTGCGTTCAAATCTCAGATCTGCCATAATACCACTCTTCTTTCTCATTTTATTCTACAACATGTTGTTTTATTCCACAAGCAAACTTATCTCGTGGTGGTGTTCTCAACGAACTAGCTTATACTTAACTTATAAAAATGAATGGAGGTCTTTAAAATGAGTGATTACAAAATACAATTTACAGTTGATGGTCGAAAGATTCCTGAAAAAGAGATTTTAGAGATGGAATTGAGCCGGTACCATCATGTGTTTCACATATTTGACGAAAAACAAATTCCGATTTCTTTAGATGGTAAGGTTCTTTCGTTAAAACAACTACTCGACTTACCACTAGAAAAAGCCAAAGTGGCTTTAGCTTCGACGCGTGAAGCGATTGGTAAAGAAAAAACTTTGGAACTATTTAAACCTGAGCTTGATCGTGGCGATAAAATGTGGGAAGAAATTGCCAATGGCTCCCCTGCTGGCAAAAATTATCAAGAAGCTTACGTTGAAGTAGAGACTGAAAATATCTCGTTGATCCAATTTATGTTATTCAACCAAAGTTTGATGAAGACCAATAATCTTTACTTGCCATCAACGATCCACCCCGAACACTATTACTTTAACGGCGATACCAAGAGTGGCCGCCAAGTGATCATCGAAACATTTGGCATGTACAAAGATCCGTCCTATCTTGATCTTCGCCCAGGTGGTAAAGAAGATTACCCAGTCACACCTGGCAAAAATGTCGATATCGTCATGGCTGGTAAGACCTTCTTAGCTAACACAGGTGAAGATACTAAGATGCTCGGCATGCACCAATTGAGTAATTCATCCAATGGTATGAAAGTAAAACTGGGCGTCTTCTTACCAGAAAATGCCCCGAAAGATATCGCGGAAGGCCATAAATGGCACTTGATGGTCGAATTCAATAATGGTTTGCATATCGCTGCCCAACAACACCCCAACTTCCTACAAAAGAAGGTTTTAGGTACAGCCATCAATCAAATGAAGAAGAAAAATCAATAGACAAAAAAGCTCTCGTGTGATGCGAGAGCTTTTTGCTTATTTTTCAAGCGCCCCATCAATTCCCGAAGTATATAGTTTGCGGATCAATCCCATCAATTCGTCGATCGGTAAGTCTTTGTCACTTTGTAACCAATGCCGGAACAAAGAGATCGCTATAGTGACATGAAATTCGATCAAATAGCCCTTTTGTTTATCTTCATCAGCCAGGTGCAGTTCGGGCAAGTCGAATTGGAAAGCTTCCGTCAAGTGATAGAGATAATCCAAATCACCATATTTGCCAAACAAAGCATTGAAATAAAGCGGCTTTTCTTCATACGCCGAGACGAGCGTTTGGATAAAGCTATCATCTTCTAGCGCTGCCTCACTACGCAAACTTTTGATATAATCTGTAAATTCTTCTTCAACCGCGCATTGTATATCTTCCATATCAAGAAAATATTGATAAAAAGTCGTGCGATCATATCCCGCCTTTTGTGCCAGTTGACTGACGGTGATTTTACTCACAGGTCGTTCGCTATTCAGTAGACAAAAAGTATCCATTAGAATATGCCGCGTATCCGTTTCGATCTTCTCAGACAAATTCAACACTCCTCTCAAATCTGTTGTAGTGTTTTCTTGCATTCTCTTCTATCATTAGTATTGTAATAAGTATAAACCAAAAGGAAGGATTTTGTATATGAAAAACGTAAAAGCAACTTTTAATGTAAATGGCACTGTTTGGGAAGCTCCCCACATCGAACAATTAGCGTATCAACGAAACCTTCACGTTTTGCACCAAATGCGCGCTCATGGCATCGGAATCAAGGATGGCGACAAAGTCTTAGCTGATGACGATATCGACTTTTTAACGCAAGAAAGAGCTTGGGAAGTTTCGATCGCCAACCGTCTGGCTCACACAGGTCAAGAAATTCTCGACTATTACAAAGACTCTTTTGCTCGTTCAGATGAAATGTGGAAAGAACTGGCTTTTTCACAAGACAAACCGATGAAGGTCTCACATTGTGATATGCATGTCGAAGGTGTTTCTTTGCAAGAATTCATGGGCATCATGCAAGCTATGCAACAAGATGAAAAAGTCGGATTATCGGCTCACCCTGAACATTTCCAAGCGATTTTTAATGAGAACGACATTATTGGGATCGAACCATTTGGCATGTACGGTACACCAACGCTCGTCAATGTGGCAGTTGTCAAGGAAGATGAATTAGGACCTGCTATTTTAGCTGATAAAGATGAAAGCTATCCTATGTCCATGGTCGGTAAAGCCCTCTTGATCGATGATAAAACCGATGTGAACATGCCTTATCATCAATTCAAACCAACTGAAAATGGTTTTGATGCCAAATTAGCTGTTTACTGGCCAGAAGGCGTTGTTAACGAAATCGTTGAAGGTCATTCCCTTCACTTAGCTACTGAATTTTATGAAGGTCTGAAAATGGTCGTCCATAAAAGATAAGCAAAATGAACGCTCCCCGTTTTGAGGAGCGCTTTTTGCTTATTCTGGAATGAATTTTTCAGCACTCAGACTTTTTGTCAATGCGCATACTGTTGGATAATGGCATGAAGTGCTTGCGCCGATCCCACCACGTGGCCATCATAGTAACGAGTAAACCGTTCATCTGAAACATACATCAGCCCCACTCCTTTATGCGCCTCAGCAGAATAGTTTGGCCAAGTAAAGCTCAGCCATTTCTTATGCAAGTCAAAAATTTCTTTGGCAAGTTCGATTTGCGGATTTTTTACATAAACTTTTAATTTTCCAAAAAGTTGTTGTTCAGTCGCTATCATTTCTTGTAATTGGTCTTCTGTCAGATCCCTGAACTTTTGATTCGTAGCATCAATCGTTTCCTTCCCGTATTTTGCTCGGATCTCTGAACCATATTTCCTTTCATTTTCAGTGATTTTTTGCTTTTTAAAAGCGGTAAATTTTTCTTTATCAGACATATTACGCTCTCCTTTATAGTGATTTAAGGTTTGTTCAACAACCACTAATAACCGCTCAATGTCAGCCTTTTTTTGAGAAAGCTGCCACCACTGGTCATTTAGTGCCTGTTCCACATCATAGTCAGGAGCATCTAAAATATTTTTGATTGCTGCTAATTTAAGATCCAATTGCCGATAAAATAAAATTTGTTGCAAGCGATCGACTTCTTGAGGTCCATAGATACGATAACCTGCTGAAGTGATGCGGGCCGGTTTTAGCAGACCGATTTCATCATAATATCGCAGTGCCCGTGCACTGACACCCGATAATTTGGCGAACTTTTTGATCGTGTATTCCATTTTGCTCTCCCCCTGACAAAATCAGTATAAACCTTGCCGTAACGTGAAGGTCAAGAAAAAGAGTCAAGTCCATAATCTTGTGTAAAATACACTACAATGTTCAACCTTCTCTCACTGATCAAATTTAAGATACTTTC
>JBFLGC010000075.1:0-8545 GCA_041859945.1 Tetragenococcus sp.
GTAGTGATACATGGAGCGGACTGATACTAATCGATCGAGGACTTAACCAAAGGTTGATCGGGAAGTGAGCGACTTTTTTTCAGATTCAGTTTTGAATGAGCAAAAGCTCATTTAACTAAATAGTGCGGTGGCGCTAGCAAGAAGGATACACCTGTTCCCATGCCGAACACAGAAGTTAAGCTTCTTTACGCCGATTGTAGTGAGGGGTCACCCCTTGTGAGAGAAGGAAGTCGCCGCGCGATGATGGAGGTTTAGCTCAGCTGGGAGAGCGTCTGCCTTACAAGCAGAGGGTCAGCGGTTCGAACCCGTTAACCTCCATATGAGTCGTTAGCTCAGTTGGTAGAGCATCTGACTTTTAATCAGAGGGTCACAGGTTCGAGCCCTGTACGACTCATAGTACATGCGGGTGTGGCGGAACTGGTAGACGCACTAGATTTAGGATCTAGCGCTGCAAGGCGTGGGGGTTCAAGTCCCTTCACCCGCATTCCTAGGCCGGCTTAGCTCAGTTGGTAGAGCATCTGATTTGTAATCAGAGGGTCGAGGGTTCAAGTCCTTTAGCCGGCATGAACGAAGAATTTAAAAACTTGCGGAAATAGCTCAGTGGTAGAGCATCACCTTGCCAAGGTGGGGGTCGCGGGTTCGAACCCCGTTTTCCGCTTTACCAGTTTTCAAGACGCCGGGGTGGCGGAACTGGTAGACGCACAGGACTTAAAATCCTGCGGTAAGTGATTACCGTACCGGTTCGATTCCGGTCCTCGGCATTTGTTGGATGTTTGCGCTCATAGCTCAACTGGATAGAGTGTCTGACTACGGATCAGAAGGTTGAGGGTTCAAATCCTTCTGGGCGCGTTTGAAGTACGGGAAATAGCTCAGCTTGGTAGAGCACTTGGTTTGGGACCAAGGGGTCGTAGGTTCGAATCCTGTTTTCCCGATAAATGATAAACGTTACTGTTTGTGCTTAGGTACAGACAGTATTTTTTTATAAGTTGGGTGGAAAATTTTATGGAACAAGGAACGCAAGAATTGCATACCAAACGTTTGTATCTAAGACCTTTACGTGTTAAAGATGCGACCATGATGTTTAAAAACTGGGCCCATGATGATCGCGTGACAAAATATTTGAGTTGGGAATCCCATCAAACAATCGCTACGACCCAAAAAAGTCTTTTAAAGCGAGAAAAAAATTATGTAAATTCTGATTTTTTCGATTGGGGCATTGTAGTTAATGACTCAGAAGAACTCATTGGTACGATTTCTGTCGTAGGTCAAAATAAACAAAGAAAAGAAATGACGATTGGCTACTGTATCGGGTATGACTGGTGGGGTAATGGCTATGTTTCGGAGGCTTTGAAAGCTGTTATTAGCTATTTGTTTGCGACAACAGAAATAGCAGCGATCCTGGCTACGCATGATATCCAAAATAAAAATTCAGGTAAAGTGATGAGAAAAAGTGGAATGAGTTGGAGGCGAAATTTTCAGCAAGCAGAGTCAGGAAAAATAATCGCTGAGTATGTAGTCACAAGAGAAAATAATAGAATTGTGTGAAATCGAGGCTATCCCCAAATGGATAACCCCTTTTTTTGTATGATCAAATATTGAAATGTTTCCAGAATGTGATTAGGTAAAAAAGATTTTTAACTTTTTGAGTCGGACAAAGCTTAAGATTGACTTTCTTATAATATTTTTTCTGAAATATGGTACAATAAAACAAAGGAAAGGGGCCAATCATTTGAAGGGGCAAATCAGAAAGGCGCTTAGCGGTTTTTATTACGTTCAATCAGAGGGACAAGTCTATCAAACTCGTGGGCGTGGTAATTTTCGCAAGCGAAAAATCACACCTTTAGTTGGTGATCAAGTCATTTTTGAAAGTAGTAGCGTAACGGATGGTTACTTGCTAGAAATCTTGCCTCGAAAAAATGAATTGGCACGACCACCTGTGGCCAATGTCGACCAAGCAGTGGTGGTGACAAGTCTTGTCGAACCAGATTTCTCTTATCAACTTTTGGACCGCTTTTTAGTGATGTTAGAATATCGCGAAATCGAGCCAGTGATTTATTTGAGTAAAACGGATCTTTTATCGACAAATGATCTTGAAAAAGAAATCAGAAGGACCTATGGAAAAATCGACTATCCTGTTTTATCAAGTGATGAGCCACAGGTGACAACTGAACTGAAGCGTCTTTTTTCAGGTCGCTTGACCGTTTTTATGGGACAAACCGGAGTGGGAAAGTCGTCTTTATTAAATCGTCTAGTTCCTGAATTAAATTTAGAAATTGGTGAGGTCTCACAAGCTCTGGGCCGAGGCCGGCACACGACCCGTCACGTTGAACTTTTACCGATCGAAAATGGCTTGGTTGCCGATACACCGGGGTTTGGCGCCATTGATTTTCCAGATATAAGTGAAAATGAGCTATCTAAGCAATTTCCGGAAATTTGGCAAACTTCAGTGGACTGTCGTTTTAGGGAATGTTTGCATGTGAATGAACCGGATTGTGCCGTCAAAGAAAAAGTCGACCAAGCTGAGATCTCAGCCACTAGATATCAAAATTATTTACAAATTTTAGAAGAAATCAAAAATCGTAAACCAATTTATAAGAAGAAACGTTAGGGGGAAGAAGAATGAAGATCGCACCTTCGATTTTAAGTGCAGACTTTGCGAATTTAGAACGGGATATTCGCTTTGTAGAAGAAAATGGCGCGGATTATATCCATGTGGACGTGATGGATGGGCAATTTGTTCCCAACATCACTTTTGGACCTAATGTGGTTCAAGCGATTCGACCGATCACCAAGCTGCCTTTGGATGTTCATTTGATGATCGTTCAACCGGAAAATTTTATAGACGCTTTTGCTGCAGCGGGCTCGGACATCATAGGTGTTCACTTAGAGGCCACTGCGCATATTTATCGTGCTATCCAAATGATCAAAGAAAAAAACGTCAAAGCCGAAGTGGTCTTAAATCCAGGAACGCCTGTCACAGCGATCGAACCTGTCTTGCCAATAATCGATCAAGTACTAGTCATGACAGTCAATCCAGGCTTTGGCGGTCAAGTCTTTATTGAACCGATGCTAGAGAAGATCCAAACTTTAGCAGACTTGAAAGAAAAGTATGGTTATCATTATAAGATCGAAGTGGATGGCGGGATCGTACCGGAAACGGCGCGGCTTTGCCAAGCAGCAGGAGCGGAGGTTTTTGTAGCGGGTAGCTATGTTTTTAACTCTGACCACCCTGAAAAACAGCTCCAAGCATTGAAAGAGGCTATAAAGGCATGAAGGTATTACTTGCAAGTGGGGCGCCGGTCCAAACATGGCCGCTGCTTGATAAAAATTATGATCATTATATCGGTGTCGATCGAGGTAGCCTATTTTTGTTACAAGCAGGTTTTCCTGTCGATGTGGCGATTGGTGATTTCGACTCTTTGACAGAAGCTGAACGGACCTTTGTTTTTAGTCAGGTACCCAAAGTCATTACGGCACCCGTAGAAAAAGATGATACGGATTCGCAACTGGCTTTAACTTATCTTTTTGGACAATATCCTAAGGCGGAAGTGACCTTTATTGGGGCAACAGGCGGTCGGATCGATCATTTTTTGGCTAATTTATGGATGGTGTTGGAGCCTCGTTTCCAACCTTTTTGTCAACAATTGACGATCAAAGATACAGCGAATACGATCACCTTTTTAAGACCAGGACGACATGTGATAAAGCCAGAACCTACGATGACTTATTTGGCTTATTGTTGTTTGACACCGGTCGAACATTTGACACTTTCCGAAAGCAAATATACCCTAGATGATGTTTGTGTGACGCAGCCGACTTCCTATGCCAGTAACGAATTTATCGGTGACCAAGCCACGATTGCTTTTGAGACAGGGATCATTGCGGTGATCCAAAGTAAAGATAGCTGAAAAAGATAGCGACAACTGTTTTTGGGGTGTTCAAATAAATTACAAAAAAAGACTTAAGAGTGGGGACTTGTCTTTTGTTTCATTGAAAATAGTGCTACAATTTAGGGTATGAGTTTAGAATGGTCGAGGTGTCCCTGTGAAAAAATTTAATCCCAATAAAAATATAATCATTACCTTAATTTTAGTCATCGTAGCTGTTGCGGTGCTTAGTTTATCGATCGCTAGACGAGCGGATGAAAAAAAGACATCCATGGCCCAAGTAGTGGTCAATGATACCACGGCTCTGGTAGATAAAGTGATCTACAGTCCGGTACGTTGGTTTGAAAAAGGCGTCAGCTCAGTCCAAAATTTGTTCGTGACTTATGAAGAAAATGAAGCATTGAAAGAGAAGATCGATAGTTATGATGAAATGGCCCAAAAAGTTACCGATCAAGAGCGGGAAATCGCTGCGCTTAAAGAAGAATTAGATTTGAATGCGACTTTGACAAATTACGAAAAAATCACTGCGAATGTGATCACGCGTTCACCGGATACTTGGCAAGATACCTTAGTCATCGATAGAGGTGCTAAAGATGGTTTAGCGGTAAATATGGCCGTCATGAGCCAAAACGGCTTGATCGGACGCGTCATTGAAGTCAATGCCGCTTCTGCAAAGGTCGAGTTATTGACATCGACCAATCAAACGAGCAATCATTTTCCGGTTCGGATCAGTACTGAATCAGGAGAAGCCTTTGGTGTCTTGAAAGGTTATGATGAAAAACGAAAGGCGTTAGTCGTAGAACAACTGACCGGCAAAACGGACATCAAAAAAGAGGATGTCGTGCAAACATCCGGATTGGGAGGAAATTCACCAGCGGATCTTATGGTCGGTACAGTCATCGAGGCTGAATCTGATAGCTTTGGACTCGACCGTAGTGTTTATGTGAAAGCCAATGCCGAGATTTATAATGTAACGGTCGTAACGGTGGTCGAACGTACTTTAGGAGACGAATAGATGGGAAAAAAGCGAATCAAATACTGGGCAGTCCCCTTGTTTTTCTTAGCCATGCTCGTCGATGCTCAGCTTTCACGCATCTTACTCAGTGTGAGCAAGGGTGAATATATTTGGGATGTGAATTTGTTATTACTCTTTTTAATGTTTGGCGTAAAAAAATTGTCCAAACGCTATATGTTGTTGGCTTCACTTGCAATAGGTATCGTATGCGACTTTTATTACATTGGTGTGTTGGGCATTTATGCAGTGATAGTACCACTAATGGTGTGGTTGATGTATCTACTTTATGATATGATCTATCAAAATGCGTTTACCATGTTTTTTGGAATGGTCATTTTAGTAACACTTCAAGAAGTCGCTTTAGTGAGCATCCAATTATTATTCGGGTTAACGACGATCAATGGGGCTTTTTTCGTGGCACGGTTTTTAGGTCCAACTTTATTGATCAATATTGCTTTATTTATAGTAGGGTATTTTCCCCTAAAGAAACTATTCATCCTTGAATAGTTTCTTTTTTTTGGTGCGCCCTGCATGGGTAATCACTTGGCGGTGAAAGTCCGCTACAGGCTTGGCAGTAGGAACTGTTAGCGAAAGGCAAGGTGGCAACCGTGAGGTTGTGGCTGAAGGAAGCCGGACGCAAACTCCTGAACCGACGAACACGAAATTGGATATAAGGCTGAATGAGATCGGATAAGTCTGCCAAACAAGATAAAGTCCGATACTGCCCGAAATCTCTACAGTAAATCCAGCGGTTACATGGGAGGAAAGCGATTATTCTTACCAGGGGAGGTCTTATGAGGGCATGATGGAAGCTACAGAGTTAGCGACCAAATGCAATTCTGGTGGTGACACTGGAATGAATCATAAGAAGTCAGCAGAGGTCATAGTAGTAGCCAACTGACAGGTTACGAAGGACCGAACAATAGTTAACTTGAAGTTTAGGAGGTGTAAGAAGTGCGACAATCGCAGAAAACAGAACAAGCTGGCTGGCGTCAGGAAGATAATGTGGAACATGAAAAGAATGGCGGAGTGCGTAGCACTTCCTATGGTGAACAAACAAATCAAGACGGATGTAAATCTCTGTTTGAGAGAATCCTGTCTGGGAACAATCTCAATCAAGCGTACCTTCAAGTCGTCAGAAATAAAGGAGCAGCGGGAATCGACGGTATGACGTGTGAAGAGCTGCTTCCTTACTTGAAGGAAAATCGAGAAATTCTAGTGACCCAACTGCACGATGGAACTTATAAACCAGCCCCAGTCAAACGGGTAGAAATACCTAAACCAGACGGAGGCAAACGTAAGTTAGGTATACCAACGGTCTTAGACCGTATGATTCAACAAGCAATCAATCAAGTGCTACAGCCTATCTTTGAGACCGTATTTTCGGATAATAGCTTCGGATTTCGGCCTAAACGGAGTGCACAAATGGCTATCATGCGTGCCAAAACGTATTATGAACAAGGATATAAATATGTAGTGGATATTGATATGAAAGCCTATTTTGACACAGTCAACCACGATAAGCTAATGTTCTATATCGAGAAGAAAGTCAAGGACAAACGAGTTCTAAACCTTATACGCCAATATCTCAAGAGCGGCATAATGGAAGACGGTCTCGTCAAAGTGACGGAGGAAGGAACCCCTCAAGGGGGAAACTTGTCGCCATTACTGAGTAATGTCTATTTGAATGAGTTTGACCAACTTCTCGAATCCAGAGGACATAAATTTGTCAGATATGCGGATGATTGCAATATTTATGTCAGAAGCAAACGAGCAGGGCAACGAGTAATGGATAACTCCATCAAATATCTTGAAGGTCAACTCAAATTGACAGTTAATCGTGAGAAAACTGAAGTAGGTAGTCCTTTGAAACTCAAGTTTCTAGGGTTCTGTTTGCTCAATACCAGAAATGGTGTCAAAATACGCCCACATGCCAAATCAAAGGCAAGGGTGAAAAAGAAACTAAAGAAAATCACGAAACGAAACCGGGGTAGAAGCATTCAAGTGCTATTCAAGGAAATCAAGCAACTGATGAATGGTTGGATAAACTACTATGGTATCAGTGAAATGAAAAGTTTTATGAGTCAGCTTAATGGATGGTTAAAACGAAGAATCAGACAATATATTTGGAAACAATGGAAGAAACCGTTGACCAAAAGAAAGAATCTGATGGCACTAGGAATCGATAAGCAGAAAGCTTATGAATGGTCCTACACGAGAAAAAGCTATTGGAAAATCTCCAAGAGCCAAGTGTTGCACTATTCGCTTACAGACAAAGAACTGATATCCCGAGGCTATATGGACATAGCTTTAAGATATCAGTTTGTACACGCGAACTATTGAACCGCCACATACGGAACCGTACGTGTGGTGGTGTGAGAGGGGCGAAAAGTTATTAACTTTTCCCTCTACTCGATTCATAAAGAGCGATCCTAACTAAGTATTTCATAAAACGACGTTACTTGTGGTAATTTGAAATAGATTTGTAACAATTCTTTTATCGGATTGACATATCTATGTGTTAGAATCATTTTTGTGGTTAAGAATTTCACTATTTCTTAAACTATTTAAAGAAAAAATTAAACTATCACAGACGGAGGAACAAAAGTGAAGAAGCGCATACTTACAGCTATATTGACCTGTTCATTGGCACTTACAACAGTAGGAACTCCTAGTGTGGTCTTAGCAGATGACTACGATACACAAATCGAAAACAAGCAAAATCAAATAAATGATCTACAAAATCAACAAGATGATGTTGTAGCTCAAATCAGTTCACTTGAATCTGAAATTTCCACGATCAATGCCAATGTGGCTGAGTTAAAGGCCAAACAAGATCAATTGAACCAAGACACGATGAAATTACAAGAAGAAATCGCTGATCTTAAAGTCCGCATCGCCAAACGTCAAGACAAGATGGCAGATCAAGCTCGCGATGTCCAAGTCAATGGTCAAAATACAAGCATTGTTGAAGCAGTGATCAATGCTGATTCCGTTACGGATGCGATCAATCGGGTCTATGCTATGAATACGATCGTCAATGCCAATAATGACTTAGTTGAACAACAACAAAAAGATCAAAAAGCCGTTGAGGAAAAAGTACAAGAAAATGAAACGAAAATCAACGAACTAAATGATAACGAAGCTGAATTAGAAGCACAAAAAGATGAAGTTGCCAATAAGCAAGCGGATTTGAATGTTTTGAAAGCTCAATTAGCTGCAGATCAAGCAACAGCTCAAAGTGATAAAGATAAATTGGTCGAAAAGAAAGCTGCAGCAGAGGCTGAAGCGGCTCGGATCAAAGCTGAACAAGAAGCTGCCAAAAAAGCGGCTGAAGAAGAAGCAGCTCGGCAAGCAAGTTTGGCTGCTGAATCTACAAAAGTAACGATTCAAACGCTGAGTGATACTCCTACATCAGAAAGCAATTCATATAGCCATAATACAAGCTCTACTAGCTCGAACGATACGACTTCGGCTGGGGATAGTTCCTCTCAGACAGGCTCTTCAACTGTGTCTGGTAGCACCACAAGTAATGGTAGTGGCGTCGATCATTCTAGTTCAGGCAACATGTATGCTGAAGGTCAATGTACCTGGTATGTTAAAAATGTGGCACCATGGGCTGGAACTTATTGGGGCAATGGCG
>JBFLGC010000076.1:0-8513 GCA_041859945.1 Tetragenococcus sp.
TGTGATCTCGCCGCCTTCTGAAAAGAAGTCAGGCGTCAATTGTACCAGTTGGCCCATTTTTTCAGCCGGTGTCATTTTCTTTAGTAATTCTCTTAACGCTTGTTCTTTCAACCGTTTCCCTTCTTCCTATCAAAATTTTTCAGTCTTTGCAACGACATATTGCCGCACGCGCTCATCACAAATGACATTGCGATAGTTTAGCCCAAAACCAAAGTCATAGCAATGGCCCTCTGTATCCACATAAGGCTCCATATCAAAGGCGACGTCTTCTTGTTGCTTTTCAACAGTTGTCATATCTTTAGGCATTTGAAAAGGTAACAAGCCACTGGGTTCAAATTCCCCATTTAAGAGGCTGACCACGGCTTTTGTCGTGACGCCAAATTCTAACAGAATCACATCAGCGTAGGGCTCTAACTCGGATAAAACAAACGGATTGCTCGTATTGATCAAGACGATCAGAGGTTTATCACCCAGCGCTTGCTTGATTTGAATGACTTGATCAAGATCACCTTCATTTAAGGTCGTGATTTCTTTGTCTTTATAGCTACGGTTCAAGACATCACCTGGACGCGGATCCCCTGCCAAAGATCGAACGCGTGCTTCTGTGGCTTTATAAGGTCGATATTGTAAAGAAATCGGCACATAGCCATTGCCACCATTTTTTACGTCGGCACTATCATAGCCATTATAGCGTAGAAAAGCTTTTTCGGGACTATTGATCCGTACCAAAGCGGCCTCAGCTGTCGCAAGATCTGCAACTAATTCAAAGGATTTTGCCAACTCGCTACGATTTAAATTATAATCATCGCGAGCGGAGATCTTATCCAGATACCAGCCAACTTGTTCAGGATAATGGCGTTTAGGTACATAAAGTTTGCTTTGCTTGGTAAGCGGTAGGGTCCTTTGTTTATTTTTTACCATCACGATCGACTTTTTCTGAGCTGCCAAGCCTTTTTCAACAAAGGCCGCCTGACCGACTCTGGTCTGGGCTGTTTCGGGAGCCACATAAGGATTTTCAAAGAGACCGATCCGAAACATATTCGTCAAGATGCGTTCGGCCGACTTGCGAAACCGTCGATCAGTCCAGTCTTTACCAAAATTTGTGACCATTTTTTGATAGGCCGCTAAAATAGGCTGCGGATCTTTATTGCCGCCAAATTGATCGATGCCCGCCATCAAAAGCTTATAATGACGATCTGCTACCGTATAATTATCTTCCACGCCCCAACATTGATCGCCGGATAAAATATCGAAAACATTTTTAGGCTCATCTGCGGTGATACACCAATCAGTACAGACGACTTCATCGTAGTCACAATCTTGCCGCAAAAGATCTTGGATCAAATACTCACTATAGGCATTGCCAACATTCTCATGATTTTTGATATCTTGGCCATAAGAGATCGAATAATAAGGCATGACCCCACTCGCTTTTATGGTACCTTCCTGTAAAGCAAAAGCGCCTTTTTTAAAAGGGAGTTGGTGTTCGGCAAAATTATGACCGGGATAAACGGCGTATTTGCCATAACCAAAGTGCGCATCACGACCGGCTTCACAAGGGGCACCACCTGGCCAATGCTTGACCATCGTATTGATGCTTTCTGGGCCCCAGCCCTTGGTTTTTGTGGTTGTTTGAAAACCGTCGATGTTGGCCCGGACAAAATCTGAAACTAGCCGTGCGTTTTCTCCAAAAGTACCCACATAGCGCATCCAACGTGGTTCCGTACCTAGATCGGCTTGAGGACCAAGGATCAAACTTAATCCCATGGCCCGATACTCGCTAGCGGCAATCTTCCCGAAATCGTGAGCAACTTGCGGATCAAAAGTCGCGGCCAAGCCGATTTGTTCTGGCCATTGAGAAATCTTGCCACCATTGCCTTCGTTAAATTCGGTGTCAGCCGTGATTCCGTGGCGCGGATCGGAGGAATTGACCACCGGGATCCCCCACGGCATGCTTTCGGACAGCTCTTGAACTTTATTGTTCCATTTAGCTAGTACCCGCGGACTTTCGATCGTCGTGACCAAGGTATGTTTGATGCGATTTTTTTGGAAATATTCTTTTTGGATATCTGTAAGGTCCCAAGCTTCGGCCTGGCTGTCTTTATAAGTCTTACCATTATAAGTCTGTGCTCGATCACCTACAGAAGGGACCGCTAAATGTGAGGTAAACAGCATCAGTCCCGCAATATCTTCGAGGCCTAATTTGCCAGCTAAATCATGAGCTCGTACTTTGGCTGGCTGGCGCCAGTCTTCATAAATTTCTAACTTGCCCGAGCGACTATGATTTTTGAAATAAAGACCATCTTCTTCTAAGATCTTCAGTCCTGATTTGGTCGAATATACCAAATCAGGACCTTTTTTATTTTTTACCGTAACAAAACGCATCAAAAATTCTCCTTTTCCTTCATTAGTGTTTGTTTATCCATCCGCTGCACAAAGGGATAATAAATGCACACCATCATCAAAAAACAAATGATCCTTACCAGAACCCCACGCCAACCATAGACAAAAAAACTAGTCACGATCTTGGGCATTGTCCAAGGCAATGTCATAGCAGCCCCAGCATGGTAAGTGGTCAAGAAACCGATTTTGACAGCTGTCCAACCGATCAAGCCCGTGATCAGACTACTAAAAATAAAGGGGATAGCTAAAATTTGATTCATTTGGATCGGTAGTCCAAAAATCACGGTTTCGTTGATATTAAAAAAATTGGACTTAAGTGAACTTTTGGCGAATTCACGCGACTGCTTCGATCGACCAATGAGTAAAAAGCAAACGAGTAAGCTCAAGGTACTTCCTGTCGCATCATTGTTGATGAAATCATACGTCACTAAATTGGTCAGATAAAAGACCGGTCGGCTGGCCAAACTATCCTCAAGAGCCGTCAACATCATGGTGGTCATGATCGGTTGTAACAGGGCATAAATGGTCGTCGGATGCAGGCCACAGAAAAATAACAGATTACCAAAGATATAGACGACCAATAAAATCGGGACCGAGCCACCAATAGTCAGCAATGGCTGGGTAACCATTTGAGTCATAAAAGTAGTAACCGTTTGAAACGGTGTTGCCACAAAAAACAGTCGCAGCAAAAATAGTAAGCAGTAAAGCAGCGCTCCGATACGCATTGGTTCGATCGAGCGGCCAACCATTGGCGGAATGCTTTTTGGCAATGGAAGTGGCCGGGCTAACTTTTTAGTGAGGAAAGCGTACAATTTTGTCATGCTGATGGCTACTATCAGAGCCAAGAAAAAACCGGTACTGCCCTCGTATTTGTCTGGAAAGGTCAGTATCAAAAAACTGGAAACCGAAAATAAACCGGCTTGGATCGGTTCAACTGCTAATTTTTTGCCATATTGGTAGGCAACCGTAAAGCTAACGATCAGGGCCAAGATACTTAAAGAACCAGCCACTATCGCTAACAAATGGGACATCCAGCCCACTTGGATCAGCCAATTACGCACGGCCGGGATCGGGAAATCAGCTAAAATCAAAAAAATCGAGGCGCCCAGCGTGATCGGTACGGTCATTGCTATTCCGGCTGAAATAGACTGGATGATTTTGCTGTTGCCTAATTTATCAGAAACTGGCATCAGGAATTTTTCTAATTTGTTTTGAATGACTTGCATCAAATTCCCCTCTCTATCCTTCGTTTCTATTATATCCTGAGTTCTACCGCTTGTGTTTTCATCTGTACAACCGCTTTCCACGTATGCTATACTATTTTCATAGGTATGAAAATAAGCATAATTAGAGAAAAGAGTATTCACATGGATTATCAAGCAATATACGACTATATCAATACCCACCCAATCGATGACACCTATTCTAGGATCATTTTATTTTTATTACAAGACAATCATGAATCGATCGAATCGATCACTACGATGGCTGAAAATTGCTATGTTTCCCCGGCCACGATTTCCCGTTTCATCAAAAAATTTACGAGTGTCAGTTTTGACGAATTCAAAAAAGAGTACAATAAGCATAAAGATGTCTCGCCTTCGTTCATGTTCCGCTTGACCAAGGAGGATACGCACAATTTAGTCGCCAACAGTGATAAATTTTTCCATGACTACGGAAATCGCGTCATTCAAAGTATTCAAAATACCATGGATACGCTGGATTTAGCAGAGATCGATAAATTTCTCCAAACAATCCATGATTTTCCTCGCGTTTTCTTATTTGGTTACAATTCGACGATCGATAATTTGAAGTATTTACAAGCAGGATTTAAACGGGCCAATAAATTTTTGTATTTAGCCTATTCCTACGAACTTCAAGAACAGCTTGCTGAAAATTTGCAACCTGATGATTTGGCTATCATCGTAACTTCTTACGGCACTTTCTTTAATAAATTAGCCCACACCGCTGATCTAATTGTCGATTCACAAGCCACGACGACCCTGATCACGCAAAGTACCAACAGCCTATACTCCGTTGGCATCGACAAAATCATCTCGATTTCCACTGAAAGTGATGCTAGAGCCGGTAGTTATAATATGAACTTTTTCTTAGACTACTTAGCAAGACGGTACTTTTTCTTGTATGGAGAACGATAATTCTGTCATTAAATCGAAACGAGTTTACCCTATTTTAGAGTAAACTCGTTTGATCAATAAAATTTATCGGCAGCAGGTATGTTTTTTTCTCTGCCACTTTGATAAGGATCGACATTGGTCTTAGCTAACAAATACCACACGCTAGAAGAAACAACAATATTCGTATCGACCCCCTCCCAGAGTGGACCATCGCCATAGCCAGTACCCATATTACTTGCATAAGGAATGCCTTTAGTACCGCTAAACGTTTCACTGTTTATCATCATTTTTTCCATTTGACTGATAATGAAATCTCCTTGCTCTTTAAAACCTGCAATATTGTAAGCAACCGCCATTTGACCAGTGCCTTCTCCCCAAATAGTATCGCAATCACGATCAAAAGAGTATCCGAAAACTTCTTGCCCATTTGCAGTCATCGTTTGGGAGGTAAAAGCAATATTTGCTTTGAATAGACTATCGACAGGAAAATCTTCTAACATACTATATCCCCATGAGAACAAATCAAGTGGATATTGATATTTTCCTTCTGTTGCTTTCAACAATTTCGTTTCAGGATTATAACGATTCTGCTCTAAATATGTCAAAATGCCTTTATGAAAATCGTCATAACCTGGTACAGCAATAAATGCATCCAAAATGCCTTCTGTGTTCTTATCGATTTGTTGACCACCTTCATTAAAACCACCCCAAAGTCCACCATCCTCGTCTTGAAGGGAACGAATCCATGTTTCAAGTTTTTGAGTAAGTTCTGCATACTTATCACTATTGGTCTTTTCATGATAATTGTTCAGCGCGATCAATAACCATGCATTATCGCCTAACCAGCGATTTGGTGTATTATTCAACGGCACACCTTCACGATCTCTAAACTGACCAAAACCCTTCCCACCTACTTCAAATTCATTCTCGATACGACTAACAAAAAAATCAAAAATCTTTTCGGCTTTATCATAATCACCGTTTTCCGTAAAAATGATAGCAGCTAGTGAGTTATCATATAAAGAAACCATATTACCGTTTTCGGCACTTTCCAATAGACCGTTTGGCAATTGCATTTGACTCAGCCAATCGTATACTTTATATTCTTCATTGCTGGGATCGAAGATAGAATCAGCCCCATTGAAACTGTTGATCCAACTATTCACTTGTCTCTCGAGTTTTTCTACAGCGTTATTAGTAATCAAATTTTGCTGTAAAATAGAGGGGTCTTTAATGTACTGAATAAAGTCCTGTAAGTAGTCTGTAGCCGTCGCATCATCTAACTGACGAATCGTCGTGATTCTTGCCGATAATTGCCCTGCTAACGTTGGATCCAACTCCTTTTGTTCTGTCAAACTTGTGATCATTCTTTCTGTTTCACTTGCATGATCCATTTTCTCGTCAGACTGCGCCATTTTAGGCAACATAATAACCATTCCAACTACCATCAGCAACACTACGAAAAATCCACTCATTTTTTTCATCATATTCCTCCTCGTACTTTCTAAATTTATCATACCAAAAAATACGATGAATTCGTTTTCTTAAAAATCTTTTGTATTCAATTTAGCTCGATATTTTCACGTACATGAAAACGTATTAAAAAGCAAATACATCGTGAAAGTTCATGCCAACTAAATATACCCTGGTAGCAAGTTTCATGCCAGGGTATTGTAGCCGTTAAGTTTGAGTGTTTTGTTTAGAAGAGAAAATAATTATTGTTTTTAATCCCATTCCTTTTGTAAAGCTGTTGATTGTCACAATAATCCCTTCTTTTTTTCATTTCTGGGACCTTGCCACAGTTACATTTGGTTTCCAGCTCTACAGAAAAAAGCACCCAGAAAAATCTTTCTGAGTGCTGTGGCACACAAAAACTACTAATCGACCTTTTCATCTATTCATCAACACTTACAAATAAATTTTTGAAACGTTTGCCATCAGCAAAGTCATCATAGGCGCTCTTATTTGACTCCACCTTATTCAGATCTTTCTTTTGCCGACTTAGCTCCGATTACACTTTATTCAGACCTTTCTCATATCATATTTGGATCTATTTCTTAAAAGCTATGAATCCATTATCCTCTAAGATGTTCAAAATTATCCAAAGTATCTTTTAGTCGATTTTTATGGATAAAGAATGCTCTCACATTTGACTTAAAGCTGTTTTTTAGTATACTTATCTTGGTTAAAAGATATGGTTAGACTCCGAGAGCGACGGGTCTTTAATTTAGAATATCGTTCATTCGTATGATGCCCAAAACTAAAAAATGATTATACAGCTTTACCTTCGAGACCTAATACTCCTAGTAGCTATAGGCAAGGACTACATTATACAGTGACCGTTCTCCAATTTTTTGGTTGGTAAGCACCCCACACAAAACAGACCCCATTCTCACAATGTCCACGACAAAAATAGAACAGATACAGTTTTCCCAGTCTGTTCTTCATTACTTTCCCATATTTTCTTCATTTCATGTTCCACTCCGATCCGTACTAGAAAAATGTGTTCAAACATGGAAAGGACAGCAGATAATATAGGGCAGGTCTCCAATTGTCATCAGACCCTCAGAAGTCAGAAAATCACACAGCAAAAAAGCCAACTTCTTCTTCATCGAGGGATTGAAAAGCTTTCGCTATAAGTCACTAGATACTACTTGTTTGAATAAATCTTGTTTTTTTCTAAGCATGAAAAATAGCAATAATTTCCCATCTTTTTGAATGCGATTTCTTTTTAATACCTAGTAGCAACCTTTTTTCAAGAAATTATAAGCTATATCTAAACAAATAGCTCCTTACTCTTATTGTTTATTTGGCAAAAGATCCATTGTATTAATAGTTGGGATAATAATTGCTTTCTCAGAATCCAAACTAGATAACATAGAAATCATACTTCTGATATAGGGAAAAACAATTGCAGTTCCGTTCACCACTAAGTATTCAGAAATTTTTTCTGGTTCTTCCGCAACTTGAATATCAAAATAACCTGCGACTTTGATGTCAATCGATACATCGACAGTATCATATACAACTGAAACATTGATCAGACCATGAGTTAGATCATCTGTAGTTGCCGATTCAACAGACACCGAAAACGGTTCTTGATTTTTTTCATTTTCTGGATTGATTTTATCCTCGTCTGTATGTTTTCTTTCAAAACTATAATGTTGGATCTCATAACTAGTAAAAGAAATAACAGGTCCTTTCATAATGATTCCTCCTCGTAAAGATAAGGCTATTATATCATACAATAAAAGAATCAGAAACAGGATTTCCCATTTCTGACTCTTTTATTGTATGACTATCAAAATTCTTTGTTTCTGTTCCAGACGGCCTATTTCCAAATAATTCAAAGTTTTGAACTTCAAAATGATCAAAATTATATTTTGTTTCATTCATTTGAACTCTAGCATCTGTTTTACTCTTTTTTAAAAGCGAGATAATTTCTTTTGTAATGATTCTACTAACCATCTTTTCAATAAAAGATTGTCTGTTTTGATCATTTTCTTTTTTTAACTTTTCAAAAACAACTTTATTTTTTTCGGAGTTCTCACTAAAAAAAGTGTTTAGTTTAGTAAAATTGATTTCTTTATTGTAATTATCGTTATATGAAAGCATATCTATTCCCCCTTCGCCTATTATTAGTAAAATGAGCTGACTTTTGTTATGTCTTTGATAAGAAAATAAGTCTCTTTCTCTTTTGCTAATTCATCTATATTCATTTTAACATAAAAGCTGCGAATCAGTAAATCGGGAGCTTTGTATTCTTTTAACAGATATGAAAAAATGTGGAAAATCAATCCCACTGCAGGTTGACTATTCTCAAATTCCTCCATAATAGCTTTTTTTCTTTATAAGATAATAATTTTATTAAGCCATTTTAGAGTACTATAAAGTTATTACTGAATTCTAAAAATAATCTTACAATTCTCATACAATTTGACAAAAGAACGCATTGCGTTTGTCTTGATCAGA
>JBFLGC010000077.1:0-8431 GCA_041859945.1 Tetragenococcus sp.
GAATGATTTTCGAGATAAATAACGCTTGTAAAATCGATTTAAAAAATATCAACAGTTTTTCATAAATCATTCAGGCTAGCCATTATTCTTTAAAAGTGTTTTAGCAAAAGATAGCAAAGCTTGCTTTTCGTTTGGTAACTGACAGTTGATGACTTGATCTTCGCAAACTGACAAAATCTCTTTTAGCCAACTTCCGGCCGGTTGCGGAAAAACTTTTAATAAATCGTTACCGTTAATGGCCAGGTCAGAAAGACGCTTTATGGGCAATTTAGTATAGGCTTGTTCGACATCTTCCAAACGAGTCGTAAAACCATAATAAGGCAGTAAACTTTCCACTAACAAGGCATTTCCTAAGCCCAGTTCATACAATTCTTTGGCGGAAAAAAAAGCTTGTCTTCGCCTTTTTAGTCCGGCAAAAACAACTTGAACAGTGTGGATCAAGTCATTTGAACATTTCCAACTTTTTAGAAAAGGCCGGATCTTTTGTTCATCTAATTGTAATCGATCGATCAACAAGACCCAAGCCTGACTTTCATAACTGATCTTGGGACCTTTCAGCTCAGAAAAAGCTTCTAAAGCCGCCTCCTGATCTTTTAGACCAGGACAATAGTTATAGCATCCTGTGGCCACAAACATTTTCAGGCCACGATCACGATGTTTTCCTAGTAACATTTTGACAAATTCGATAGTGATCCGTTCTACTGAAATTTTTGCCAACAAAGCCTGATTTTCTTTGATCGAGGTGAAAGTAGCTTCCTCTAATTTAAAGCCTAATTGACTAACAAATCGCAAACCTCGCATCATTCGTAAGGCATCTTCATGAAACCTTTCGTGTGGATCGCCGACCGCGCGTAAAAGATGGTTTTCTAAATCTTCTAAGCCACCAAACAAATCAATGATCGTCCCATCTTCTTTTAAAGCAAAAGCATTAATCGTAAAGTCACGACGTTTGAGATCTTCGGTAAGTGAACGGACAAATTCGACATGGTCCGGTCGCCTAAAATCCTGATAGGTCGATTCAGTCCGAAAAGTCGTGATCTCATAATTCTTTTCGCCCACTAAAACAAGTACCGTCCCATGTTTGATGCCAACATCAATCGTACGCGGAAAAATCGCTTTGATTTCTTGTGGGAAAGCACTTGTCGCGATATCCACATCATGAATGGGCTGATCTAACAAAGTGTCCCTGACGCTGCCACCCACAAAATAAGCCTCAAAACCCGCTTTTTCTAATTTTTTTATAACCGGTTGGGCTTCGATATATTCTTGAGGCAATTTTTTTAATTGCACCATTTTCACCTACTCTTACAAAATTAGTCTATTTGTTTGCCATCGATACGCTCAAAACGAAAGGCATCACGGTGATTGAATTTTTCCATATTTTTTTCAAATGCCTGGGTCAGATCGATGCCTAAAGAATTAGCCATGATCAAAGTGACAAATAAAACATCACCCAGCTCCTCTTCCACCGTTACCTTCTGCTCACTACTTTTTTTAGGTTTCTCACCATAATAGTGATTGATTTCGCGAGCCAATTCACCTACTTCTTCTGTCAAGCGCGCCATTTGTGCTAAAGGACTAAAATAGCCTACTTTAAATTGATTGATGTAATCATCGACCTCTTTTTGCATGCTCATCAAAGATTTTTCTTGCATCGCTTTTTTCACTCCATTTCCTACTCTCCTTCATGATACCAAAAACTTTTCAGCTTTCAAGGGAAAGAATTGATTGAGAAACATTTCGTTTAGTGCTAAATTAGAAATTAGATAAAATCTTTTAAAAGGAGTGGCCTATGCAAGAAAAATTGACCCCCAAATTATTACGCGATGTCTTAATCATTATTATAGGGTGTGCCTGTTACAGTTTTGGTATCGTGTACTTCAACATTCCCAATGATCTTGCGGAAGGTGGAATGACAGGTGTGACCTTGATCTTACGGGCTTTATTTGGGATAGATCCAGCACTCTCGACCCTATTTCTAAATATCCCCTTGATCCTTTTAGGTGGCCGCATCCTTGGTAAAAAATCCTTTTACTACACGATCCTTGGCACTTTAGGTGTTTCGTTCTGGTTGTCTTTTTGGCAACGGATCCCGCTTGTCATTGATCTTCAACATGATCTTTTACTCGTTGCGATCATTAGTGGTTTGATCACAGGTTTTGGGAGTGGGATCATTTATAAAGTCGGCGGAACCACGGGTGGCAGTGACATCTTAGCACGGATCGTGGAAAAAAATAGTGGTATTTCAGTTGGTCGTGCACAATTGTTTTTTGATACGATCGTACTGCTCTTCTCATTGACTTATATCGACCTACATAAGATGCTTTATACTTTGATATTCATTTATGTCTTCTCACGCATCATTGATTCTGTAGTCGATGGGGGCTATTCAGCCAAAGGGATCATGATATTTTCTGAAAAAAACCAGGAGATCGCCCCTTTATTGATTTCTGACTTAGAACGAGGACTGACTTATTTTGATGGCGAAGGAGGCTATTCAAATGATGAAAAAAAAGTCATTTATATCATTGTCACCCCCCGCGAAATCTCATCTGTCAAACAAATCGTAAACGATGTCGACCCACAAGCCTTCATCACTGTTTCTAACGTTCACGAAGTACAAGGGGAAGGCTTCTCTTACTCGCGACCCAAACGAAGAAAACTCCACTAAAAAAAAGGGCCAAGTTTTTTAAACTTAGCCCTTATTTTAATGTGAAACATGCTGCTTTTCAGAGATCAGCCGATTGATCTCCTTGGATAAACACAAAAAAGTGGCTTGATCCTCTGATTCTAAAGCTTGATCGATCCTTTCATAAAGTGCTGTCAGCCGGATCTGAGAATCTTGTTGCTCAAAATAAGCTTTGACTCTCTCAGTCGTTTCAGTATCCATGGTATCATTCCAACGATAATAAGGATTATCTTCCAAAACGCCTAAATATAAACTATTGTTCCAAGAATCAGGAAAAAGACACTCCAAAAAAAGTGGTTTTTCCCAATTGAGACGGATCTCATGAAAAACTTGATCACTGTCACTAAATTCTTTTCCCTCTAAGAATAAAAGCAACGAATCACCAGCAGATTTAGCTGATCGGACGGTAATGCCCCGCGGTGTCTTATTTGCATTCTCAATAAAATAGACATGCTTCAAGATCGCCTCGTGATTGGCCAAATAATTTAATAGCCAAGAGACTTCTCTCCTATTGAAAGAAACATGCGTCACGAACCAATTCAAAAAGCGTTTTTTATCTAATACATCGATCATTTTCATGCCTACCTTTCTCTAAGGTCCTCTAAGATCGACTGAACTTCCATATCGCCGGGTTCATGAGCTAGATAATGCGACAAAAGTTCTGACGCTTCTTCCAGGCGTCCTTCTTCGCGTAAAAAGATCCCATACTCTTTCATAAAATCAGGTTCATGAGAAAGCGCATCATTGGCTTCTTCATAGTATTGACCAGCTCGTTCATAATCTTCCAATTCATTGTAAGCATGGGCCATATTCCACATAGCATAGGGATTTTCTAAAACTTCTGGCGTATCCAAACAAGCGATGGCCGCTTCATAACGACCTTCATTCAGATAAAGATCACTTAATAAAAGAAGTGTTTTTTCTTCCGATTCTCCTAATTCAAGCGCTGTTTGCAGGAATTCTTCTGCTTTTTTTGGATCATGGAGCCGATAAGTGTTTTCCGAAGCAAAATGATAAAAATCGACATGATAAGGATCTTCTTTGATCCCCTCTTCGATCACTATTTGGGCTTCTTCTACAGCTTCCTCTTCTTGAAGGCATTCAGCTAATTCAAGATATAAAGCAACATAATGCGGATTTTGTTCTCTTAATTGTTTCAAATAAGCGATCGTTTTATCATTTTCTTTTAATTGTCGATAAACGAGAGCTAATTGAAACAATAAATCGTCTGATGCATCGTTTTTTAAAGCTGTTTCTAGCACAACGACGGCTTCTTCAAATTTTCCCTGCATAGTCAAAGTCGAACCGATCCGCTCTGTTAAAGAGATTCCTGATATCGTATCGATTCCCTCTGTCATTAATCGTTGGTAAATATCTTGAGCTTCAACGAACCGGTCCAAAGAAAAGTAAAGTTCAGCCAGTGCAAATTGGATTAACGGCTCGTCAGGTAAGAGGCGACTAGCTTCTAATAATTTACTTTCACTGACTTCGGGAATGCCTTGTACCTGATAAAGATCAGCCATCAAAAGTAGCGTTTCAGGATAACGTTCATCTTCTTTAGGGATCGTTTCTAATAATTCAAAAGCCTTCTCTATTTGATCATTTTCGATCGCGATTTCGGCTAAAGGCAGATTATGACCTAAATTATTGGGCTCACGCTTTTTCAACATTTCAAAAACTTGATGAGATTCATCTAAAAAGCCCATCGACAATAACTCATCGCCCAAAGCTTCCAATATATCCGTTTTGTCTTGTTTTAGCGCTTGGGACAATTCAGCTTGGGCCTGGACAAGATCCTCTTGATCCAAAGCGTGAAGCATTTTTTCACTATGCGTCATTTCCATTTTCCTCAAATCTTTGTACATATTTTTTGATAGGTTTCTAAAGCAGGTAATAAATTTTGTTCAGTGGCAAATTGCTTTTCTCCCATTGTACCAATTTTTTGCAAAACTACAAGACCATTTTCCTTCGCCTGCAACTTTAACACATTTTGCAAATACTCTGCAACTGAAATTTGTTCTGGTAAAAAAATAGGAAAGCCCAATTGACCCAACCAGTGCATAAAATTTTCGATATGAAAAGCTTCTTTTAAACTAGGCAAATTCCAAATCAAATGAAACAATAACCCTAGAAAGCGTTTCATACTTTCTGATAACAAATGACCTTTCTCCGTCAAATAAAAGGCAGCTTCAAAAACGCGACCAAATGCCACGATTTTTTCAGCATCCTTTTGATAAAAGCGTGTCACCGGCTCCACTAAAGCTGAGAAAGCCGTACTTTCTAATTCTTTTTGGCTAGGAAAGTTGCTATATAAATTTTGTAGAAAGCCATGATCACAAACAAGTCCAGTCCTAATGAACATCTGCAGATCCACCAGCTTACCATCTAATTGTTTTTGGGCAATCGTTTGGTCTAGAAAAATCTGCTCAGGTAAAGCTTGCGTGGTCATCAGCGTATCGAGCGGTCCATCACAAATCGTACTCTCTTTTACCAAAGCTTGCATGTAGGCTCTTAATGAGATCGGCAACACCCAGTAGGTATTTTTTAAAGGCGTGATCTGCGATAGAAAGCCAGTCAATTGAACAACACCTTCATTGCCAAATGCCACAAATAAATAAGCTTCATTAGCAGAGAAACGTTTCAAAAAATGGAGCGCATCCATCAATTCAGAAACAGTATTGCCATAGACCAAGTTGCTACAGACATACCAATCGATCGTTGCGCCTTTAAAAACACGCGCCAGTTTATCAAAAAAGCGATCATAATAACGCTGATTGGTAAAAATAACGAGATGCTTATTCGCATAAGCTGCTGGTTTGATGCTATTCGTCAAGATTTCTCCATAAGTGATCCGCGTTTTTTGCTCCTGCTTTTGATAGATCAACTGCATTAGATGTCCCCCTATCCCTATGCGTTATTCTCACAAATCATTTATTTTTAGTTTTATTCTTTTAAGTTATGTATTATTTGCCCTTTTGACAATTGTTAAAAAGGTAATGGGAACCTTGATAACTCAAGGTTCCCATCCGTTCATTATTTGACTGCATCCTTTTCATAAAAGACTTTAATAATGTTCTAGGCTGTTGGGTTCCCTTGATATATAAGCATTTGTCAACTATCTTTATTATATAATATTACAAGCTATTGCATGCTATTTAAATATTTTTGTTCTTTTTATGTACACTTTACCAGATTTTTGTTTTGTTATTTTTATTACTAGTGCTATGATAACACTATAAAAGTCAGAAATGGAGAATGAAAATGAAAAAGTTTCTACTATTAATAGGCAGTATGCTATTACTTGTTGGGTGCTCGAAATCTATATCCAAAGATGATTGGTCGCAGATTGTTCCAGGAATGAGTAAAGCAGCTGTAGAGGATGTCATTGGAAAACCAAAAGAAGAAATTAGTGATGAGAGTCAAATAAAAGATGATGCTGATGCCTTCATATCTGATAGTAAAGAACTATCTTCTATTAAGTCAGATAATGCCTTGGATGCCAAAATAAGTGCTATGGAAGGTGTGAAGTCGGCGCTAGAAACTGATCTTGACGTACTAGAATATATCTATTCAGTGGATAAGAACGACCGACAAGTTATTTTTGTCGATGATGAAGCATACTTTGTCAATTATGAAATATCTGAATAACATAACTTGGTCTCACTTTTGTGGGATCTTTTTTTGCAAAAAACTTTAATTTATTTGTATTTATCTATTGACAATACTACGATAAGGTAGTATTATATAAATGTAGATGAGATAAGGATAAAATTTTAGGAGGAAATAATCATGAATGCAACTGAAATTACAAAGAATTTTGAAAACGGAGCTTTACTGATGGTAACGAGCAATAGACAACCTGCCTGGTTGGCAGAAGTTGACAGTTTAGATTCAAAATACGGCTTTCATCGCAATTTCATTCAAAAAGATGAATTTTACATTGTGGGCCGTTGCATCGCTTATGATTTGGCTGAAGGCACTCTTTACAATTGGTCAGAAGAAAAAGGTGTGCAACATTTCGGATTTGTTAAAAATGGTAAACTCTACGAAGTTAGCAAAGACGACGCGAAAAAAATTGTTACCGGCGAAGAAACAATCAAGCCGGAACCCGTCAAAAAAGAAATTGAAGCTGTCGAAACTGAAGCAACTGAAAATGAAACTGAAACAGAAGAAACTTACGTTTACTACGTCAACAGCATTGACAAATCACAAGAAGGTTTTGAACCACGAACTGTTGAAAAAGCAATTTTTAGGTTGATTGAAGAAGGGAAAATAAAAATCTCATTGGGAAAAGAATCATACGACGAGTATGAAATCGCGAAATCTCTTAACACGGATAAAGATCTGAGATCTTGGGCTTTGAAAAACTACACTCTTTTCCCAATTCCGAATAATTTTACTGACGAATGGAAAAAAATTTATGAGACTGAAAAGCCTGGCCAAGTAGAAATATCGTATGATACTTTTAAAAAGTATTGCTTAAAAACTATTAAGGCTCTCGGACCAAAAAAAGTTGTACTTTATTAAAGGAGTAATCGAAATGGACCTTATAAGCTTTGCAGAATACGCCGCTATGCACAATGTAGTGGCAGCTACCGTTAGACAAAAAAACTTACGTGGCGGTTTTAAGACTGCCCAAAAAATCGGCAGAAACTGGGTGATCGATCGGAACGAGCCTTATAGCGACGACCGACAAACGTTACTTGATAAAAGCACCGTCGATCGAGTAACGTCGACTTATCAAAAAAATGAATCACTTAAAGAGACGGCGCGGATTGAAAAACTAAGCGAACAGAAAGTTCGCAAAATTTTAATCACGGTTGGGTCCTATACGACACCACAAATAAAATCTGTTAATGATTTGTACGAAAAAGGCCTAACTCCAAAAGAAATTGAGGTCAAGCTTGGTATATCCAGAGCGGCGGTCAATAGTTGTCTACCGTATGATAAAAGCATCTACAATAGAGACGATCCAACATTAAATTCGGAAAGAATCCGCAAAACAAGAAACAAACAATAACGCAAAAAAGCCACTCTCCCGATTAAGGAAAGTGGCTTTACTGTTAAATCTATTTGATTTTTTTAGCTGTTTTTTATCATATAGATCAATATTTGAGCTTTTGCCCCGGATAAATCACGTAAGGCGATTTGATCCCATTTTTGCTAGCAAGGGTATTCCAACCGATGCCTAGCTTAGCACCGATGCCAGATAAGGCATCTCCACTCTTAACCGTGTAATAACGAGCCGTAGCTTTCGGCTTAGCGTTAGTCTTCTTAGCCAAGATGTTGTTTACTTCTTTTTGTACCGCTTTTGGATCATATCCCGCAGCTTTTAATTTTTGTGAACGTTGTGGGTCGTCCCCCCATTTGCGAGTAATCACTTCGTTAGCAAGTGTGGCAACTGATTTTTTGCTAGAGCCAACTTCTTTAACGTAATTCCGATTGGCTGTTAATAAATAACCGGATTGCGTAATCAGACGTGGCAAGCCATCGCTTCTGGTTTTAATGCCAGTGATTACAAATTGCGTGCCTTTTTTATAGCTTCCGCCAGCATTGCCTTTTTTAAAGTCCACGTCATTTTTTGAGTATAAGACATCGTCTTTTAGCAGCTCAACTTTTTTAGGGTTAGTGGTAAAGTAATCTTTTGACCAATCCTTTTTCCCGGTGCTTGCGGCTTTCCCACCGAAAAATGTTTCAAAGCTTCCTTTAGCCAAACGGTTAAGATCAAGACTGCCGTTATAA
>JBFLGC010000078.1:0-8136 GCA_041859945.1 Tetragenococcus sp.
GCCAAAACCAGATGGAAGCCTTTCTGGTAAGTCAAACGGCTGACTACCGCAATCAGTGGAACTTCTGGATCGATCGCAAGACCCATCTCTTCTTGTAAAGCGGCCTTATTTTTTGCCTTGCCAGAAAGATCAGCGACTGAATAATGATATGGTAAGGAAGCATCTGTTTCTGGATCATTGATATCATAATCAATGCCATTGACGATGCCACTGAGCTTGCCACTTTCCATCCGCAAAATGACGTCGAGTCCTGATCCAAATTCAGGCGTTTGGATCTCTTGGGCGTAAGACGGACTGACTGTCGTGACCCGATCAGCATAAAGGATCCCGGCTTTCATAAAATTCACCGCATCACCCATCCGGATGGTCCCATCATCATAGCGCTCAGTCCCCATACCAAATAAATCTGGCAAGATGTCAGCACCATACCAACCTTGAAACTCGATATTATGGATCGTTAAAACCGTCTTGATCGTACGGTAAGCTGCGATCCAACGATATTTTTCTTTTAATAAAAAGGGGATCAGCGCCGTATGATAATCATTGACATGCAAAATATCTGGGATAAAAGCGATTTTTTCCATCAGTTCGATGACAGCCATTTGGAAGAAGGCAAACCGTTCGCCATCGTCATAATAGCCATATAAGCCTTCCCGACCAAAATAGTAAAGATTATCGATGAAGTAATAGGTCACGCCTTGATATTCCAAGCGTTTGACACCACAATACTGCTTGCGCCAGCCTACTTCTACGATAAAATCAAAAACATCCTCGCATTGATCCTGCCATTTAGCTGCCATATTAGTGAAATAAGGCAAGACGACGATCGTATCGATGCCTTTTTTAGTCAATTCTTTAGGCAAGGCAGCTGCTACATCGCCTAAACCACCCGTTTTAAAAAAAGGGGCACATTCAGCTGCTGTAAAAAGAACTTTCATTATTTTCCTCCTAAGATATCTTCAGTCACATTGATTCCTTTTTGAATGACGATCGGTTTTTCTTTCGTCCCAACGATCCGGACGCCATGAGCGACATGAACATTTTTGTCCAAAATAGCATGGTCCACAATCGCATTTGTCTCGATCTTGGCACTAGGGAACAAGATCGAAGCTTCCACTTTGGCACCTTCTTCAACAATGGCATCCCGTCCAACTAACGAATTTTCTACTTGGCCTTCAATGATACAGCCTGTGGCAAACTGGCTATTATTAACGACGGAAGATTTTGTATAATAAGTCGGTACTTCATTCTTGATTTTAGTATACACTTTTTGGCTCGAATAAAGCAGTGAATTGAACTTTTGATTATCGAGCATATCCATATTGGCATTATAGTAAGAAGAAATGTCAAAAATATTACTCAAATAGCCAGTGTATTCATAGGCATTTGTATTGTGATCGATGCGTTGGCGCAAGGACCCTTCGATAAAGCCATAGGTACCTGAAGCCTTCTTTTCCTCTAGGATCTCCATCAATAAATCTGTTCGCAAGATAAAGATATCTGTACACAAATTAACGATCTCGCTTAATTCAATCTTATTGGCTACTTTTTTGTCTGCGATCGTATGTTCATCATCCAACTGTAGCACGATATCCCCTTGATAAACGATTTCTTTAGGGACTTTTTTATAGACCACCGTCATGTCACAATCACGACTTTGATGGATCTGAAGTAAGGCTCGTAAATCGATATTGCATAAGATATTGCTATTCATATACACGGTATACTCCGATTTTGATTTACGTAAATAATCTAAAACCACATCATAATAGCCCGCGTTGTTGTCGCCACGATCAGAAAAGTCTGAATAATTGTGCATAAAGAAGCGATTTTGCACACCATCAAGGTTCCATTCGTTCCCGCCACCGATATGATCGAATACCGAACGTAATTCCCCGTTATTAAAAATCATAAAGACCGATTTCACATTGGCATTAGCGATATTGGATAAATTAAAGTCGATCAAGCGATATTTCGCATCAAAAGGTAAGGTCGAGATCGGGCGGTGTTCAATAAGTGGCATCAAATCCTCATAACGCCGTAGGTTACCGATGATAGCTGCCATTTTATTAGTCTTCATACGATTTCACTCCAATCACTTCAGAATAACCCACAACTTCTATTTCTTTTTCACCATCGATAACCGCATTGTCGCCAATGATGGCATTTTCACCGATAATGGCGCGATTGATTTTAGCATTTTTGCCGATCGTAGCCCCAGACATGATCACACTGTCGGTAACTTGAGCGCCTTCTTTCACTTGAACATCTTCAGATAGAATACTATGGCCCACCACGCCTGCAATATAACAACCGTCACAAATCAAAGAATCTGAAGCCGAGCCAGTTTCGGTAATGAAATGTGGCGGGGCAATTTGGTTTTTCGAATAAATACGCCAGGCTTTATCGCGGATATCCAGCTCCATTTTAGGATTCAAAAATTCCATATTCGCTTCCCACAAGGAGTCGATCGTACCGACATCTTTCCAATAACCTTTAAATCGATAAGCAAAGACGTTTTCTCCACTATCTAGGTAGGCAGGAATTACATGTTTCCCGAAATCACTCATGGCACTATCTTTCGAAAAACTCGTATTCAAAACTTTTCGCAAACGGCTCCAATTGAAGATATAAATCCCCATCGATGCCAAATTGTTTTTGGGATGTTCTGGCTTTTCTTCAAATTCGATAATGCGATCATTTTCGTCAGTATTCATAATCCCAAAACGTGACGCCTCTTTCATGGGGACTTCGATCACAGCAACCGAAAGTGAAGCATTATTACGTTTATGATTGGCTAACATATCTTCATAATCCATCTTGTAAATATGATCCCCCGATAAGATCAGTACATATTGCGGATCGAGTTGGTCGATATAGCCAATATTTTGATAAATAGCATGGGCTGTGCCTTCAAACCACTTGCTACCTTCAGAGCTCGAATAAGGCTGTAAAATCGTGACGCCGGCATTGATACCGTCTAAGCCCCAGCTTGCCCCATTACCGATATGACCGTTTAATGCTAAAGGCTGATACTGTGTCACGACACCCACATTTTTAATACCTGAATTGGCACAGTTACTCAATGTAAAATCGATGATGCGATATCTGCCGCCAAAAGGAACGGCAGGTTTAGCAATATTTTGCGTTAGTTTTCCCAAACGTGTCCCTTGTCCACCAGCCAAAATCATGGCTACCATTTCTGTTTTCATAGGATCGGTGTTACCACCTTTCCTCCCTTCAAGTTCGATTTTTTTGTAACTTGATTGCTTTTGGTCGAATGATCAGTGCCCCTAAAGCTGGTACAATCGTTTGGATCTGTTGTTCATATTGCTTAAATGGTTGCTTAAGGGTCTCCTGATCTGGATTTTTTTGCGTCCAAGTCCCCCCAAATTCTTTCATTTCCGTATTGAGTACTTCGGTATAAGTTCCTGGATAAGGCACACCGATCGCAAAATCGTGGCGTTCGACCGGTGTCATGTTCAAAACGACAATCAAGAAATCTTTTTTGCGTTTCCCTTGTCGGATAAAAGTCAAAATCGACTGATCCCGATTATCAGCATCGATGATTTCAATGGTATCGCTGCTTCCTTCTAACTCCCATAAAGCCCGTTCGTCATGATATAATTCATTTAAAGTCTTTGTGAAAACCTGCATGTCATGGTTCATAGGATCCTCTAGATCGACCCATTCCAAGCCCTCATCATATTTCCACTCTAAAAATTGGCCCCACTCACTGCCCATAAATAACAACTTTTTACCAGGATGAGTTATCAAGTAAGTATACATATTGCGTAGCTGCGCAAATTGCTTGTAGCGATCGCCCCACATCTTATGCATCAAACTCTTTTTACCATGGACGACTTCATCATGAGAAAATGGTAGGATATAATTTTCACCCATCATATACATGAATGAAAAAGTCATTAGGTTGAAATTATCTTTCCGAAACAGTGGATCCATTTCATAGAATTTCAAAATGTCATTCATCCACCCCATATTCCACTTGTAGTCAAAGCCAAGTGCGCCAGTTTCGATAGGACCCGTTATCTTTGTCTCTGAGCTACTTTCTTCGGCTATCATTAGCACATCAGGATGAGCAAATTTGATGACAGCGTTTAATTTTTGTAAGAAATAAAAGCCTTCAAAATTACGATTGCCACCTTCATGATTTGGTTTCCAAGGTCCCTCATCATAATCTAAGTACAACATACTAGAGACTGCATCGACACGGATTCCATCGATATGATACATTTCGATCCAAAAAAGAGCACTTGAGATCAAGAAACTTTGCACTTGCGGCTTACCTAAATCAAAACAAATCGTGCCCCAACGATTATTCTTGGCCCGGTCAAAATCCGCATATTCAAAGGTCGGCGTGCCATCATAATAGGGTAAAGCATCTTCATTGGCACAATAGTGGGCCGGCACCCAATCAATAAAAACACCGATATTGTTCAAATGACAACTTTCAACAAATTCCTGTAACTCTTCTGGCGTGCCATAATAAGAAGATAAAGCAAAATAACCCGTCGTCTGATAGCCCCACGACATACCTAAAGGGTGTTCCATAAGTGGCATGAATTCGATATGAGTGTAGCCCATTTCTTTCACATAAGGGATCAACTCCCGCGATAAATCAGAAAATCGATAAGGCGTACCATCGGCCTTGTGGCGCCAAGAGCTAGCATGAACTTCATAGATATTGATGGGACGTTGAAAACTATGACTCCTTTTTTGCCGACCTCGCCAAAGGCCGTCTTTCCACTTCTTTTCTTCAATGGTATGCAAAACAGCCGCCGTCCCCGGGCGCTTTTCAAAGCGAATAGCAAAAGGGTCAAGCTTCATGAGGGTATTGCCAGTTGCTTGTTTCACCTTGAATTTATAGAGTTGGCCTTCTTTAGGCAAGTCGGTCTTGATTTCCCAAATACCAGAAGACTCACGCAGGACCATGGGTAAAGAATCTTCCCATTGGTTAAAATCACCCACAAGCCAAACCACTTGAGCATGCGGCGCCCAAACTCGAAAAATATAACCGTTCTCTTCTTTTTGAACACCTAAAAAGTGTTGGGCGTAAAAATTTTCACCACTCAGAAAATGCTGTTCTGCTTTTAAACGTTCACTCTTCTCCAAATTAAAGATTCCCCCTTTACTTTTTTCTCTTATTTTAATTTAATTATAGCATATTTTTAATCACTTAAACGAAAATTGTCTCAACAATCAGAAAATAATTTATCTGTATGTAAGCGAAAACATTTTTCGCCAAAGTGATAATTTCAAATCGATTTTCACAAAGAAACATTTTTTTATGATTTCCATTTCTTTTCATTTTCCTGATTATATTCCTATTTATCAAGCTTTCATTAAATAAACTGTTTTCATATTTTTCATTTTCTTTAAATTTATTTCATTTTTGAACAAATTGTTTTCGCAGTAACAAAAAATCCTTTTTAAATCAAACTAATTAAATAACATAAAAATTTCTCATCTTAGAAAACCATTACATTAAAAGCAGAAAAAAACAGACATTCTTCGTATGATTGGGTCCTATATTTTTTAGAGGAGCCGTTCAAAAAGTCTAGCGAGCGGTCGTATCAGTAAAATGATAGCGTGTTTCCAGCGCGATTCCGACTGTTTTTGAGCGAAATTCGCCAACTCACAATCAGGAAGATAGGTTTTTTTGACAACATCAGTGATCTCATTTGCCAATTCCTCACTTTTGATCAAAAGCATGGATTCAGTATGAAGATTCGCACTTCTAGGGTCGATATTAAACGTACCTACAGCACTATAGTTATGATCTGTGACCAAGGTCTTTGTATGGAGCGAACTTGCTTTAGATTGATACTCATAAAGATCGATAGGAGCGGCCATCAGCCTTGCTCGTTGATTTTGATAACCAGCTTGTGCTAACAAATTTGGACTTACTTTTATACCATTTGTGATCAGCACTTTTTCTGGCGCAGCAAACTGGTACTTTTCCATATCTTTTTGCATCCAATGATCCATGATCACATAAGGGCTTTGCCACAAAATAGTTGCTTCAGCCGCCGCCGACATATCTACTAGTGACTGCCAAACGACTGGTTCTTTATAGAATCGGTTGACACCATTATGAATAAAACTGCCTTGCTCTATTTTTACCGAACGTTCCCACCAATCGATTTCTTGATCCAAATAAGCAGGCGTTTGATGGTAGTCTTGATAAAGTTGGGCTAAGTGATCCTCCGTTTTTCTAATAGAAGCTTCTGTTGCCAAAGCTGAAATCGCGGATTTTGGTTCTTTGCTCCCCTTAAATTGCCATAGTTCATTAAAATAAGCACTGATTTGTTGCACGAGACCTACTGTTTTCTTTTCTGTTCCCAAAAGCATTAAGTCGCGATCAAAAGAGGTAGTTTTTATTGAACCAGCTTCGCTGAAATATCTGTCACCAATATTTCTCCCGCCACTCATGGCGTGTTTTCCATCCACAATGATCATTTTTTCATGCAGACGATTTTGCAAAGTCCAAGGTTTAGCCAGATCAAGAGGCTCATAAAAACGAAAGGAAATATTAGGATGCGCCTGAAAAGCTTGGATAACTCTGATATCACTGATCATCCCATGCATCAGCCCATCCATCAAAAAACGTACGTGTACGCCCCGATCGGCCGCATTTAAAATAGCCGCATAGAAAACAGCTACCGACTTACCTCCTTGCATGGAAAAATAAGCAATATCTAAACTCGTTTCCGCCGAATCGATCAAATCCAATCGCGCTCGCCATGCTTCCTTGATATCATCGACTAAAACGCCTCGTTCATCGGTCTGAATAAGCGCTTGTGCCTGCTGGCTTTTTCTTTTGGGTGGGACGATACAAAAGAATAATACCCCCATCACTAAAAAATAGATCAAATAAAATTTAAGAAAAGAATGTATATTTGTTTTGATTCCTCTCTTGAGCATGACCGATCCCCCTTATTTTTAAATAAACTTTTCTTAGCTTTATTATATGCAATAAGTTCGGATAAAATATGAATGATAGTTGAATATTTTTAAAATTTTTGATTTTGAAAAAGATCAGTCCTAATTTTTATTCTCAGCTAGATCCTCCATTTCTTAAACTGCTCCTTCTTTAGGAGCCTACTAATCATTCTGAACTGTATCATAAATTTCTTTGAGCAGTGATCCCTAAATACCTTAAAAAGCTAGAAATTTATTTTTACAAACTTCTAGCCTGTGATACTATTTTTTTATTCCAGTGATTCCTTGATCCTAACCAAGGTAAAACTAGGCAGCTGAGCACGATACAGTAAGGCACCTAGGATGGATCGTCGTTGAAAATCAGTTAAAAGCTGAAAATCATCTAAAAAAGAATCGGTAACTAAATCATCTTCTGTTATCAAGCAGTCTTTGATCGTCAAATCTGCTATTTTTACCAAATCAAAAAAGGATAGTGACTTCAAAAAAATCGTTTCTTTCTGGCGTTTTCCCTTCTTTAATTTGGAAAAAACCATCCAAATTTGATCGAGATAATAATCGACATTAACATCACCTAATAAAGACACCATAGTTTCATAAGGTTCGTCTTCTGGAGTTTGTAAATAAGCAAAATAAGCAGGTAACGCTTGAGGCCATTTAGCTTGTGATAAGCTAAAAACAAGTAGCTTTTCATTCTCGATTTGATAAGCATAGGCATAAGGATGATCATGTTCGAAAGCATAATCGGTCGTTGGTCCGCTTTGACACAGACTCATTAAAATAACTTGTTTTTCTTTCAGCGACTTTTTTTGCAGGAACTCCCAAAGTTTTCGCGTCCACGGAGCGATCACTTCCTTTTCTTTGCAGTAGGATTCGATCGGCAGACTTAGATAGTAGCGCCGATCCTTACGCGTCACGATATTTTTTTTGATCAAATAATCTAAATCATGATCGATATTCCCTTTAAAAGCCGTTTTTAATTGACGTAAAGTAGGCGCTTGGGGTACGTCTAGAAGCACTGCTAGTTGATGAAAAAAAGCACTTTGTAGTAGTCTTCTCAAGCGTGGATCGTTTTTAGCATAACAGATTTCCATCTAGATTCTTCCTTGTATATTATATTTAAGGTTTTAATCTTCCGATTTGTAGAGGAGAACCTTAGGAACCTTTTGTTATTTT
>JBFLGC010000079.1:0-7945 GCA_041859945.1 Tetragenococcus sp.
CAAGGATAGAGCCGTATACGAGACCCGTACGTACGGAACGTCGGGAGGGGCGGAATTTATTTCCCCTCTACCCTATTGCCAGAAACGATGTCGGACGAGAAGTGATCCAAGAATTGAAAAGAAAGGACATATGGGGGCAGAAAGTGATCTAAGTAATGAAAAGAAGGAACATATGAAGCCGGGAAATGATCCAAGAATTGAAAAGAAAGAACATATGAGGTCGAGAGGTGATTAGCAGACCGATCGAAAAATAATCATTTACATATTCTAAATCGCTAGGGCTTTTTTTTCTGAGTGAAAACCGATATAATAAGAAAAGAAGTGAATAGAGAAGAGGAAAAAGTGTGCGGATTTTATTTATTGGTGATATAGTAGGGTCTTTGGGGAGGCAAACGTTGAGCGATAATTTGCCACGCTTAAAACAAAAATTTCGACCGCAAGTGACGATTGCAAATGGTGAAAATGCTGCGGGGGGTCGAGGCATCACAGAAAAAATTTATAAGCAGCTTTTGCAAAGTGGGGTCGATGTCGTCACCCTAGGAAATCATTCTTGGGACAATCGCGATATTTTTGAATTTATAGCGACGGCCAAGAAGATGATCCGTCCTGCGAACTATCCTGATCCGGCGCCTGGTCTGGGCTTGGTCTTTGTCAAAGTGAATGCACTTGAATTGGCCGTGATCAATCTACAAGGGCGCACCTTTATGACTGCCATCGATGATCCTTTCAAAAAGATCGATGAACTAGTGGCTGAAGCTCGGCAGCGTACGTCGCTTATTTTTGTCGATTTTCATGCAGAAACGACCAGTGAAAAGCAGGCGATGGGTTGGTATTTGGATGGCCGTGTTTCGGCTGTTGTCGGGACGCATACCCACGTTCAAACCAATGATGCCCGCATTTTACCTAAAGGTACTGGTTATTTGACCGATGTTGGCATGACCGGGCCCTATGATGGTATTTTAGGAATGAAACGCGAACCTGTCATTGAAAAATTTAAGACAGCTTTGCCACATCGCTTTGAAGTCATCGAATCGGGTCGGAGTATTTTATCGGCCTGTCTTTTAGAAATAAATGATCAGACGGGACAAGTCCGCTCCATTAAACCGTTTCAAGTAAGTGAAGATCGGCCTTTGATCGATTAAGGAAAGGAGATTTTTACAAATGGACCCTTTCGAGCATGATCCCGAAGTAAAAGTTGCCTTGGATAAGTTATTGACCTTACTTGGTGAGAACGAAACGATCCAAGATTTTAAAAGCATTCAAGAACGTGCTCAGAACAATCCCCATTTACAAGAATTAGAAGCACAAATCAAAGCCGCTCAAAAAGAGGCGGTGCAGTTTGCTCATTATGACAAACCCGAAGCCGAAAAACAAGCAGTGGCTTGTATCGAGGCCTTGACCAAAGAGTACGATAGTCATCCGCTAGTGGTTAGTTACCGTGAAAAACTTTGGGATGCCAATGAATTATTACATTATGTCACCGATAAATTACAAAAACAGGTGAATCAAGCGATCGAGGAGGAAGATTACCACAATGCCTCAAAAGACTAAAAATACTCCCATGATGGAACAATACTTAAGCATCAAGGCTCAGTACCCAGATGCTTTTTTGTTCTATCGTCTAGGGGATTTCTATGAATTATTCAATGACGATGCGCTTAAAGTATCGCAATTATTAGAGTTGACCTTGACCAGTCGTAATAAAAATGCTCAAGAGCCGATCCCGATGTGTGGCGTGCCTCATCACGCAGTGGATGGTTATATCGATACCTTGGTCGAACAGGGCTATAAAGTCGCTATTTGTGAACAAATGGAAGATCCTAAACTGGCTAAAGGGATGGTCAAACGCGAAGTGACACATCTTGTGACACCAGGCACGGTGATGGATGGCAAGAGTTTATCAGCTAAAGATAATAACTACTTGACAGCACTAGCTAAAGGCACGGATGGCTATGGCTTTGCCTATGTCGATCTGTCTACTGGGGAATTGCGCACGGCGCGTCTTTTAGACGAGGAAGCTGTTTTGAATGAAGCCTCAGCTTTACAAACCAAGGAAATCGTCTTTACAACGGAAATTTCAGATCATTTAAAAGAAGAACTCGACAAACGGCTCGGTCTTGTTTTTTCTAAACAGGAGATCTATGAAGAAAATGCCGAATTTCAATTTTTGACCAGTGATTTGACCGATGAGTTGGAAAAAGAAGTTACGGGCAAACTTTTATCTTATCTAGCGTTGACCCAAAAACGGAGTCTCGATCATTTACAAAAAGCCGTCGAATATCAGCCTGATCACTTTCTGAAAATGGATCATTATTCCAAGGTCAATCTCGAATTGACGCAGGCAATCCGCTCTGGCAAAAAGCAAGGGACCTTGCTATGGCTTTTGGATGAGACCAAAACGGCGATGGGCGGGCGTTTACTTAAACAATGGCTCGATCGTCCTTTGATCCAGAAAAGTCAGATCACTAGTCGTCAAGAGCAAGTGGCTTCTTTACTCAATGCCTTTTTTGAACGAGCTGATTTGCAAGAAGCTTTGACCAAAGTCTATGATATGGAACGTTTGGCTGGACGGGTGGCTTTCGGCAGTGTCAATGGTCGTGACCTCTTGCAACTAAAGGCTTCTTTGCAACAAGTGCCGCGGATCCGCACGATCTTACAAGGGATCGATCAAGGCGAATGGACCACTTTATTAGAAAAAATGGAGCCGATGGATGATTTGGTAACGTTGATCGAACGGTCCATAAATGAGGAAGCGCCACTAGCGGTCACAGAAGGCAATGTCATCAAAGACGGCTTCGATAAGCAGCTCGATAAATACCGGGAAGCGATGCATAATGGTAAAAAATGGATCGCTGAATTAGAAGCCAAAGAGCGGAAGGCAACCGGTATCAAAAATTTGCGGGTCGGCTATAATCGTGTTTTTGGCTATTATATCGAAATTACTAAAGCCAATTTAGGTAATCTTGAAGAAGGTCGTTATGAACGCAAGCAAACCTTAGCCAATGCCGAACGGTTCATCACACCTGAGTTGAAAGAACTAGAAAAATTGATTTTAGAAGCGGAAAATGAATCCGTCGATTTAGAATATCGCTTGTTTTTAGGAGTTCGCGAAGAAGTGAAAAAAGCCATCGATCGCTTGCAAACTTTGGCCAAAGCCATAAGTTGCGCAGACGTTTTGCAAAGTTTTGCGACAATCAGCGAACGCTATCAATATGTCCGTCCGGTTTTGAGTGATCAAAAAGAATTAAAGATCATAGCAGGCCGCCATCCGGTCGTTGAAAAAGTGTTGGGTCATCAAGAATACATCCCTAATTCGATCGAAATGGATCAAGAAACCATGATCTTATTGATTACCGGCCCCAATATGTCAGGTAAAAGTACCTACATGCGCCAACTTGCCCTGACGGTGATCATGGCTCAGATCGGTTGTTTTGTACCGGCTGAAGAAGCTTTGATGCCGATTTTCGATCGCATCTTTACCCGGATCGGAGCCAGCGATGACTTAATCGCTGGCCAAAGTACCTTCATGGTAGAAATGATGGAGGCCAATCAAGCTTTGAGTCATGCGACGCCTAACAGTCTGATTTTATTTGATGAATTGGGCCGCGGGACCGCGACTTATGACGGTATGGCACTGGCCCAAGCTATCATCGAATATATCCATCGCAATGTTCGCGCTAAGACACTTTTTTCGACGCATTATCATGAATTGACCGTTTTAGAAAAAGAATTGCCACAATTAAAAAATATCCATGTCGGTGCTGTTGAAAAAGATGGCGACTTGGTTTTCTTGCATAAGATGATGGCAGGACCTGCCGATAAGAGTTATGGGATCCATGTGGCCAAGATCGCCGGCCTACCTGCGTCACTTTTGAAACGAGCGGATAAGATCTTACAGACCTTAGAAAGTCAAAATGCGGTTCAAGATCAGGCTGCGCCGTCGCGTGTCAAAGAGAATCAACAGCTTTCTTTATTCAGCGAAGTTTCCGAAGCAGAAAGTGAGGCCTTGGAGCAATTAAAGGACTTGAATGTCATGGAAATGACACCGATGGCAGCCTTAAACTCCTTGTATGAGCTACAAAAGCAGGTACGTGAGAAATGAAAGCAACTTATGAAGAAGCACAAACCTTTTTAGCTGAGCATAAAATTTTTTATGAAGAAATCAACCACCAAGCTGTGTGGCATATGCCAGAACAGGCCCTACCTGTGGCTAAAAATTTATTCTTGAAAACAAATCAGGAACCTTTCTATTTATGCTTAATGGCTGGCAATAAAAAATTGGACTTTAAGGGACTGGCACAAAGGTTAAAAGTCAGCCGAAGGAGTCTATCCTTTGCGACAAAAGCTGAACTAAGGGACGTTTTAGCAGTAGAGCCTGGAGAAGTGACGCCCTTGGCTTTGCAGTATGACTTAGAAAATCGTGTTACGGTAGTATTGGATCGCGACTTGTCAAAATTTCCCAAAATCGGGATTCATCCTAATGTCAATACGGCTACAATTTTTGTTAGCTACCCAAATCTAGTAAAAATAATCGATGAAATGGGACACGCTTGGGTAGAAATGTAGCAGTTAGCCAATGTTACCGACAATCATTCATTAGAAAGGAGAGGAAGACATGGCAAAAATCCAAGAATTATCAGAAACGCTAGCGAATCAGATCGCAGCCGGTGAAGTGGTGGAACGGCCGGCCTCTGTTGTCAAGGAATTGATCGAAAATGCCATCGATGCTGGCGGCAGTCAGATCGATATTTTGTTAGAAGAAGCTGGGCTAAAGAAGATCCAAGTCACCGATAATGGCGAAGGGATCGCCACTGAAGATGTGGAAAATGCTTTTAAGCGTCATGCCACAAGTAAGATCCACAATCGTGAAGATCTATTTAGGATCCGCTCCTTAGGTTTTCGTGGGGAGGCTTTACCGAGCATCGCTTCGGTTTCGGAAATCACGATCGAAACAGCCGTGCAAGGCGAAACACAAGGGACGCTGATGACTTTAAAAGGCGGTCAGATCACCTCTAAAAAAGCCGCCCAGCTGCGCCTTGGCACCAAGATCACGGTCGAAAATTTATTTTATAATACCCCGGCTCGCTTGAAATATGTCAAGACCTTGCAAACAGAACTGGCTCATATTGGCGATATGGTCAATCGCTTGGCCCTTAGCCATCCTGCTATCGCCTTTCGTTTGGTCCACGATGGCAATAAAATGACCGCTACTTCTGGAAATGGGGATCTGCGTCAGACGATCGCAGGGATTTATGGGTTACAAACTGCTAAAAAAATGCGCCCGATCCAGGCAAAAGATCTCGATTTTGAAATCAGTGGCTATATTTCCTTGCCCGAAGTGACGCGAGCCAATCGTAATTATTTATCGACTATTATCAATGGCCGCTATATCAAAAATTTTGCTTTGAACAAAGCTATTGTCAACGGCTACGGCTCCAAGCTCATGGTCGGTCGTTTCCCCATTGCTGTTGTTGAGATCGAAATGGATCCACTCTTAGTAGATGTCAATGTCCATCCGACCAAGCAAGAAGTGCGTCTGTCTAAAGAGTCAGAGCTGACGGCACTGATCAGTAAAGCAATCACTGAAGTTTTACGTGAAGAAAATCTGATCCCGAATGCGGCCGATAATCTAAGCTTCAAACGAAAAAGTGAAACGAAAGAACAAGCAGAGCAACTTACCATGGATGTTGACACCTCTGAAAAACCAGGAAAATTGCACTTTGACGCAGCTCAGAATGACTTTTATACCACCCCAACTCAGCCTGTGGATAACTTTGTGGATAAGCTTGGGGATAGACGGGGACAAGTCGCTCAAAGAAACGATGAGTCGTCAGAAAACATTGATATGACAACGAAAAATCGTCAAGAAAAATCTCTTGAAAGGACAAATGTTCCAAGTGAAAATGTGGAAAACTATTCCGAAGCCCCACGCGAGACGCTACCACCAGTCGAAGAATCCTTGACGGAAATCACGAATAATCATCCTGATTTGGATATCCATCAAACAAAAACGCAACAGCTGATCGACCAAGTAATGACAGAAAAAGCACCGACCCAGCGTTTTCCAGAACTGGAATATTTCGGACAAATGCATGGCACCTATCTATTTGCCCAAAGTCAAGACGGCTTATACATCATCGATCAGCATGCTGCTCAGGAACGGATCAAATATGAATATTTCCGCCAAAAAATCGGCGAAGTATCCACTGATCAACAAGAATTATTAGTGCCGATCGTTTTGGAATATCCCTCAAGTGACGCGATCCTGTTGCGGGAACAAGCGCCCTTATTAGAAGAAGTAGGCATTTTTTTAGAAGATTTTGGAGCGAATAGTTTTATTGTCCGAACTCATCCGACGTGGTATCCTGCCGGTCTTGAAGAAGAGACTTTGCGTCAAATGATCGATATGTTACTTACCACAGGCAAAGTCAGTGTCCATAAATTTAGAGAAGCGACGGCTATCATGATGAGCTGTAAACGTTCGATCAAAGCCAACCATCATCTCAATGATATGCAAGCCCGGGTTTTGTTGACTGATTTAGCCAAATGCGAAAATCCCTTTAATTGTCCCCATGGGCGACCCGTCTTGATCCATTTCACCAATGGCGACATGGAAAAAATGTTCAAACGCATCCAGGATCCTCATCAATCAAGAGGAGGTAATGAATAGTGGTTATCTTAGCTTCACAGTCACCAAGAAGACAAGAACTTTTACACAAACTGATTCCTGATTTTCAAATCATGCCCGCTTCTATCGATGAAACGATCGGTAAAACAGGTGATTCTAAGACCTATGTTATGCAAACGGCTCAAAATAAGGCGGCTGACATCGCTAAAGATCATCCCAATGAGCTTGTGATCGGTTGTGATACGATCGTTAGTTATCAGGGAAAAGTTTTTGGCAAACCGGCAACGCGAGCGGATGCTTTGAAAATGTTGACACTTTTTAGTGGCCATACTCATACCGTTTTTACTGCCGTTGTTATACGGAAAGGAGAGCAAATCTGTTCACGATTAGTTCCCTGTAAAGTGACCTTCTATCCACTGACGGTCGCAGAAATCGAGAATTACCTAGATAAAAATGAGTACCAAGGCAAAGCCGGAGCCTATGCGATCCAAGGAGCCGCGGCGATTTTTGTAAAAGAAGTAGTTGGTGATTACTATAGCATCGTAGGTTTTCCAGTGGGTGTCGTCAATCAAATGCTGAAAGAATTCAAAAGCTAGAGCTAAAGAGTGCTCTAGCTTTTTATTGTAGTAAAAACAGCGAACGAAGAGTGTGCGAGCGTGAAAGGCACCAGAAACCGGAAAGCGAGTGCCTATCATGACTCGTGAAATATGTCGAAAATAAGAAAATAATGTGCGACGCTTAGCTTTTTTAATTAGTTTATAGGTGAAGAAAATGACTATAGAAAGAAGCAACCATGAGCAGTTACTTAAGAAGGAATCATTGTACAGTACAAGTAGTTGGCCATATCCTCACTTTAGACAGTAATAGAGGTGTTCATCCCTACCACATTATGATGCAAGTGGTTCTATATCCATATCTGCCTCGATTGACTTATGAAAGACCTGGAAAAGATCTCGTAGTGTAGTGACTAGGATATTTAAAAAAATGAAATTTAATTGTTGACAAGTATTTATTTAGGTGGTAAATTAATTAACGTTGGTTTTGAGAGTTTACTATTTTTTTATTATTGAAAAAAAGAAGTAAGTTCGAAAAAACATGACTATTTTAGCAAAAAAACTTTTTATAAAAACTTCTGAAAAAGTTGTTGACAGATAAGAGTACATTTGTTATGATATTCAAGTCGCTGATCGAGCACTGAAAAAAAGTTCAAAAAACTTTTAAAACTTTTTCTTGACAAACGAAAGTGCGTCTGGTAAGATATAAAAGTTGCTACGGCGACAAAGTAGACCTTTGAAAACTGAACAAAGCAAGCAAAAC
>JBFLGC010000007.1:0-68032 GCA_041859945.1 Tetragenococcus sp.
CTTCATGAGAGCGTGGATTGAAATTCAGTTAATCGCTTCATACTTCCTCCACACTCCCAGTCGCTCTCTTCATGAGAGCGTGGATTGAAATGCTTTAAAAGCTAACTTGTATACCATCGGCTCACGTCGCTCTCTTCATGAGAGCGTGGATTGAAATTTAAAAGATATACATAACCTTTTTCCTTATAATCGTCGCTCTCTTCATGAGAGCGTGGATTGAAATTTCAACTGCCACAGAATCAATAAATTGGAAGCCCGAGTCGCTCTCTTCATGAGAGCGTGGATTGAAATTGTAGTGGATTCAATTGTAGTAGAGGACGATTCAAGTCGCTCTCTTCATGAGAGCGTGGATTGAAATGTACTTACCAATAGTTTGATGATGTACACCTACGCGGTCGCTCTCTTCATGAGAGCGTGGATTGAAATAGTGCCCGCTTATTTTTAAACTGGTAGAACCTTGAGTCGCTCTCTTCATGAGAGCGTGGATTGAAATTTTAGTTCACGGTACATCTTGACCAACTGGCGCCCAGTCGCTCTCTTCATGAGAGCGTGGATTGAAATGCAAAGACGGAACGCTGGTGAAAGCTAATCCACGTCGCTCTCTTCATGAGAGCGTGGATTGAAATCCTAAGTTGTAAGGAATATCAGCAATCACCAGTTGTCGCTCTCTTCATGAGAGCGTGGATTGAAATAATTGTTCTGTTAACATCTTGTGTTTGATCACTAGTCGCTCTCTTCATGAGAGCGTGGATTGAAATACTAACGTAATTACAGTAACAATCCCAGATAATGCGTCGCTCTCTTCATGAGAGCGTGGATTGAAATGCATAAACGCCTTGGGTCGGAACTAGTATCAAGCCGTCGCTCTCTTCATGAGAGCGTGGATTGAAATTACCTGTAGCAGTGGCATTAGCTGTTTCGTGGACGTCGCTCTCTTCATGAGAGCGTGGATTGAAATGCTTTTGAGATAAGCGAGGACATCATTGATGATTAGTCGCTCTCTTCATGAGAGCGTGGATTGAAATATGCAAAAGCAGGGTTAAAGCCAAAACTAACTAGAGTCGCTCTCTTCATGAGAGCGTGGATTGAAATTGAAAAGTATCGTGCGAAATTGAAAGCTTTGGGCGGTCGCTCTCTTCATGAGAGCGTGGATTGAAATTTGCAAGCTTTGAAATTTGATAATAAAGAACCAAGTCGCTCTCTTCATGAGAGCGTGGATTGAAATAAGAATTGATTGCAGGTGATTTAAATGCTTAAAGTCGTCGCTCTCTTCATGAGAGCGTGGATTGAAATCGCTTTTAGAACTACAACTTATGCGGCTGATCGAGTCGCTCTCTTCATGAGAGCGTGGATTGAAATCAGTTGACGCCAAGTTTCGCGCCAATGCCGCTTAGGTCGCTCTCTTCATGAGAGCGTGGATTGAAATGTTTGAAACAATTGAACGTTTATCGAAGCAAGAACAGTCGCTCTCTTCATGAGAGCGTGGATTGAAATAACAAAATGAATATTACGACTAACAAAAACCCCTAGTCGCTCTCTTCATGAGAGCGTGGATTGAAATTATCATACATATAAAATTATCCTTCCTTAATAACGTCGCTCTCTTCATGAGAGCGTGGATTGAAATAGTAAAAGTGATAAATCCTGATTCATTGTTGCTCCAGTCGCTCTCTTCATGAGAGCGTGGATTGAAATGAAACATTTATCAACAAATATTTATTCCCAAAAATGTCGCTCTCTTCATGAGAGCGTGGATTGAAATTTTTTGAATTATGGTAAACAAAACAATTTAACCGAGTCGCTCTCTTCATGAGAGCGTGGATTGAAATTTATGATGACAAATCGAAATGGTATAAACAATCTAGTCGCTCTCTTCATGAGAGCGTGGATTGAAATGGTTAAAAGTGACAATTGCGCATCGAATTCCGTTTGTCGCTCTCTTCATGAGAGCGTGGATTGAAATGATGCATGGTCTTTCAAACAATTGTAGATTTCTAACGTCGCTCTCTTCATGAGAGCGTGGATTGAAATATGGTATCCGTCAACGGTTCGCCATAATTTTGCACGCGTCGCTCTCTTCATGAGAGCGTGGATTGAAATGTTCTCTACTGCTTTAGAAATTCGATTGCTACGACGTCGCTCTCTTCATGAGAGCGTGGATTGAAATTTGCCCAAAGAATCGACAACCTGCCCAAATCGGGTCGCTCTCTTCATGAGAGCGTGGATTGAAATTGATATGGACGTCGATTTCATGTTTAACGGTGATGAGTCGCTCTCTTCATGAGAGCGTGGATTGAAATACTGATGACAATATCAAAGAGGCTAAAGAAGCTCGGTCGCTCTCTTCATGAGAGCGTGGATTGAAATAATCAGTAAAGCATCAAGTTCCCGATTTTCCTGTTGTCGCTCTCTTCATGAGAGCGTGGATTGAAATAAGTGGGATTTTGGCGATGAAGGGTGCTCAGTTGGTCGCTCTCTTCATGAGAGCGTGGATTGAAATGGGTAATAATGAAATGTCAATATTTAATTGTTGACGTCGCTCTCTTCATGAGAGCGTGGATTGAAATTATTATTGATTTGAAGTCTGCCTATCAAAGAGATATGTCGCTCTCTTCATGAGAGCGTGGATTGAAATTAGATCGGGCACCTGAGATCAAAAAATGGCTTGAGTCGCTCTCTTCATGAGAGCGTGGATTGAAATGTACAAACAAAGGTTCTACCGAAAATGATACAACCGTCGCTCTCTTCATGAGAGCGTGGATTGAAATCTGGCTGCCATCCATGCAGTTCACGGCATTGCCTATATCGTCGCTCTCTTCATGAGAGCGTGGATTGAAATATTAAACCATTCTAAGATTACCCCATTTGCAAATTGTCGCTCTCTTCATGAGAGCGTGGATTGAAATCTGCTTACGGCTTTCTGAATCATGATAATTTAAGTCGCTCTCTTCATGAGAGCGTTGATTGAAATAGTGGACTGTTTGCGTTGGTAGCAGCACATCCTAGTCGCTCTCTTCATGAGAGCGTGGATTGAAATCTTACAATAGTTATATAAGGTGGCGGGAACAATTTGTCGCTCTCTTCGTGAGAGCATGGATTGAAATTGGATTTGTCATTTCATCATCTGTCAGCTTTTGCGTCGCTCTCTTCATGAGAGCGTGGATTGAAATTTTTCATCCGTCCCTAGATTATACTAAACGTAAAGGTCGCTCTCTTCATGAGAGCGTGAATTGAAATTTCAATGTTTCTTTACATTTTTGAGGCTTAGATGCCGGGCTCTCTATAGGAATGATTATTGAAATGAGTTTTTTAATATTGGTCAGTTAAGCTATCAACAGTCATTTTCTTCATGAAATTTTGATTGGGAATTACCTGAAGTAAATCTAGACTACCGTCAATAAGTAACCATTTTTTATGAAGTATACTAAAACGTGTTGACAGCTTCACATTTTCTCGCTATGTTACTAAGGTAGGTAAAATTATTTAGGAGGAAGTTATACATGAAAATCGCGTTAATGAATTTAGTCAAGCTGCCAAAAATCCGATCATTTTAAATGAATTGGAAAAGGTCGGGAAAAAATATGATCATGAAGTTTTTAATGTGGCCATGGAAAAGCCCGCTGTTTCCGGAGATGTTCCGGAAGCTTACACTGAAGAAAACCCACGTTTGACTTATATCCACTTGGGGATCCAAGCGGCTTTGTTGTTGAACTCCAAAGCCGTGGACTTTGTCGTTGCAGGCTGCGGTACGGGTCAAGGAGCTCTGATGTCCTTGAATGCTTATCCTGGTGTGTATTGTGGCTATTGTATCGAACCGACCGATGCTTATTTGTTCTTACAAATCAATAATGGCAATGCTTTGTCGATCCCGTTCGCCAAAGGTTTTGGCTGGGGTGCGGAACTAAATATCGGGACTATTTTTGATAAAGCGTTTGGTTCGCCTTCTGGTATGGGGTATCCAAAAGAAAATAAAGCTTCGCAAGTCCGCAATGCTGGCATTTTAGCTGATGTCAAAACGGCCGTCAATAAGCCCTTGTTGGAAGGCTTGGCTAAAGTCGATCCAGAATTGGTGCAAACAGCTTTGACCAAGCGATTCTTGGACTGTTTCTATGCTGGTTGTCAAGATAATGAGATCAAAGCTTTTGTGGATGCTCATGTAAAATAAAAGCTTTAAAAGAGTACGGCGTTGATCTTAGCGTCGTACTCTTTTTGTGTACTTCAGTTAAAATGTAAGACTTTTGTAAGGATTATGAAAGGTTTATGACAGTTTTTCTTTGTAAGATGAACTCAATAAAGCAAAAAGGAGCAAAATTATGGAAAATATCGTAGAAACACGAGCAGTGACCAAGATGTATGGGAGTCAACATGCTTTAGAAAATGTTTCGATCCATGTACGACAAGGTGAGATCTATGGTCTGATCGGTAAAAATGGCGCTGGGAAATCGACTCTATTCAAGTCGATCATGGGGCTAGGCCTTATCGATAGTGGCGAAGTGGCGATTTATGGGGAAACGGATTTGGAACAATTAAAAGGAGCGCAAAAAAATATCGGCTTCATGTTTGGTTCGCAATATTTCCCTTATTTAAATGCGCATGACAATTTGGTTTATAGTTGTAAATTGAAAGGAATCACGGATCTGAACGAAGTGGATCGTGTCTTGGAGTTGATCGAATTAAAAGGTGTTTCCAAAAAAGTCAAATCTTTTTCAATGGGCATGAAACAACGCTTGAATATTGGAAATGCCTTACTGGGAAATCCTGATTTGATCATTATGGATGAGCCGATCAACGGGTTGGACCCGCAAGGTATCGCGAGCTTTCGGCAATTGGTGCAAAAATTGAATCAAGAACAAAATACGACTTTTATTTTATCTTCTCACATTTTAGGTGAATTGGGGCTGATCGGTACACGTTTTGGTTTCATTCATGAAGGCGAGCTTCTACAAGAAATCGATCGTAAGCAGTTATTTGACCAAACCGAAGATCAACTCGTCATTAAAGTAGATCGACCGGATCTGGCTACTTCTTTATTAGAAGAAAAAATCACGGATCTTGATTACTTTGTCAATGGGGATAAAGAAATCGTCGTGACAAAACCGATCGAAGCGGCCGATAAAATTGCTAAAATTTTGGTAGAGGGCGGCCTTTCTTTACACAAATTGGCCCCACATCAACAAACCTTAGAAGATTACTATTTGAATTTGATCCATCAAGGAGGAGTGTCGCATGTTTAATTATATCAAAGCCGATCTTTATCGTTTGTTTCATAAGACGAGTAACCGTATTTATTGGATGGTGTTAGCTCTTGCTTTTGTGCTGATCATGGTGCTAAATAATAGTAATTTTAATGGGGATCCAACAGAAATCACAAATTTTTATTTTCTGACCGCGGGGATGTCTCTGATTACAGTGGGTTCTTTTGTGATTTGCCCACAAGTTTATTCGACGGTCTACTTAGATGATTATAGTAGCCGAAATTCGATCCGCGTCTTTAGTTCAGGTTTACGAAAAAGTGAGTATTTAGTGGCTAAAATCATCGTGACCGTGATCTACATGTTGGCTGCAATGACTTTTATGGCCTTGGCTTTTTTGGCAGGGTATGGCCTTTTATTTTTACTTAATAAAGGGATCCCATTTTTCACTAGCCAACAGATCATTTATCTCTTGAGTCAAGTAGGCTTTTACATTTTATTTACAATCGCTTTTGCTACGGTGACGCAAATTGTGGCGATCAAAACGCAAAGTAGTACGATCCCGTTAACATTATTTATTTTATTGTCATTAGGAATGGGTGGTTCAATCATTAATATGATCATGAAGCTTCCGATCTTGCGAAGCTTCGATATCGATCCTTACTTACTATCGACGAACACAGGGAAAATCCAAACGGTCCTGATGAATATGAGTGGCATGACCGATGAAGGTGGATCCGTTGCTGGGGTCAGCGTTCAATTAAATTTAGCCGATCAAATCCAAAGTCTTGGCATGCGACCTTTTGTGATCATCGGAGCCTATATCGTTCTAGCAACTTTAGTGTCTTGGGTCCTTTTGAAACGAACAGATATCAAAGAAAATTAAGAAAATGCTTCAGCAAAAGGGATTGACCTTTGCTGAAGCATTTTTTGTAGGGCGAAAGTGACACTGATTTTAAGAAAGCATTGCTGTCCTATAGTTAGTCATTAAAAATAAGGGGGAGCTTTATGCGGAAATAAAAAAAGTCATGATCGTAACGCTAAGTTTGTTCTTTAGTTGATCCGTGCCATCCTTTCATTTTTTTAAATGAAGAAATCGGCTCGTTTAACGCAAAATTATTTTATTTTTTTTCTTGAGTTAAGCTTCTTTTAAGTTAATTCCTATAAACTGACTTCAGTACTTAGAAATAGTACCTAAACAAGGGGGAGGAATTGATATGTATCCATTAAAAAAAGCATTGCTGATCGCATCTATGGGCGTGGTATTGTTAGCGACTGGAGCTTGTACGAGTACCCAAGCAAGTTCGGTCAGCTCGAGCACCAGTGTTGCAGCCAGCAGTTCATCCAGTGCTAGCTCGCAATCGGAAACGACAGCTGTTTCAGCTTCGACAGCAGAAAGCACTAGTGATAGCGATAGTATCGATTGGGATTCATTGGACACGACAAATGTTACCTTGACAGAAGATGGTTTAGCTATCACGGAAGCAGGGACCTATGTATTGACCGGTAGTACGACGGGCCAGGTCACCGTCAACACGGATGGCAATGTCCGAATCATTTTGAGTGATGCCACGATCAAAAGTAGTGAAGGAGCGGCTATCGATATTGAAAATGCCGAAATGACTGTGATCGAATTAGCAGACGGCACGACCAATACTGTAGAAGATGCCGCAACTCGTAGCGATGAAGAAATCGACGGCGCCATTTATTCTTCTGACGATCTAGTTATTACAGGGACTGGTACGCTGAATGTCACGGCAAACTTTGCCGATGGGATCGTAGGTAAAGATGATTTGTGGATCGAAGGCGGCACGATCAATGTGACCAGTGTTGATGACGGGATCCGTGGCAAAGATTCGGTCACGATGTCAGATGGGACGGTCGTAATCGATGCCCAAGGTGATGGAATCAAATCGAGTAACACGACCGATCTTGGCAAAGGTATCTTGACCATTACAGGTGGTGAATTGACAGTGACTTCTGGTGATGACGCGGTGAAGGCTGAACAAAAACTTTGGATCACTGGCGGTACTGTGACCGTTGAGTCTTGTGTGGAAGGTATCGAAGCACCCGTGATCATTATCGATGGTGGCGATGTTTCGATCTATGCGACCGATGATGGCATCAATGCTTCGGCTTCAGATATTATTACTGATGGTCTAAGCTTGACGATAAATGGTGGTAACGTAACTGTCGAGACGGCCCAAGGCGATACGGACTGTTTAGATAGTAATGGCGACTTGACCATTACCGGCGGAACCGTGACTCTGACGGGACCAAACACGGTCGATTATGATGGTACTGGTACGTTTTCTGGTGGAACATTGATCGTAAATGGCGAAACCGTGACCGAGCTTCCTGAAGATATGATGGGTGGCGGCGGTATGGGCGGTGGCGACATGGGTGGTGGCCCTGGCGGTGGCGGCATGGGCGGCGGACCTAACGGCTGAGCTAAATTTTTGTAATAAGTGAAAAAATCCTGATCGAATGCCTAGGGTCAGGATTTTTTTCTTTTTATGAAATATTCCAAGGGTAGTTTTTTAAGAGCCAATAAAAAGATTCTCATAGAAATCATTCAGTGGTCTTTAAGCTGCATCAATATGATAGATTACCTTACATGGCTAGTTGACATTTGCTAGATCCCTTGTTATAGTGGGCATAGATAAGTGGTCAGGTGGAAAGGAGATCATCATGCGAGAAAAAGAATTGCGGCGTTCGATGTCAGTATTTCCGATCGGGACAGTTATGAAATTGACTGACTTGACGGCTCGACAAATCCGTTATTATGAAGAACAAGGCTTGATCCATCCGCAAAGAAGTGAGAGTAATCGACGGATGTATTCCTTAAATGACATGGATACTTTGTTAGAGATCAAAGATTATCTTTCAGATGGGTTGAACATGGCTGGTATCAAGCGTTTATATGAACTAAAGGAAGAAGAAAAACAAAATTTGCATAACAAAGCTTTGACGGACGCGGATGTACGTAGGATCTTTTACGATGAGATGCTTTCTCAAGGTGGTTTGAATCAGCCAGATGCTTTTCAAAATCAGCGGCCAAAATTATAACAGTTGTAGTAAAAAAAGAGCAGTCGGAAATTTTTAGGACGCGCTCTTATTTTGCTAGGAAAAAGGATGGGGAAAAATGCCAAAAGTGAATTATACGGGAGAAGATATCAAAAAAATTATCGAGAAGGAGAACGTACGCTTTTTACGTTTAATGTTTACCGACATTTTGGGCACGATCAAAAATGTGGAAGTCCCAGTCAGCCAAATCGATAAAGTTTTGGAAAATAAAATGATGTTTGATGGTTCGTCGATCGAAGGTTTTGTGCGAATCGAAGAAAGTGATATGTGTTTGCATCCGGATCTGTCGACCTGGATGATATTTCCTTGGGAGGCAGAACATGGCAAGGTAGCTCGTTTGATCTGTGATATTTATAGTCCTGCTGGAAAGCCATTTCCAGGTGATCCACGGGGCAATTTGCGGCGTGTGTTAGGTCAAATGAAAGAAATGGGTTTTACTTCCTTCAATCTTGGACCTGAACCTGAATTTTTCTTATTTAAGCTCGATGAAAATGGCGAGATCACAACGGATTTAAATGACAAGGGTGGTTATTTCGACTTTGCCCCGACTGATCTTGGTGAAAATTGTCGTCGCGATATTGTTTTGGAATTGGAAAAATTAGGTTTTGAGGTAGAAGCTTCTCACCATGAAGTGGGACCGGGTCAACACGAGATCGATTTTAAATACGCTGACGCAATCGAGGCTTGTGATAATATCCAAACATTTAAATTAGTAGTCAAAACGATTGCTAGGAAACATGGGTTGCACGCGACGTTCATGCCAAAGCCTCTGTACGGAATTGCTGGTTCAGGCATGCATTGCAACATGTCCTTATTTAAGGGTAAGGAAAATGTTTTTTATGATCCAAAAGGTGAAATGGCGTTAAGCGAAACAGCCTATCACTTTTTAGGTGGGTTGATCGAGCATGCGCGAGCTTATACGGCCGTGTGCAATCCGATCGTCAATTCCTATAAACGGTTGGTACCGGGTTTTGAAGCGCCGGTTTACGTGGCTTGGTCGGGTCATAATCGTTCACCTCTGATCCGAGTGCCAGAATCACGTGGGGCTTCGACACGGTTAGAATTGCGTTCGGTCGATCCGTCAGCCAATCCTTATTTGGCTCTGGCGGTTTTGTTAGCAGCCGGTCTTGATGGTATCAAAAATAAGTTGACACCACCACCTGCTGTGGATCGCAATATTTATGTGATGACCGAAGAAGAACGACATGCCGCCCAAATTTATGACCTGCCCTCAACGATCCACAACGCTATTAAAGTGTTACGCAAAGATCAAGTAATGATCGATGCGTTGGGCGAACATATCTTTAATAACTTTGTCCAAGCGAAAAAGATGGAATGGGCCGCCTTTCGCCAAACGGTTTCCGACTGGGAACGTGATCAGTATTTAGAACTTTATTAAAAAGGAAAAAGTCCTGTGCATGCAGGGCTTTTTTGCTAATGCTGAGAAGAATGGTCTTTTTCTCGAACTATTAAGAAGGTATATCTTTTGGGTGTCGTTCAAAGCTTTGTATCAGTTTTATTAGTAGGAAAAACATATGAGCGGGGTAAGCTTATGGTGGAGAATAACTCCCCTAAGAAGTTGAAAGGTACCAGAAATCAAAAAGCGAGTGCCTATGATGGCGTGAAAGGTACCCGAATTGGAAAAACGAGTGCCTTTGATACCCCCGCCAAGGATGCATAAGTAGAGACGTAGGACGACTAAGAAAGGATTGGTACAAAAGAACGGGCTTAGACTAATAAATGGTTTGGTCGCCAAAACCTTATTTTGAGACCGTTACAATTTACGGTCGAAGCAGTCGCTTCACCTCGAGATTGGCTGACCGAAGTAGATACAAAAGTGAAAGCCTAGTGAGATTCTATAAGTTCGGCTGTGAATCGTAACTCAAGACTAGCTTTTTCGTTTACCTGCTATGTAAAAATAATTGACATTTGGTTATGGACAAGGTATCATACTATTTGGGCACCCTTAGTTGGGTCAATCAATGAAAATCAGCTCCCTATTCGCAAATGAATAGGGAGTTTTTTGTTTTTTGAAAGCTTTCCGAATAAACACATAAGGGGTTTGATTCTATGACAAAGTACATTTTTGTAACAGGCGGTGTCGTTTCATCGATTGGAAAAGGGATCGTGGCGGCTTCATTGGGACGTTTGCTTAAAAATCGGGGGTTGAAGGTCACGATCCAAAAATTCGATCCTTACATCAATGTCGATCCCGGCACGATGAGTCCTTATCAACATGGGGAAGTTTTTGTGACCGATGATGGCACGGAGACCGATCTTGACCTGGGTCATTATGAACGCTTCATCGATATCAACTTGAACAAATATTCCAATGTTACGACCGGAAAGATTTATTCGGAAGTCATCAAAAAAGAACGCAAAGGCGACTATCTTGGAGCAACCGTTCAGGTCATTCCGCACATCACCAATGCCATCAAAGAAAAGATCATGCGAGCCGCTAAAAAGACCGATTCAGATGTGATCATCACCGAAGTCGGTGGGACGGTCGGTGATATCGAATCGTTGCCATTTCTAGAAGCTCTGCGGCAAATGAAAGCTGAGGTCGGGGCGGAAAATGTTTTATATATCCATACCACTTTGATCCCGTATTTAAAAGCAGCGGGTGAAATGAAAACCAAACCGACCCAACATAGTGTTAAGGAACTCCGTAGTTTGGGGATCCAACCGAATATTTTGGTCGTCCGCTCGGAATATCCAGTTCCGCAAAGCATGAAAGAGAAATTGGCTCAGTTTTGTGATGTGGCACCGGAAGCTGTCATTGAATCGCTCGATGTCGACACACTTTACTCCATTCCATTGAATTTACAAAAGCAAGGCATGGACCAGATCGTTTGTGATCAGTTGAAGTTAGACGTGCCAGTTGCTGATATGACTGAATGGAAAGCTTTGGAAGAAAAAGTATTGCATTTGAAAAAAACAGTCACGATTGGTTTGGTCGGCAAATATGTCGAATTGCCAGATGCCTACATTTCGGTGGTTGAAGCTTTGAAACATGCTGGTTATGCTTATGATTCAGATATCGACATCAAATGGATCAACGCCGCTGAGTTGACCGCTGAAAACGTCGCTGAGAACTTGCAAACGGTCGATGGCATCTTGGTTCCAGGCGGCTTTGGCGACCGTGGCTTAGAAGGTAAGATCGCAGCGATCCGCTATGCCCGTGAAAATGATGTGCCATTTTTGGGGATCTGTTTGGGCATGCAACTGGCCTGTGTCGAATTTGCTCGTAATGTCCTTGGTTTAAAAGATGCCAATTCAGCCGAAAATGCGCCCGATGCGTCCCATAAGATCATCGATTTGATGGCCGATCAAGAAAATATTGAAAATCTCGGGGGGACCTTGCGCCTGGGGCTTTATCCTTGTAAATTGAAACAAGGGACCAAAACGGCTGCTGCTTATGACAATGAAACGTTGATAAAAGAGCGTCATCGCCATCGCTACGAATTCAATAACGCCTATCGTGATCAGTTTGCAGAACACGGCATGATCTTTTCTGGCGTTTCACCGGATGATCGCTTGGTGGAAATCATTGAGCTTCCCCAAAATAAGTTTTTCATTGGTTGTCAATTTCATCCTGAATTGATTTCACGTCCCAATCGGCCCCAACGTTTGTTCAAAGCTTTCGTTCGCACGTCTTTAGAAAGTAAAGAGACGCTGGATTAACTGTTTTCTGAAAATTTTCTAAAGAAATTTGCGATAAAATCAAAGTTTAAGTGAAAAAAAGCACAGATTTTAGATTTTTAGTAGAAATAAAGTGAGAAATTTGGTAGAATGAATTTGTCAGTTGAGTTTTTACTCGACCAATGTCTATTTAAAATAGGAGGAAACAATTATGCCATTAGTATCAGGTACAGAAATTTTCAAAGCAGCTCGTAAAGGTGGTTATGCTGTTGGCGCCTTCAATACAAACAACCTTGAATGGACCCAAGCTATTTTAACAGCTGCTCAAGAAAAAAATGCCCCAGTTTTGATTCAAACCTCAATGGGTGCCGCAAAATACATGGGTGGTTATAAAGTTGTTGTCGATCTTGTCAATGATTTAGTAGAATCCATGAACATCACTGTTCCAGTTGTACTTCACTTGGACCATGGTGCTTACGAAGATGCCCTAGAATGTATCGAAGTAGGTTATACTTCTGTTATGTTTGATGGTTCAGCATTGCCATTTGAAGAAAACTTGGAAAAGACAAAAGATGTCGTTGCCAAAGCTCATGCTAAAGGAATGTCCGTTGAATGTGAAGTTGGCACGATTGGTGGCGAAGAAGACGGCATCATCGGTACTGGTGAATTAGCTGATATCGACGAATGTGTCAAAATGGTCAATACTGGCCTTGACTTCTTAGCTTGTGGTATCGGTAATGTCCATGGTGTTTATCCTGAAAACTGGCAAGGACTTGCTTTTGACCACTTGCAAGCAATCACAGACGCTGTCGGCGAAGATGTGCCATTAGTATTACACGGTGGTTCTGGGATCCCTCAAGATCAAATCGAAAAAGCTATCAAGATGGGGATCGCTAAAGTCAACGTCAATACTGAATTCCAAATGTCATTTGCTAAAGCAACGCGCGAATACATTGAAGCTGGTAAAGACCGCGAAGGCAAAGGCTTTGACCCTCGTAAACTATTGGCACCAGGTAAAGCTGCCATCATTAAAGATGCCAAAGAACACATCGACTGGTTTGGTTGTGCTGGTAAAGCTTAATAAAAAAATAACTTTTCTCCCTCAGCCGCTGTGGTTGAGGGATTTTTTAGGATAAAAAGGTGAGCGTCGTGGACCTTAGAATAGAGAAGTAAGGATCAGGAGTGGTGTTCGTGGACCCTGAAATAGAAAAGTGAAGGCCAAGTCAGACTTTCACTAGCGACAAAGAGTAGACAGAATAGCCTTCGCTGCTTTTCACTTCTAGTTTCTTATGATAGAATGAATGGAGTCATAAGAAAAAAATTATAGGTGAAGATAAAAATGAAAAAAATAATCATTGAAGGAAATCGTCCTTTGTCTGGTGAAGTCACGATCAGCGGTGCGAAAAACAGCGCGGTGGCCTTGATCCCAGCGGCTATTCTAGCGGATTCTCCAGTCATCTTAGAAGGCGTTCCTGATATCCAAGATGTTCATTCCCTGATTGAAATCCTCGAAATCATGGGTGTTAAAACTACTTTTGAAAATAATCGATTAGAAATCGATCCTACCGAAATCGTCTCGATCCCAATGCCAAGTGGCAAAATCAATAGTTTACGTGCTTCCTATTATTTTATGGGGGCTTTATTAGGTAAATTCGGCGAAGGTGTCGTCGGTTTGCCAGGTGGCTGCTATCTTGGTCCGCGTCCGATCAATTTACATATTAAAGGCTTTGAAGCTTTGGGGGCAAAAGTGACCAACGAACATGGCGCCATGTATTTGCGTACTTCTAAAGAAGGGCTCAAAGGCGAGCGGATCTTCTTAGATATGGTTTCGATCGGTGCCACCATTAATATCATGTTAGCAGCCGTTAAAGCAAAGGGCAAGACGATCATCGAAAATGCGGCTCGCGAGCCAGAAATTATTGATGTGGCCACTTTACTAAATAATATGGGCGCTAAGATCCGTGGTGCTGGCACCAATGAGATCCGCATCGAAGGTGTGGAAACTTTGCACGGTTGTCAACACTCGATCATCCCTGATCGTATCGAGGCGGGGACTTATTTAGCTATGGCGGCGGCTTGTGGTGAAGGGATCACGGTCAAAAATGTGATCTATGAACATTTAGACAGTTTTATTTCCAAATTACAAGAAATCGGGGTGGCACTTGACATTAGTGAAGACAGCATCTACGTCCCAAAATCTAAAGACATGCAGGCAATCTCCTTAATGACTTATCCTTATCCCGGCTTTGCAACGGATCTACAACAACCGATCACACCACTACTTTTAAAGGCAAAGGGCACGTCAGAAGTCTTAGATACGATCTATACGCAGCGCGTCAACCATATTCCAGAACTAGTGCGGATGGGGGCTAATGCTGAGATCGAAGGAAGCTTGATACGCTTACACGGTCCTAGTCAATTGCACGGGGCTGAGGTCATGGCCTCTGATTTACGGGCTGGGGCTTGTTTGGTGATCGCAGGTCTTATGGCAGAAGGTACGACGACCATTAGCAAAGTAGAGTATATTTTACGTGGCTACGACCATATTATTGAAAAATTGACAGCCTTAGGTGCTGATATAAAAATGATCGAGGAATGAGTATGAGCGACTATTTAACCATGGCGGAATTGGAAAACAAAACGCTAAAAGAGATTTACAACTACGCGCGGGAGTTTAAAATTCCCTACTATAGTCAAATGAATAAAAAAGAATTAGCCTTATCTGTCATACGTGCACAAGCGGAAAAGCAAGGTTTCTTTTACATGGAAGGGATTTTGGACATTGTCGGACAAGATGGCTATGGCTTTTTGCGTCCCATAAATTATGGACCCAGTGCCGAAGATATTTATATTTCGAGCTCACAGATCCGTCGTTTTGGTCTGCGCAATGGCGATAAAGTGGCCGGCAAAGCGCGCCCACCCAAAGAATCGGAACGTTATTATGGCCTTATGCATGTGGAAAGTGTTAACGGTAAGGATCCCGAAGAGGCCAAGGAACGGCCCCATTTCCCAGCCTTGACACCTTTGTATCCCAATCGTAAACTCACTTTGGAAACGACACCGGGCCGCTTATCGACACGCATGATCGATCTTTTTTCACCAGTCGGCTTTGGTCAACGGGGATTGATCGTAGCGCCGCCTAAAGCTGGGAAAACGACCATTTTGAAAGAAGTGGCCAATGGGATCACAGAGAACTATCCTGAGGTCGAATTGATCGTCTTATTGATCGATGAACGTCCCGAAGAAGTGACCGACTTGGAAAGAAGTGTCAAAGGCGATGTCGTTTATTCGACGTTTGACTTACAACCAAGCAATCATACCCGCGTTTCGGAGCTGGTCTTGGAACGAGCGATGCGCCTAGTGGAAGACAAGCGCGATGTCGTGATTTTGATGGATAGTATCACGCGCCTCGGTCGGGCTTACAATTTAGTGGTGCCGCCAAGTGGTCGCACGCTTAGTGGTGGGATCGACCCCGCCGCCTTATATAAACCTAAGAAATTTTTCGGTGCCGCTAGAAATATCGAAGAAGGTGGCAGTCTGACGATTTTAGCCACGGCTTTGATCGATACAGGTAGCCGAATGGATGATGTGATCTATGAAGAATTCAAAGGGACCGGTAATCTGGAATTACATTTGTCGCGTAATTTAGCGGAGCGCCGCATTTTTCCAGCTATCGATTTGAAAAAATCGGGGACACGTAAGGAAGAGCTCTTGATGTCGTCGGAACAATTGGAAGAAACCTGGCGTTTGCGTAACAATATGACGGGTGATTCTTTAGAGTATACCGAACAATTTATCAGCTTTTTGAAGAAAACCAAAAATAATGCGGAATTTTTAGCGGCTTTTCATGATGTCTCTTTTTCAGAGAAGAAACGTCCGATCCGCCGCAATAAGTGAGGCTTTTATATGACTATTTCAGATTTGCAGGAACAAATCGAAAACTATTTGGCGCCACAATCAGGTGAATTTGCGATAGTTGTGACCGACTTGCAAACAGATCGACAGTTACAAATCGCATCAGACAAAGTTTTTCCTTCCGCTAGTTTGATCAAAGTACCGATACTTACGACTTTATTTCAGCAAGCTTCTTTAGGAAAATTGGAACTTTCTGAAGAGTTGATCGTAGAAAAAGAACAACAAGTCGAGGGAGCCGGTATTTTGCATGAACTGCGGGCGGGACATCGCTTCAGTTTGTTGGAACTGGCCACTTTGATGATCGCACAAAGTGATAACACCGCCACGAATCTATTGATCAAACGGCTTGGGATGGCTACGATCAACGATGAAATCGCGCGTTTGGGTTTGTTTGATACGAAATTGCAACGGTTCATGATGGATAGTGCGGCCCGAAAAGCTGGACGTGAAAATCTGACGACAGCTGGTGATATGGCGCTTCTTTTAACGGCGATCGCTCGCGGTAAGTGTGTCGATCAAGCAGCTAGTTTGCAAATGCTCGATCTTTTAAGTAAACAACAAATCGTCGATCGCCTGGATCGTTATTTGCCAGAAAAGCTCAAAATCGCGCATAAAACTGGCGATTTAGAAAATCTTGAACATGATTGTGGCATTGTTTTTTTGGAGAAAAAAGCATACGTGATTTGTGTCTTAACGAATCAAATAAACAGTCACCAACAAGGTTGTGAGATCATCGGGAAAATTTCCAAGTTTGTTTATGATTTTGTTCGTGCAAATGAATAAAAGTAATTGCATCTAGTGACTAAACATGATAAGATACTAGTGTTGCAAATTTTGAAGAACTCTGATTCAGCCAATGTTTCAGGGCAAAGGAGAGAATAAACATGAAAGAATCGATCCATCCAGATTATCATCCAGTCGTATTTATGGATTCAACGACCGGCTTTAAATTTTTGTCCGGTTCAACCAAACATTCTGACGAAACAGTTGAATGGGAAGACGGCAACACGTATCCAGTGATTCGTGTCGAAGTCACTTCTGACTCTCATCCATTCTACACAGGACGTCAAAAATTCACCCAAGCAGATGGTCGTGTCGACCGTTTCAACAAAAAATACGGTTTTACCGACGCCAACGCTGCTAAATAAACAAAAAGCTAAAAAACACTCTTATCTTGAGGGTGTTTTTTTGTGCTGTCTTAGCGAGATTTAAAACTTTGCCACAGGTTGGTAGGTATCTATGGCAAAGAACAGGAAGTCTGCCACAGATGGTATGGGAGTCTATGGCAAAGATCCAAAAATCTGCCATAGCTTGGTATCTGTGGTGAAAATCACGATAATCTCTCGTAGCCACCCTTTAGACCTATGGGAGATCTTCATTCCTTATTGATTTTCTAACCAATTGATTCTTAGTAGCGCCATTTTTTCAGTTTAAAAAGCGCTCCTCAACTTGTGAGGAGCGCTTTTGTTCACATTCCAATCAAATAATCATCATCACTCATGGCTTCGACATTACCTAACAAATAACCATTACCGACTTGGGAGAAGAAGTCGTGGTTACTGGTGCCAGTCGAGATGCCGTTCATGACGATCGGGTTGACATCTTCGGCGGTATCTGGAAAGAGTGGATCTTGGCCGAGGTTCATCAGGGCTTTATTGGCATTATAGCGCAAGAAAGTCTTAACTTCTTCGGTCCAGCCGATGCCGTCGTACAGTTCTTCGGTATAGCGTTCTTCGTTTTCGTACAACTCGTATAAAAGATCGTACATCCAATCTTTTAAATGTTGTTGTTCGTCTTCGGGCAGTTCATTGAAGCCTAATTGGAATTTGTAACCAATATAGGTGCCATGGACCGATTCATCGCGGATGATCAATTTAATGATTTCGGCGACGTTGGCTAATTTGTTATTGCCTAAATAGTAAAGTGGCGTGTAAAAACCAGAGTAGAACAAGAACGTTTCTAAAAAGACGCTGGCGATCTTCTTTTCTAGGGGACTGCCATTTTTATAAATTTCATTGATACGTTCGGCTTTTTTCTGTAAATAGGGATTGGTGTTGGTCCACTCAAAGATTTCATCGATTTCTGATTTGGTATTTAAGGTACTGAAAATCGAGGAATAGCTTTTGGCGTGGACGGATTCCATGAACTGGATATTGTTCAAAACCGCTTCTTCATGGGGAGTGCGCACATCGTCTCGCAGTTGATCCATGCCACTTTCAGATTGGACGGTGTCAAGGAGCGTCAGGCCGCCAAAGACATGGCCGACCAAGGTTTTTTCGGCAGCTGAAAGTTTGCGCCAATCATCTAAGTCGTTAGATAAGGGGATCCGCGTGTCCAACCAAAATTGTTCGGTCAGTTTTTCCCAAGTTGATTTATCGATCACATCTTCGATTTCATTCCAGTTGATGGCTTCATAATAAGTCGTCATTAAAAAGAGCCTCCTTCAAGCTTTAAATCACACAACTTTCACATTGGTTACTACCGATCTCTTCAGCGTCATCGGTAAAGGTCCGGACGTAATAAATCGATTTGCAGCCTTTGTGGAAAGCATAGTTTCGTAAAATGTTCAGATCGCGCGTCGTTTGTTTCGAGGATGTCTTCCATTCGTACAAGCCATCAGGGATATTCGAACGCAAGAACAAAGTCAAGCTCATCCCTTGATCGATATGTTGTTGCGCGGTCGCGTAAACGTCGATCACCTTGCGCATGTCCATGTCGTAAGCCGATTTGTAATATTTGATGGTATCATTATCCAAATGTGGCGCTGGATAGTAAATCTTACCGATTTTCTTTTCTTGACGTTCTTCGATCAACCGAGTGATTGGATGCAAGCTGGCTGAAGTATCGTTGATATAGGAAATCGAGCCATTGGGTGCCACAGCTAAGCGATTTTGGTGATACAAGCCATATTTTTTCACATCGTCCGCTAATTGTTGCCAATCCGCCCCCGTTGGCACAAAGACGCCTGCAAATAAAGCTTTCACTTTGTCAGAGCGAGGTATATGGTTTTCAGCAATATAGCGAGCGAAATAACTGCCATTGGCATAATCGGATTTTTCAAAATGATGGAAGACTTCCCCGCGTTCCTTAGCGATCGCATTACTTTCGACGAGGGTCCAGTAGTTGAGCAACATGAAATAAATATCCGTGAATTCGATTGATTCCGGTGAGCCATATTCCATATGATTCTTAGCAAAATAAGCATGAAGACCCATGGCACCGAGGCCAATCGTGTGATTCAATTTATTGCCGTTTTGAATGGTCGGAACGACATCGACATTGGAACTATCGGTGACAAAAGTCAAAGCACGAGTCATAGCACGGACGGACTTGCCAAAATCAGGACTGGCCATCAAGTTGACGATGTTGGTCGAACCTAGATTACAAGAAATATCAGTACCTAAGATTTCATACTCTTGTTTACCGTTGATGAAGCTTGGTTCTTGCACTTGCAAAATTTCCGAGCAAAGGTTACTCATGATGATCTTGCCGTCGATTGGGTTGCTCCGATTAGCCGTATCGATATTGATGATGTAAGGATAACCAGATTCTTGCTGTAACTTCGAAATTTCCGTTTCCAGATCACGGGCGCGGATCTTGGTCTTGCGGATCTGCGGATTAGCCACTAAATTGTCATATTCTTTAGTGATATCAAGATATGAAAAGGGCACGCCATACTCACGTTCAACACTATACGGGCTAAAGAGATACATGTCTTCATTTTTGCGTGCCAGTTCATAAAACTTATCTGGCACAAGGATCCCTAAAGAGAGGGTCTTGACGCGGATCTTTTCATCGGCATTTTCTTTTTTGGCGGATAGGAAGCTAATGATATCAGGGTGAAAGACATTCAGATAAACGACGCCGGCCCCTTGCCGTTGACCTAATTGATTGGAATAAGAGAAACTGTCTTCAAATAATTTCATGACTGGCATCACGCCACTGGCTGCCCCATCGTAGCCTTTTATAGGGGCACCTGCTTCACGTAAGTTCGACAAAGTGATGCCGACCCCACCACCGATCCGTGACAGTTGCAAGGCCGAATTGATGCCGCGTCCGATCGAATTCATGTCGTCAGTCAATTGGACTAAAAAGCAAGAAACCAGCTCACCGCGACGTTTTCGGCCAGCATTCAAAAACGAGGGCGTCGCTGGTTGGTAACGTTGGTGGATGATCTCATCCGCTAAGTTCAAAGCTAATTCTTCATTACCGTCAGCAAAATACAAGGCATTGAAAGCCACCCGATCTTCAAAGCGTTCGAGATAAAATTGACCATCATTGGTTTTTAGAGCATAAGAAGAATAAAATTTATAGGCTGCCATAAAAGACTTAAAAGTAAAGTGTTGGTCTTCAAGGTAAGCATACAATTTGTCGATAAATTCTGGTTGATACTTATGAATAAATTCAGCTTCGATATAGTCGTTGTCGATCAAATAAGTGATTTTTTCAGCGACTGAATCAAAACGCATGGTGTTTGGTTCGACATTTTCTTTAAAAAAAGCCGCCAACGCCTCTTGGTCTTTTTGTAGCGGAATCTGCCCGTTGACAGGACGATTGATGGCATTATTTAATTTGAAGTAGGTAACATCTTTTAAATCTTTCAGGCTCATAGGACATTGCTTCCTCTCTTTAGTGATGATTTTAGGAATAAAAAAGGAGGACTTGTTTGCCAAAAAATCTGACGGACAAATCCAACTTTTGCTTTCTTTTAAAGGTATGACTAACTAGCAAGTTGGCGTAATTGATCCGGACGAAAACCGACGACAGTCGTGGCATCAGATTGGATCACAGGGACACTTTGATAACCTTGCGATTTTAACCATTCCAAAGCATTTCTGTCATTATCAATATTGATTTCCTCAAAGTTGATTTTGTTTTCAGTTAAAAAGCGTTTCACCATTTTACATTGCATACAATTGTTTTTCGAGAATAATTTTATATTCATGATGATTCCTCCTAAGCGTTCGCGTTTCGTATGTGTCTATCATATACTGATTCAAAGGAGAAAGTCAACGATAAAATACTATATCTTGTGTTTGTGAAATGCAATCAACACTAATTGTTGTGGTTTTTTAAAAGACTTTTACGCTAAACAAATGTAAATTCAAGGTTTTGGCAAGTTTACTAAAAAAGTAAAAAGGTAAATTTCAAAAGAAAAAAATTTCATTGTGAAAAGTGACGCAAATGAAAAAAGTACCTGCTAGGTCTTAAACCAAATAGGCTAATTAAATGGGGCATTTGTTAAATGGAGGAGTTCTTCTTTAGACAACTTTTTAACCAAGAAATCTAACTCTTCAGAAGCAAACCAATCGATCGTTTGACTGGTTTGGCCATATTTGATGGTGTGGAGGACGGTGTTGGCAGATAAATAAATGTTATGCGGCGTCGGTGGCGTGACAGTGACACTTGCACCAGCCTGTAAAAATTGTAAATGACGCTGTTTTTTTGCATCAAGAGTGGCATAAACGATCCAACCTGATTGGACCACATAGAATTCGCAAGTTTTCTTGTGGTAATGGCTATTTTGCCAAGCACCTGTTTCAGAAGCCTCGGTTCGGCAGTAAGAACTACCATCTGTTGCCACTAAACGATAACGCTTTTCATCATTAGGCATTGTTTCAAAATTGATATCGATCCCGGCCTTTTGGGCTGTTTCCAACCTAATTTTTTGTGGTTTATCCATAAAGCACCTCCAAAATCTATTGTTGTTTGTGTATCGAGATAATTGTATATTGTATGGAACATGGATTCAAGTGCAAAGATTTGCGAAAGTTAACGGTGAGTTTTATTGTTCTTTCTGAAGTTTTGACACATATCTAAGATACACAATGTGATATAAAATGGAACTTAGATATATAGATACTAAAAAATGGCAATAACAGTCTTATTTAAATTTTTTTACGTAGAGTTAAATTATGGGGTGGAGAAGTTGTTTTCTTTATGGTTTCAGTAACGCCAGAATGTTCATAACTGGTATAAATTTAAAAATAGATAAGGGCCTAGACTCATACTTCCAAAAGAGTAGTTGACTTCTCTTTTTTAAATGCTATTATAAATGAGTAGTTAACTACTCATTTGGAGGTGTGAATGATTCGTATAAAAAATTATGTACAAAAAAATCGTAAAACAAAGAAGCTTACCCAAGAACAGCTTGCGCAAGCTGTTGGAGTTAGTCGAAAGACAATCGTTTCCTTGGAAAGGGGAAACTACATTCCTTCTTTATTATTGGCCTTCAAATTATCTGAAGTTCTAGAAGTGGATATTAACAAATTGTTTGAAATGGTATCAGATACATAAAAAATGAAACTTTAGCAATGTGAAAGGGCGTTGATTTAGTTGAAGAAAATTATTTTTGAACAAACATGTAATGTGATCATGACAATTTTATTTACTTTATCGTTTATTAATACTTTGAGCACCTCGATTATTAATGTTCAAACTGGTGAATTTGAGTTTAGATTTGGTTTTGTCTGGCTGCTTACTATTAGTTTCTGTCTGTTTTTTGTCCTTTTGCGTTTTTTCTATGAAAAAACATATGGTAAAAAAGATGGCTATAATAATAAAAGTGGTGAATTAAGTGCGGCAGATGAACGAGAAATAAAAGTAGGGGAGAAGGCCTCGGTTTGCGTCTATCGTATGATCCCTTACATTTTGATGATAGGTCTAATACTTTCCTTTGCAAGTAATTTTCTGATCAAGGATAGTAGAGTGATGGGGATATTTAATATAGCAATGATTGGTTTATTTTTATGTATCTTTTTTGTTATTTATACAGTGGCATGGATCATATTAGAAAACCGATTATGAAATTGACTGAAGACGATGTGTATACACAGAAGAATATTTCTACTTTGCAAATGGGAAGGATAATTAGATAGATGCTAACTGAGTTAATAAAAGTGGTATCCTGTTAAGGAATCATGTTATTAACTGTTTAAAAAAAGGAATGGAGGAAAGAGAATATGAAAAAAGAGTTTCGTACGATCACTTATGGGGCGAAAATCGGAGATGGTGCTATGAGACTTAAACTCGACACAGACAAGAGCATACTGGCTCAAAAGAATATCGAAATAAAAGCAAGAGTTGATCTTGATAGTGGAGAAGTCACTTTTTTTGTCAAGGAGGAAGACTTACAGAGATTAAGAAGGAACGAAATTTAAAAATGTTTTTAATTAGACTACAAATTCAATAAGCAATATCCGTTAGACACCCCATTCTTGTGGAGTGTCTTTTTAAAACCATATTTTATGACTATAGACATAAAATAATTGGTTAAGGTGTAACTATAATGTAAATCTAAATTTACATTATAAGTTAACTTAAGTTGGTAGAAATATTTAAAAAGAACGATATAATAATGAATGAGGGGGTAAAAAGTATGATTAATATGAATTTGAGTGCGTTACGAAAAGCTCATAAATTAACGCAAGAAGTACTGGCTGAAAAGATCGGCGTTTCTAGACAAACAGTAGCAAAATGGGAAACGGGCGAGACAGTGCCAGATATTCAAAATTGTCTGGCACTGGCGCATTTATATGATGTGACTCTTGATGATCTAGTAGGAAATTCTGCAGAAAATCAAAAATATGGGCTACCTCCAAAAGGAAAGTATATTTTTGGCTTGGTAACGGTTGGCGAACGGGGCCAAATCGTCATCCCTAAAAAAGCGAGGGAAACATTCGATATCAAAGCAGGTGATGAGTTGCTGATACTGGGAGATGAAGCACAAGGGATCGCGATCATGAAAAATGAAGGCTTTCTTGATTTTGCGGAGAAAGTTTTTCAAGCACAAGCAAACAAAGGAGAAGCGTGATGGAGGCTATCCAATTAAAGCAGTTGACTAAGAAATTCAAGAAAAATATGGCTGTGGACTCATTGAACTTTACGATTCAAAAAGGGGAGATTTTTTCCTTATTAGGTTTGAATGGAGCAGGAAAGACAACGACCATTAAGTTGTTGACTTGTTTGTTGCAACCAACCACAGGCGATGCCCTTCTTTTGGGAGACAGTGTCGTCCGTAACGCTCAAGCTGTGAAAGAAAAAATTGGTGTTTCGCCACAAGAGACCGCGATCGCTCCCAATTTGACTGTCCAAGAGAACTTACGCTTCATGGCTAGGATACATGGTTTTGAACATGAAAAAGTCATTAGCAAAACAAAGGAAATGTTAAACACTTTTGATCTTAGCGAAGTGGCTGATAAACGCGCCAAAACCTTATCTGGCGGCATGCAGCGACGACTTAGCATCGCGATGGCCTTGATCTTTGAACCACAGATTTTATTTTTAGACGAGCCCACGCAAGGATTAGATGTGATTGCTAGAAGTGAACTTTGGGCAATTATTGAAAAATTAAAAGGCTCGGTCACGATTCTTTTGACCACTCATTATATGGAAGAGGCCAAAGCCCTTTCCGACTGTATTGGGGTTTTAGTTTCCGGAAAATTAAAAGCTTTGGGAACGGCAGCTGAATTAATGAGAATCACTCAAACAAACTCGCTTGAGAAAGCCTTTATTTCGTTAACACAAAAGGAGGAAAGCGTTTGAAATTACTTATTTTTTCATCACGAACAACGAAAGAAATTTTAAGAGAGCCGATCAATTTGATTTTTGGTATCGGCTTTCCATTGATCATTTTGGCAATGCTTACGATCATTCAAAAAAATATTCCTGTGGACTTGTTTGCTATCGAGAAATTGATTCCGGGAATCGCTGTGTTTGGGCTTTCATTTATTGCGGTTTTCTCAGGAACGTTGATCGCAACGGATCGAGATTCTTCATTTTTGATGCGCTTGTTTACGACGCCACTGACAGCCTTCGATTATATTGGAGGATACACGCTACCGCTATTACCGATGGCTATTCTACAGATCATTATTAGCTATATGGCCGCTTTTTTTATTGGTTTACGTCCCAGTGTGGAGGTGTTAGTATCGATAGTCGTTCTTCTGCCAAGTGCTATTTTATTCATTGGAATCGGTTTATTGGTTGGTGGTTTGTTTAACGCAAAAGTTGTTGGAAATCTTTGTGGAGCCCTTTTGACCAATCTTTGTGTTTGGCTTAGTGGTGCTTGGTTTGATTTGAGCTTGGTCGGCGGTTGGTTTGAAAAAATCGCTTATTCATTGCCTTTTGCTCACGCGGTAGAAGCGACTAGAGCCTGTCTTGCAGGTAACTATGGTGCTATTTTTCCACATCTTTGGTGGGTAACAGGCTATGCCGCAGTTATTATGGGGATCGCTGTCATGGTATTTTATTTAAAAATGAGTACACAAGAATAGACAAAAAAAGGAGCAAGAATCGTTTTCGAAATGCTTTCGCACCAACGTTTCTTCTCCTTAGCGGGTTTGGCACCCAATGGAGGCATAGGGACTCGAACCCTAGACCCATAGATTAAGAGTCTACTGCTCTACCAACTGAGCTATGCCTCCGTATCAAAAGTACTTTACTATATTATCATTTCATTTCAGCAATTGCAAGAACCTTTGTCATTTTTTTTGTTAGAATTTCATTAAATGATGGGTATTATTTTTCTCATAATCAAAGTTAAAAATGGCAACAGAATCTTCACTTGAAAATTATTTTTCGTTCATACTTTGTTCATATTTGTTGGGTATAGTAAATACATAACAACAAATAGTCTTTTTATAAGACACCCTAACACTTTTTCATTTTTTACTCCTAGCCTGCCGATCCCCGTCGGCAGGTGCTTTTTTTTAGATAAAGAGGGTAGTCACGTTTATTTGAATATGGTATAATCAAAATGGAAAGCGCTTTTATTTTGGGCTATATTGGAGAGATCGGTTCGATAGTGGGAAGTTTTGCTACGATCGTCACTGTGATGTGAAAAAGAAGGAGGTTCTTTATGCCGACTGAAGAAGAAATGGATAGAATGTACAGTCCCATCAGAAAAATGTCAATGGCACAAAAAGGGCGCAAAACGATCCACTATCTTCAAAAATGTAAAGATGAAGGGATCCCCATTGTTCAGCATTGCCCAAGCATGATGGGACCAATGTTTACGATGGCGGCCGAGATGGCGGGTGTCGATATTTGTCGCTTGACGCCAGGTAATGGACGGATAGGACCAGATGAATCGTTGAAACGTTCCATGGAATGGATCGCTGAGAATCGACAAGTTGCGCCACATATCCACATCAATTATACGACGGATACGATTGCTTTTGCTTCGAAAGAAAAAGCGTTGGAAAATTTTGCGAGATTCCATATGGCTGGAGCCGACTCGATCTTACCAATGGGAATCAACAACGAGACATTAGAATTTGTTGCTAAAAATCATGTGATCATTTATGGTCATGTGGGTGCTCTTTCTGGTTGGCAAACCATGGGTAAATATGGTGGTTACAAAAGATTGGGCAAAACGGCCGACGATGCCATGGCGATTTTCCGCCAAGCTTATGAATATCAAGAATGTGGGATGAAGGCTGTTTCGATCGAATTGACGCCAATCGAAGTCAGCAATGCAATCACTAAAAAGCTGCACATCCCAGTGATCGGTATTGCTGCTGGTGGGGCGTGTGACGGCAGTGAAATGGTAGATGTCGATCTATTTGGTTTGATGGCTAAGCCAGCGAGTCACACAAAGACCTATGCCAATTTTTTGAAATTTGCTGCTGGTGTTTATGGAGAATGGGCCGACGATGTCAGATCGAGTCATTATCCAGAAGACAAACACGGGGTCCACATGGAAGAAAGAGAACTGGATAAATTTATGAACAAGTTGGAACAAAAATATTGAGTAGTCAGTTGAACTCCCACTATTTATATGCTTTTGGAACTATTTATAATTCTGAGGACCTTCCGCGTTACGATCTTAGGAAGGTCCTTTTAAAGTTGGCTAAAAATAATTCGGCGTGCTAGCAATAACTGTCAAAAGAAGACGTGATACTAGTAAGCGACGACTTCAAATTGTAACCAAAACTTAAGAAAAATGACAAGAAATCGCTCTTTTAATGAAACTGGGGCTAAAATCATGTATAATATAGGAGACGTTAGCGTGAAGAGACTAACAATAAAATAGATGAGGTGAGTCCGTTGAAGAAAATATTAGTAGTGGACGATGAAAAACCGATTTCTGATATCATCAAGTTTAATCTTTCTAAAGAGGGCTATGAAGTGTCTACCGCTTACGATGGGGAAGAGGCTTTGGAGAAGGTCAAAGAAGTAGAACCGGATTTGATTTTATTGGATTTGATGTTACCTAAAATAGATGGTCTAGAAGTGGCTCGTGAAGTTCGTAAGACCTACGATATGCCAATCATTATGGTCACAGCCAAGGATTCTGAGATCGACAAGGTGCTTGGACTTGAGTTAGGTGCCGATGATTATGTCACTAAACCATTTTCAAATAGGGAACTGATTGCTCGTGTCGAAGCCAATTTGCGTCGTGGCAATACAAATGGTAAGGGCCAAGAAGAGCCCGCTAATGCGGAACTTGTGATCAATGATTTGACGATCCATCCGGAAGCCTATACGGTAACAAAAAATGGTGAACCGATCGATCTGACGCATCGTGAGTTTGAATTGTTGCATTATTTAGCCAAACATATCGGTCAAGTCATGACACGTGAGCACTTGCTACAAACGGTCTGGGGCTATGATTATTTTGGCGATGTCCGGACGGTCGATGTGACGGTACGACGCTTACGTGAAAAGATCGAAGACAATCCGAGTCATCCCACCTATATCGTGACTAGACGTGGTGTCGGTTATTATTTACGCAACCCAGAAACGGAGTAAGCCTAAATGAAAAATAAAGTTCGCTTTTACCAATCGGTGAACTTTAAAATCGCCCTGACGATCATCTTGATTTTACTTATTTCGATCGAGATCATCGGGGCGTATTTTATTCGCGGATTGGAAAGGTCGACCATCGAGACTTTCAAGACTTCGATGACTTCCCAAGCTGAAATGATCGCTAGCACTCTAGCCAATCAAATGGGAAAAAAAGATACGAGCGATCAAGAAGAAGTCAATAATGAGGTCCAACGAATCTTGGACGATAGTGATTCTTCGGATATTTTGGAAATGCGGGTCGTTGATGAAAAAGGGATCATTTTGGCCACAACGAGTGTGAATGATCGGAGTTTGATCGGAAAAAAAAATGAGGATCCCTATATCGATGCCTTTACCAATAGAAGTCTGACGGCCATTGATCAGACGACGGAAAATCGGGTCCAGATCAACGTCCAAACGATCCAATCAGCTGGTGATACGACGATCGGAGTCTTATATTTAAAAAGTGATCTGGAACAAAAGTATGAGGAAATAAACGATATTGCGGTGATCTTTGTGACGGCATCGATGATCGCGATCTTGATCTCGATCATCGTGTCGGTATTGATTGCCAGTTCGATCACTCAGCCTATTGAAGAAATGCGCGAACAGGCACTACGGATCGCCCGGGGCGATTACAGTCGCAAAGTTGCCGTAAAAGCCAATGATGAATTGGGACAGTTGGCTGTATCCTTCAATCAATTGGCGGAACGGATCGAGGAAACGCAAGAGGCCATGGAAGCGGAGCGTAATCGCTTAAATAGTGTCTTATCACATATGACTGATGGGGTCATTGCCACCGACCGGCGCGGCCGAGTGATCACGATCAATGAAATGGCTTTGTCCCTACTTGATGTCAAGCAAGAAGAGGCGCTTGGTCAATCAATTTTGACCCTATTAGAGATGGAAGAAAAGTATACGTTACGGACCTTACTTGAAAATCCCGATGAAATTTTATTGGAGCGTAGCAACCATGAAACCAATAGTGACACGATGATCTTACGGGTCGACTTCTCTATGATCCGGCGTGACTCGGGCTTTATTTCTGGTTTAGTGGCGGTTTTGCATGATGTGACCGAGCAAGAAAAGACCGAGCGCGAACGCCGCGAATTTGTCTCGAATGTCTCCCATGAATTACGGACGCCTTTAACTAGTATGCGTAGCTATCTGGAAGCTTTAAATGATGGTGCTTGGCAGGACCTTGAAATCGCTCCTGATTTTTTGAAAGTCACTTTGGATGAAACGAATCGGATGATCCGCATGATCAATGATCTTTTGAATCTTTCGCGGATGGATAGTGGCAATGCGCAACTACAAAAAGAATTCATCAATTTTAAAGATTTGGTGAATTTTGTTTTGGATCGTTTTGACATGATGATCGACAAAACTGACAAGGATTATGTGATCCGCCGCGAATTCACGACGCGCGAATTGTGGGTAGAAGTTGATACTGATCGGATGATCCAAGTGATCGATAATATCATGAACAATGCCATCAAGTACTCACCTGATGGCGGTGTGATCACCGTTCGTTTGATGGAGACGCATAATAATGTCATTTTAAGTATTTCTGATCAAGGTTTGGGGATCCCCAAAGCTGATTTAAGTAAGATTTTTGATCGTTTTTACCGCGTCGATAAGGCGCGGGCCAGAAAACAAGGCGGTACAGGTCTTGGTTTGGCGATTTCACGCGAAGTCTTAAAAGCTCATGGGGGAACAATCTGGGCGGAAAGTCGCGAAAATGTTGGCTCGACCTTCTTTATCAGTTTGCCATATGAACCTTACGAGGAGGATTGGTGGGAGTGAAATTAATCGATAAACTCATGTATGTCGGCTTGACTGCCATGGTCTTGATCAGCTTTTATTTGACTAGCATGATCTGGTTGACTCCTGCTTCCAAGAGTTCGGAGATGATCGATGATGTCGACAAATCGGAGACGACTCAGGTAGATACTTACAAAAGTGCGACTGATGTTTTTTTACCCCTATTTTTGACACGTTTTGAAGGTGATCAGCTGGCCCAAACCAATTCGGAATCTTTGATCAAAGAGATGCAGTCCTTGATCAACAAAAATAAATATGAACAGTTTCAACTGAAAAAATTTGATTCAAAAGGGCAATTGAACGAGGCTATCAAAACTCAAAAAGGACTTGATATGAACTTTGTTGATGCCTTTCCGTTGACAAGTTATCTTGATGTCTTACAAAAGAAGCTTTCTTTTGAACGCGAAGTAGAGGAAGATTCCTTTTCTTTCACGCATATTCAAGTCGATTTAACCAAAAATCAGCTGCGTTTTATTGATACTAAGAAAAATCAAGTGCTCGAGGCTGCTATCACTTCAAAAGAGGATCCTTTTAAAAAGGTTTATGAGGATACTTCTGCCAATTGGCATACAACAACGGCCAAAGGTGAGGAACTTTTGCCAACGATCGTGCTTTCTGGTGATGAACCATTGGAACTTGCGGTCTATAGCTATATTTCTTCGACTCGTCCTTATACAGTCTTTCGGGATGCTTTTTTTACAGATCCGAAAGAATTGCGCAGTAATGACGATACCGATGATCTGAAACTTTATGATGGTTCCGAATCGCTGGTGATCCAACAAGATCAGCAGCAAATGAACTTTCAAGGCATGATCGATGTGGAGCAAAATTTTGATGGTTATCAGAGAAGTTATGAATATATCCGTGGTTTGGGCACCAATTATGGCTCTTTACGTTTGTTCAATGTCCAAGGAGCGACCTTTAATTATCGGATCTTCGTGGAAGGTTTTCCGGTTTTTGGAGAAGAGTCAGAGGGCGTGATCACGGTCAGCTTTTCTGAAAATGGTCAAGACTGTCAGAAAAATGTGGGGATACGAGCCAATCTGAATACGATCCAGGTTCCGATCCCGTCTGATCAAAAGGTAGAGCTACCTGGCGTAGCTACTATTTTGCAAAACTTGACAGATGTGGGAGCCCAAACTGAAAAAATTGCGACCGTTTTGGTTGGTTATACTTGGGAAAATTTAGAAGATACGGGCGTCGTCGATCTGTTGCCAAGTTGGTATATCAATTATGATGAGAAATGGTACGCTTATAAGGACCTTTTAAGTGAGCTGCAGGAAAAGGATGGTGAGTAACAGATGGACTTTAAACGGATCGGTTGGATTTTCTTCTTTGCCTTTTTGGGAGTGAATATCTTTCTTTTTAATATTTATCAAGAGGCTGATTCGGAGCAAGATGTTGTCTATCGTTCTGACCAGAAAATCCCGATCGAAAAACGACTTGACTCTGAAAACATTAGTTATACTAATAACTTTTCAAAAGAAGCTTTACAAGGCTATTATTTAAGTGGGACACCGACTAATCTACAAAATGCGGTCGTTAAAGAGCGCGAGCAATTAGCAGATCCTGATTTTTTGAAAAGCCAAACGACTATCAAAGACAGTAAGTTGACGCATGAACTCGCTGAAACAGTCGCCTTCACGGATACGAAAGAGGCTAAAAATGTGGTCAAGAAATTTTTGACGACAAGTGATGAGCTGATTTTTGGCGATGATTATACCTATATGTCAAAATGGTCGAATTGGACCGATGAATATCCGCGTATTTTTGCGGCTCAGACTTATGAAGGGATCCCGATCAATGATGATTCAAGTTTACTGACAGTGAATATGACTCAAGATACACAGGGCTACCAACTGCTAAACTATACGCAAACACATATTTCTGATTTGACACCCTTGCGTGAGGCGATGACCTTATATACAGAAGAGGATGCGATCAATACCTTGTATGTCAACAATAAGATCCCAGCCAAATCGACCATCAAGTGGCAACAGTTAACCTATACTTTGACGTTAAAAGTACGAGGCCAATACGTTTACGTTCCGGCTTGGTTTGTGGCGATCGTGACCGATGACAATAGTTTACAGATTGAGCAAGTCAATGCGCTTACTAATCGTGTGATCACAAACTCCACGGTCCAAACAGTAGAAAATCCGTAAGAAGCAAGGTATAATAGAAATAGTTTTGAAAAGTAGAGAGGAAGACATAGGCAAATGGAGCAATCCAATGCATTTCAAGTCAGTATTTTAGCTAGTGGGAGCACTGGCAATTCGTTATACATCGAATCGGAGAAAAAGAAGTTCTTAGTTGACGCCGGACTCAGTGGTAAGAAAATCGGTTCCCTTTTACAGGAAATCGATCGTAAACCAGAAGATTTAGACGCGATTTTTGTAACTCATGAACATCGTGATCACATTCATGGAGTCGGCGTTATGGCTCGCAAATATCATCTGGACGTGTACGCGAATGAAAAAACTTGGGAGGCCATGGATCCGATGATCGGGAAAGTACCCAATGAGCAGAAATTTATTTTTGACATGGGTAAAGTACTGACTTTAGGCGATATGGACATCGAAAGTTTCGGGGTGTCTCATGATGCTGCGTCGCCACAATTCTATCGGTTTTATAAAGATGGCAAATCCTTTGTAGTATTGACGGATACAGGTTACTGTAATGACCACTTGCGCGGTGTTATTCGCGGCGCCGATGCCTATTTGATGGAAAGTAATCATGATTTAGAAATGTTGCGGATGGGCAGTTATCCTTGGCCTCTTAAACAACGTATCTTAGGGGATAAAGGCCATTTGTCTAATGAGGACGGAGCCTTAGTCATGACAGACATCTTGTCCAACCAAACCAAGCGGATCTATCTAGGTCACCGTAGTCAGGAGAATAATTTGAAAGAATTGGCTCATTTGACCATGGAAAATGTATTAAAAGAACATGATTTTGGTGTGGGCGAAGATTTTGAAGTCTACGATACTGATCCCGATAAAGCAACTTCTTTATTTGGACTATAGAAAAGAGCGACTCATTTTGTGAGCCGCTCTTTTTAAATGAGTCCTTGGGTGCGTGCTAAAATCTGTACGAGGATGACTAATGTGTTCATTCCGGCGTGTGTCGTGATAGAGGTCCAAATACTACCGGTATACATGTATAAAAAACAGAAGAAACATCCCAATGAAAAATACAAAAGCAAGTGACCATCTTGATGGATCAGAGCAAAAAGCAGCGAACTTATCAATACACCGAGCCGGGCTTTATTAAAAGAATCAAAAAAGCCTACAATGGCACGTCGAAAGACGAATTCCTCCATAATGGGACCTGCAATCATAGCGGCAATGACAAAAAGTGGCTGTTTCATGATCAATTGAATGATGGTTTCCGTATTTTCTGATCCGGCCGTTTGACCAAGCCACTGCTCGATTTGGATCACGATATTTTGTAAGAAGATAGCCACAAAGATCCCAGCAAGACCTAAAAGAAAAATCTGTCGTCGGGATGGTTTCCTTTTTTCAAAGGATAATTTTTGGTTCTGTTTTTCATAAAGAACGATCAAGCTAAGCGCACCTAGCAGGTAAGCGATCGTTGTGGCTGCGATTTGACTTTTTTCTGTTTGGAAAAAAGCAGGTGAAAAAAAAGCAATTGCGTAAATAGCAATCGTGGCTAGACTATATTTTCTAAGTGACATAAAAAGCTCCTTTCCGTTTCCATCATTATAACAAAGTTTAAAAGAAACTGGAAACAACCTAGATCATAGTATCAACCCAAAGCAAGTGTTTAAAAATATCTGATCTAGAAAAAATCAAAAGATATGAAGATTTTTTGACTTTTTCTGACTTTCTTTAAAAAAATGGATCAAAAGGCTTGCAAATTCATTAGAACATGGTAATATTATTTTTGTAAGTTAGCACTCAATACATGAGAGTGCTAATAAAGAAAAATTTTAGACTTTATTGGAGGGATTTATCGTGTTGAAACCATTAGGTGATCGTGTGATGGTAGAAGTCGCACAAGAAGAAGAAAAAACTGTCGGTGGCATCGTGCTTGCATCTGCAGCAAAAGAAAAACCGCAAACAGGAACTGTTATTGCAGTTGGTGAAGGCCGCGTGCTAGATAACGGTGAACTTGCACCTGTACCTGTCAAAGTCGGTGATGTAGTCCTTTTTGAAAAGTATGCAGGCTCTGAAGTGAAATACGACGGCAAAGAATATCTAATTTTTTCAGCTAAAGATATTGTCGCTATTGTGGAATAAAAAATTTTATTTGAGGTGAAAAGGAAATGGCAAAAGATATTAAATTTTCAGAAGATGCTCGGGCAGCAATGTTACGCGGCGTTGATAAATTAGCAGATACAGTCAAAGTTACCTTAGGCCCTAAAGGACGTAACGTGGTATTGGAAAAATCTTATGGTTCACCACTTATCACAAATGATGGCGTCACGATCGCTAAAGAAATTGAATTAGAAGATCATTTTGAAAATATGGGTGCCAAATTAGTTTCTGAAGTGGCTTCAAAAACCAACGATATCGCTGGTGATGGAACGACAACAGCTACTCTATTGACCCAAGCGATCGTTCATGAAGGTTTGAAGAACGTGACAGCAGGTGCTAATCCTTTAGGTATTCGTCGTGGGATCGAATTAGCAACGAAGACGGCTGTTGAAGAATTACACAATATTTCGACAACGGTAGACTCAAAAGAAGCGATTGCTCAAGTCGGTGCGGTTTCTTCAGGTAGTGAAGAAGTCGGCAAATATATTGCAGACGCCATGGAAAAAGTCGGTAATGATGGTGTCATTACGATCGAAGAATCAAAAGGGATCGAAACAGAACTTGATGTTGTTGAAGGAATGCAATTCGATCGTGGTTACCTTTCTCAATATATGGTCACAAACAATGACAAGATGGAAGCAGATCTTGACAATCCTTACATTTTGATTACTGATAAGAAGATTTCAAATATTCAAGATGTTTTGCCTTTATTAGAACAAATCGTTCAACAAGGAAAACCACTATTGATTATTGCCGATGATGTTGACGGCGAAGCTTTACCTACTTTGGTCCTTAACAAGATCCGTGGTACTTTCAATGTCGTGGCTGTCAAGGCACCTGGTTTTGGTGACCGTCGTAAAGCTATGTTAGAAGATATCGCTATTTTAACAGGTGGGACAGTAATCACTGAAGATCTTGGACTTGAACTTAAAGATGCTACGATCGATTCTTTAGGTCGTGCTAGCAAAGTTACCGTCGACAAAGATAATACAACGATCGTTGAAGGTTCTGGCACAAAAGAAGCCATCGCAGAACGAGTTCAACTTATCAAACATCAAATCACAGAAACAACTTCTGACTTTGATCGTGAAAAATTACAAGAACGCTTGGCTAAATTAGCTGGTGGCGTAGCGGTCATCAAAGTGGGCGCACCAACTGAAACGGAATTACAAGAATTGAAATTACGCATTGAAGACGCCTTGAATGCGACACGTGCCGCTGTTGAAGAAGGTATGGTTTCTGGTGGGGGTACAGCTTTGGTTAATGTGATCGGTAAAGTTGCTGCCATTGAAGAAACTGGCGACGTTCAAACAGGAGTCCAAATCGTCTTGCGCGCTTTGGAAGAACCAGTTCGTCAAATTGCTGAAAATGCGGGGTATGAAGGCTCTGTTGTTGTTGAAAAATTGAAGAATGCTGAAGCTGGCATTGGTTTGAATGCTGCTAACGGTGAATGTGTGAACATGGTCGAAGCCGGTATCGTCGACCCGACCAAAGTGGTTCGTTCGGCTTTACAAAATGCCGCATCGGTTGCTTCCTTATTGTTGACCACTGAAGCTGTCGTGGCTGATCACCCAGAACCAGCTGCCCCAGCTGCACCAAACCCAGGCATGGATCCATCCATGGGCATGATGTAATTTAGATAAACAAAATAAAGTAAAGTAACGGGTTATTGCTCGTTACTTTATTTTTTTAGCCATTAAGAAAATATCTCTTTTGGCGCAGTTCAAAGCTTCGTGTATCCATTTCATTATTGGTGCGAAAAAGAGCCTGAGCAGTAAGCTTATGGCAGGAAAGGGTCCAAGAAGACGAAAGGCACCCGAAATCAAAAAGTGAGTGCCTATGATGGCAAGAAAGATATCAGGGATTCATAAGCTGTGATTTATGATGATCAAGAAAGTTTTCAAAAGAACGGCCGTCGATTAATAAAGTCGTTCTTTTGTATCTAAAAATTAAAATGAGAGCGTTTGAATTAAAAAATAAAAAGAAATGTCTTGACATCTTTGCATTTTATGGTTCTTTTTGCTATTTTTTTGGTATAATGTATAACTGTAGAAATGAAAAGGAGCTAGAAATTATGGCGATAAGATATGTTGACGATAGTTTGACCTTACACACTGATTTTTATCAAATCAATATGATGCAAACTTACTGGGATTTGGGACGTGCGGATCTGAATGCAGTGTTTGAATGTTATTTCCGTGACATGCCTTTTAAAAATGGTTATGCGATTTTTGCTGGTTTGGAGCGCTTGGTCGACTATTTACAAAATTTGACCTTTACCGAAACGGACATCGATTATTTACGCGATGTTTGTGGCTTTAAAGAAGGCTTTCTTGACTATTTAAGAAATTTCAAATTTACTTGTACCGTTCGTGCACCTAAAGAAGGCGATCTGGTCTTTAGTGGCGAACCGATCGTTCAAGTGGAAGGCCCTTTAGCACAATGCCAATTAGTGGAAACGGCGATTTTAAATATCGTAAATTTCCAAACGTTGATTGCGACCAAAGCGGCACGGATCAAGTCGGTGATTGGTAATGATCCTTTGCTTGAATTTGGTTCGCGCCGTGCTCAAGAAATGGATGCAGCTATCTGGGGGACTAGGGCCGCTTATATTGGTGGGGCCGGGGCTACTAGTAATGTTCGCGCCGGTAAGATTTTTGGAATCCCAGTTAGTGGGACTCATGCACATTCTTTAGTCCAATCTTATGGCAATGACTATGACGCCTTTATGGCTTATGCCAAAACACACCCAGATTGTGTTTTTTTAGTTGATACTTACGATACGTTGAAGTCTGGTGTACCTAGTGCGATCAAGGTAGCTAAAGAGATGGGCGATAAAATCAATTTCCAAGGGGTGCGTATCGATAGTGGCGATATGGCCTATATTTCAAAAAAAGTACGGGAACAATTGGACGAAGCTGGTTTTACCGCGGCGAAGATCTATGCTTCCAATGATTTAGATGAATCGACGATCTTGAATTTAAAGATGCAAAAAGCCAAGATCGACGTATGGGGCGTCGGGACTAAATTGATCACAGCCTATGATCAACCAGCTTTGGGGGCAGTCTACAAATTGGTTTCGATTGAAAATGAACATGGTGATATGGTCGATACGATCAAGCTATCGAGCAATGCTGAAAAAGTATCGACACCAGGCAAAAAACAAATTTGGCGGATCACTCGTAAATCGAATGGCAAATCAGAAGGGGACTATGTGACTTTGTGGGGCGAACGTCCTGATCAACAAGACGAGATCTTCATGTTCCATCCGGTCCATACTTATATCAACAAGACGGTTTACGATTTTGACGCTCGTCCAGTCTTACAAGATATTTTTGTCAATGGCGAATTGGTTTATGATTTGCCGGAGTTAGATGCTATCAAAGCTTTTTCGAGCGATTCTTTAGATGCACTTTGGGAAGAATACAAACGTGATCTGAACCCGCAACCTTATCCAGTCGATCTTTCGCAAGATTGCTGGAATCACAAGATGGCGATCATGGAAAAAGTACGTAAACAAGTCAAAGAAATGACAACTGACTAAATCATTTAAAAAGGAGAGAAAACAATGGGCTTACAAGAAACTATCATCAAAGAACTCGGCGTTTTACCTGAAATCGACCCGCAGGAAGAAATCCGTAAAAGTGTTGATTTTTTAAAGGATTATTTGAAAAAAAATACCTTTTTGAAGACCTACGTTTTAGGGATCAGTGGGGGTCAAGATTCGACTCTAGTTGGTCGATTGGCCCAAATCGCTATGGAGGAAATGCGCCAGGAAATGCATGATTCTGATTATCATTTTATTGCCGTCCGTTTACCTTATGGAGCCCAAGCGGATGAAGAAGATGCCAAAAAGGCCATGGACTTTATTCAAGCCGATAGTCCTTTACGGGTGGATATCAAGCCAGCTGTTGATGCTCAGGTTCGATCATTGGAAGCAGTAGGGATGACAGTTTCCGATTTTAATAAAGGAAATATCAAAGCACGCCAACGGATGATCACCCAATATGCCATTGCCGGCGAATTTGCTGGTGCTGTTTTGGGAACGGATCATGCCGCGGAAAATGTCACGGGCTTTTTCACAAAGTTTGGCGATGGTGCGGTCGATCTCGTGCCGATCTATCGACTGAATAAAAGGCAAGGCCGCGCTTTATTAAAAGAACTCGGCGCACCCGAAGAACTTTATTTGAAGATCCCAACTGCCGATTTGGAAGAAGATCACCCACTGATCGCCGACGAAGCAGCTTTGGGAGTCAGTTATGACGAGATCGATGATTATTTAGAAGGTAAGAAAATCGCTCCTGCCGCTAAAGAAACGATTGAAAATTGGTGGAACAAAACCCAACACAAACGTAATCAACCAATCAGTATTTTTGATAATTTTTGGAAATAATAAGAGCGAAGAGTTTAGGAAGAACGCATTCCTAAGCTCTTTTTTGGTTTTTAGGATAATGGATCATAAAATCAAATTTTGAAGTGTGTGTTGGATGAAGCTACCCAATCAAAGGTTCAGGAATATATGCGGTCGTAAAGTGATCCAAGAATCAAAAAGAAAGGACGTATGACGAGGAGAAGTGATCCAAGTATTAAAAAGAAAGGACATATGACAGGAAGAAGTGATCCAAGTATTAAAAAGAAAGGACATATGATGGGGAGAAGTGATCCAAAAACCAAAAAATAAGGGCAGATGAGGTCGCATAGTGCTCAACAGAATTCGTGGACAAGCTTTTTAATAGTGTCAATCGTTTTTGAAAATGTCTTAAAAATTTTAAAACATTAGCGAGTAAATTTCGCACAAGCCGCTAGGCTGTCTCGCTCTGGAAAATGGGGCAGACCGCCCAGATTTTCCGTTGGTCGTGCAAGTAAAGCTAACAAGAACCTAAAATTGGCTCAAGGGTAAATGAACGGCTATGCCGCCCTTGCCCCAATTTCAGAACCTTGTTTAAAAGAATCGTGTCGACCGACGGAAAACCTGGGCTAAGCATGATGTTCCCTGTCATACTCTTCTTGCGTGATTCCTCGTTTAGCCAAATATCGATTAAAGCTGGCGGCCTTCCAGGGATGCGACATAGGTGGAATGTATTTGCGAGTCTCTTTCTTAGGTTGGTCACTGATATCAAATTCGGCCGATTTCAATTCATGTGACGCCAATTGGCGTACTCTGTAGAGCCTATCTTCTATTGAAACGTACAATTCACCATCAAAAGCTTGGATCACTAGTACTTCGGTGCCACGTTGGAAATAAATGCCTTTGCCTCCTGCGGTCACTGGCAAATAATTTTTCTTATTATAAGCAAAGTGCTGTCCAGCATTTATTTTCCGTGTCGACAAAACACCTAAAATAATATTTAATTTTGCAGGAACAGGTGCTGTTTCCATGACTGATGTGGTATGATTGATGTCTAGGGCGAACTTCTCGTTGTATTTCTTTATGTAGGAATTTAGAAATGCATTGGCTTCCTGCATTGTGGTGATGTTGTGAATCCGAAGTTCGGTAATCAGGCGAGATTGGAGTGTTTCAAACAGGCGCTCCACTCGTCCTTTTGCTTGTGGCACGGAACTTGTTGAAATTTTAGTACCTAGCTGTTGGCAGGCATAACCAAATTGTGTAAACGTATCTTTTTCGATTTGTTTGGTATGCTTTCTTTCATATTCAAAGACGGTGCGACGATCGCTGAACAATTCAAAAGGAATCCCGTAGTTTGTTAAGATCTGATGATACACATGGTAGTAGCCATTCAGGGTTTCCTGCCTGTCAAAGTATGCGCCTATGATAGCACCGGTCGCATCATCGATAGCCACATGTAGGTGGCTTTTTTCTTTGCCAAACCATAAGTGATCACTGGCGTCGATTTGAACCAATTCTCCAAAATATTTTTTTCGAGGTCGACTTGGATGACTTTCCTCAAGCTTCAATTGCTTATCCACCTTCTTTTCTTCCAGCTCAGCTTTGACTACTTGTTTATTTTTCCGACGCATCTTTTCTTTATATCTTCGTTGGGTGAGGCGGTGCGCCTTGGGTGAAAGGATGTCAGCTTCATCTAAAATAGTGGCAACGGCTGTACGGCTTAGTTCAATCTCCTCATGTTCTTTTAGTAATTCTGTAAAATGACTGAAATTAGCACCAGCATATTTTTTTTGATAAAGTTGAACGACCAGTGCTTTCATTTCTGGTGGGATGGCGTGGGCAGGGCGTTTCCCACGATTTTTGTGGATGAAAGATTCCTTCCCACCTTCTTTATAGTTAACGACCAATCGATCGACCTGCCTTCTGGTGATACTTAATTTAATTTCTGCTCTGGCCTTGGGTATCTTTCCCTCAGCTACTTTCTTAATGATTTGATATTTTTCTTCTTCTCGCATCCTCAGTTGAACCTTCCTCATGATGGCCTCCACTTTTTTATTTGCCATGTTATTTTGACAGAAGTGGAAGAATTTTTCTAGTCTTTTAAGACATTTTCTCACGGGAACACTTAAGACATTATCACAAGTGAACGACAAATTCGTGGACAAACTTTTTAATAGTTGCTATTTATAGCAACTTATTTTATAATGTGTAAGGAGTTTTGGGGAAAGCTCTGTCAACAACGTTTAGGGAAAACAGACTTGTTTTCTCTTTTTTTATTTTGGGGGAATTACTTTGAAGAAAAATAGCGCAACGGTGCATATAATTATAAGCCTTGTTTTGACGGTCTTGGGCATTATTTTTAGCAATCTATTCTTACAGTGGTGCCAAAATGATCGGTCGGTCGAACTAGCGTTGAAGTTTGCTTTTTCCTGGCATACGGAAAAATTTTTGTTGGGGAGCTTGGTTTTACTGATCCTGTTTCTTTTTCTGGTGAGTTTAGCAGGTTCTATTTTAGCAGGTACGATTTTTTATAGTGTCTTCATTGGTATTCTAGGGCTAGCGACTTATCTTAAAATGCAGTACCGCCAAGAACCAATTTATCCTGACGATTTGAAGATGGTCACACAACTAGGGATGTTACGCGAAATCGTCGGCAATGTCCTATTTTTTGTAGCAATTGGTCTAGCGATTCTGGCAATCGGCCTGTTTATTTGGCTATTCGTTCGAAGTTTTCATTTATCGAAAAAGCAACAGATCGTACGTATTGCGACCTTACTTTTGACCAGTTTAAGTTTGGTTTACATTAGTCACTTCAATGATGACAATAATTTATTGCATAAAGCCTATGATCGAACAGCTTTATGGATCCCTTATTCACAAAAAATGAATTACTACAACGTGGGGTTTGTGGGCGGCTTTTTATATAATTTGCGCGTTGAGGCGATGGCAGAGCCGGCCGATTATTCCGAAGCGACCATTAAGAAAATCGTTCAAAAATATCAACTGACTGATTCTGATCCTACAAAAGAACAACCGAATATCGTTTACGTCATGAGTGAAAGTTTTTCAGATCCAAGCCATTTGGACGGCGTCACGATCACAGGAGATCCTTTAGCTGATTACTATGAGATGGCTGATCAGACTTATAGTGGTCAGATGTTATCACAAAACTATGGCGGGGGAACGGCCAATATCGAATTTGAGGCCTTGACTAGTTTTTCGATGGCATTATTCAATCCGCAAATGACGACACCGTACACCATGCTAGTACCGAAAATGCAACAACTGCCCTCTTTGGTTTCTTTGACTAAGAGCCGCGGTTATGAGACGACGGCGATCCATCCCTACGATACCTCGATGTACAAACGCAAAGATGTGTATCAAGTGTTAGGTTTCGATACTTTTTTGGATCAGGATATGGTGGCTTATACGGATAAAATCGAAAATAATCCCTATATATCAGATGCGGCGGCCTATCAGCAAATTTTGGACCTTTTACAAGAAAAGCAACGACCACAATTCATTCATCTGGTCACGATGCAGACTCACATGCCTTATGGTGGCAAGTATGAGACTTTGAAATACCCAGTCCAAGCCAATGGCGATGTCTATACGATCGAAAATTATTTGCAAGACGTCGCTTATGCCAGCCAAGCTTTGAAGGCGTTCTTGAATTCTCTGGAGAAGGAATCAAAACGGACCTTAGTTGTCTTTTGGGGCGATCATTTACCGGGGATTTATTCAGATGTGATCCAAAAATTAAATGATGGACCAGTGTTACATCAAACGGAATTTTTGATGTGGGATTCGCAAAATAAATGGAATCATGAAGCAGATCAAGTATTGAGTCCTTTTTACTTTGCGCCGACTTTGTTTGAAAAAGCCGGATTAAAATCGACGCCTTTTTACCAAATGTTACTGGCACTTAAAGCTAAAATGCCAGCTTTTGAAAAACAAATGTTTCGCAAGGTGGACGGTTCTTGGCAAGCGGAAGTAGATTCGACCGAAGCGACCAAACAGCTGTATAAAGACTATCAGCTGATTCAATATGATGTGTTACAAGGCAAGCAATATAGTCTAGCGACCGATTTCTTTGGCGAGTGATTGTTTCACACTCCTTTAGACGTCCTATTTCTGAAAACGGAACAAGCGCCTTTAGCACAAACTTTTTAATTTTTCCGAGCAGATGCGTTTTGTGAAACCAATTTTTGTAAAAAAGAACTGTGGATAAGTAAAAAATCCTGCCTCATTTTATAGTGGGGCAGGATTTTCTGTAGGATCGTTCTTCTCAATTGGCCAAGAGCGATGTTCATCAAAGAAGTTAGCGGAAAATTTAGCTTCGTTAACGATCTGACTCGGATAATCCATAGCATGTAACAAAGCAATGGCATTGCGCGAGCGAGCAGGGCCTTTTTTTACTAGGTAGTCAAAACGAATCCCTTGCGTGTCATCGACTCGTTCTGAAAAATGGATATTTTCACACTGTTCTTTTAAAATTTCGGTCAATTCGATGTCATGGGTCGCAACAAGCGCCAGACTATTTGATTCACTCAACCAATGGACTACGCTAGAAGAAGCAGCGATCCGTTCGATCGTATTGGTGCCTTTTAAAATTTCATCGACAAAACAGTAGCAAGGTTCTTGACTAGCAACTTTATCTAAAAGACGTTTGACTGACTTGACTTCAGCCACAAAATAGCTGTCCCCCTCAAACAAGTCGTCTTTGATGGCCATTGAAGTTAAGACATGACCAAAAGCAAGGTCGATTTTTTCGGCTAAGACGGTCTGTATCGTTTGAGCCAAGATACAATTGATGGCGATACTTTTGACATAAGTCGATTTTCCGGAAGCATTGGAGCCTGTAACAAGGGTGGTCTTATGCCAACTGACGGGATTTCCGACTGGTGTTTTAAGCAAAGGGTGGATCACCTCCTGACCAGTGAGCGCCTCTTTTACAAAATGGGGCTGAGTCGCTGTAGGTTCATAGGTCCGAAAATTCAAAACGGCCGCGGCTACTTCAAGTTTACCCATGAGATCCCAAAGTTGAATGGCTGCTTGGCGATGGCGAGCTAGTTTAGCGATCACGACACTGTATGAAATAAAAGGCAACATGAATAAGATGTTTAAATACTCTAAAAACATATCTGTTTCAGAGCCATTTTTGGCACGAAAAGAGAAGGCAAAACGAGCGATACTTTTTAGATTTTCCAATGCCATTTGTAGTTCTTTTTGTAAAGGATGGTCGATCTTACTTAATTCAATGCCAGTCGTGACCGTTTGGACGAGATAGCGCATACTGTTTAATTCTATTTCGAGCGGTAGCTTTTTAATGTAATAGTAGAACATGTTAAAAAATAAGCTAGCCAAAAGAATTGTGACACCAATTGAGACATTGAGAAAAGTGACTAAAATACCAATTAAAGGCAGGCTACCTAGGAGGATAAAAAAAGCAAGTGAGCCGATTTTGGCCATGTTTTGTTCACTCAGATAATATTTCGAGGCATTTTCATCCTGTTTACCTAATCTAGCAAAGGCAAGTTGGATCTTTTCGCGTGTGTCTGGATGTTCTTGGTAGAATTGGATCAATTGCTCCAATTCGATTTCTTCCTTAAAATCAAAATTACGTAGTTTTTGATAGAGCGCTTCTGAGCCAACGCTTGAGTAAGTCAAATTGATCTTTTGAAAAACGGCAAACATATCAAGATCCTTCCAAGTCAATTCGTCGATCTCGCTATCAAAGTGATGGAAGTTTTTTTCGATCATCCAAGCTTTTTTCAGACTCTCCTCACTATCAAAGCGCCCCCTAGTTGGTTCGTAGCCCCAATTGATGCGTACGACATTTTTTAACTTCCAGACTTGGTAGTAGTGTAAAGTAACGATCAAAGCGACCACTGCCAAACAAATAAAACCAATGAATTCTTTATTGCTCATGTTTTCTCCTTAGGGGATCATTTTTTTGATTTGTTCTTGAATGTAAATGGCTATTTCTGTCAATTTTTCCGAAATGAGTTCTTTACGTGAAACAAAATAAAAATTGCGCGTGTTTTCTTTTTCCAGATCGTCCCAAGGGATATGGCTTTCTAAGGCTAACTTAGAAATGATCGTCTTGCCAACGCCGTTTTTAAGGAGCGCTAGAGTCATTTCATGGTTATTGGTACGGATGATATTAGGTGATAGATTACGGATATTCAAATAATTTTCATTAAAATTAGCCAAAGGAGACCCTTCTTCAGGTATCAACCAATATTTAGAAGAAAAATCGCCTGCCAAAACCAAGGTGTCAACGGCAACGATGCGTCGACTCAACTGTTCACTTCGTTCGGGCGTTTCGATCAAACCAAAGTCGGCTTTGGATTTTTGTAGATCTTCCATAATGGCTTCTCCAGACATGACGGGAAAGCTAAAGTCGATCATAGGAAACTCCTTGATCAAGTTAGGGGCTAGTTGTGGGATTAGATAAGCACCACAAGTTTGTGAACTGGCTACTACACAATGATCACGAAAACTCGACTGCGTGTTCACACTGTGAAGGGCATCTTCCCATTCTTCAATGATCTTTAATAGCCGTGGATATAAGAAATTGGCTTCTTTCGTGGGCGCAATCTCTTGCTTGCCATTACGTATAAATAAGGAGACTCCTAGTTCTTCTTCGAGTTTACGAATCTGAGCCGAAACGGTTGGTTGTGACAAGTAGAGATTGGCCGCAGTCCGCGTAAAATTATGGGTCTCATAGACCGAGAGAAAAGTTTTGAATAGTTGGAACAAATAGGTCACCTCATTTCTAAAAATTGACAAAGTTTATGATAGATCGTTTCGATTTCGAAAGAATTACCACGTAATTCAAAATCAGCCAAAAAAGGAACAGCGAAAGCTTGGGCATATTGCTTAGCCGTCAAACAATACTGGTGATTGAAATTTTTATTGCCACTACCGATGATGCCAAGACATAGTTCGGCGTTAGCGGCGTATTCGATATGCTCTCTTAAGGATTCAGTTAAAATCTCTTGGGTCCCATTATCGACGCCATTGCCCCCTTCAAGATAAGTCGGGACCATCGCAAAAAAGGGCTCGGTTTCTTTTTCAGGCAAGCTGTTGTCATGGATCTCTTTTAACTGTATAATAGGATAGTCGGCGTTTTTTTCATGTTCTGCTGCGGCGAACTTTTGCAGCCGCTTGGCAAAAGACCTTGTGTTTCCTGAAATCGATGTATAAATAATGTACAAACTGATCACGCTCCTTGTGACTAGTATATCAAAATTCAAAGGAAATGCGCATAAAAATGGGAATATTTTTAGAAAGAGAGTAGATAAAATGTTACGAGAAGCGACCGTAAAAGACGGTTACGAAATTGCTGAATTGGTATATGTGATCCTAAATGATATGCAATTGCCTTTTCTAAAGGGATGCTCTAAAGAAAAGACTTTGTTGCTATTAGAAGAAGCTATCAAAGATCCTAGTTATCGTTATGGGTTTAAACGCGGCATGGTCAAAGAGATAGAGGGGCAGGTGGCCGGGATCGCTTTTGGTTATCCTGCCACTGACGAAGAAGCGATCGACCGACCATTTGCAACTGTCTTACAGCAACATGGGTTACCAGACGAAAAATTATTTACAGATCCAGAATGTTTTCCTGATGAATGGTATTTAGATACGATCTGCGTGGGCGAAAAATTTCGCGGCTATGGGATCGGTTCGGAATTGTTGGACGGCGTGGTTTTAAAAGCGCGAAAAACAGGTGCCAAAAGGATCGGCCTTTGTGTCGATCACCAAAATCCTAAAGCACAAAAGCTCTATGAACGCAAAGGTTTTGAAGTAGTCGGCGAACAAATTTTGAGCAAACATCGCTATCATCATATGCAAAAAGCCATTTAAAAAAGAAAGTCTCCAATCGAGACTTTCTTTTTTTTGCGGATATTTTCAATTGAGACCATCTGACCAATCTAGATTGTTGGGGAAGGAAAATTGGAGATGTCGTTTGCGATTGTAAAGCCAATAATCCATGATCGCAGCGATGCAGATGCATTTAGGGGCGTTTTTATCGTTACTTACGTTTAGGCTATAATAGTCACCAGAGACAAAAGACGCTTTGTCCATATGCATGATTTCTTTGTTAAAATGGTGGATCTTGTATTGATGGTGGTAGATATCGCCGTGGACACTCCAATTTAGTTGGTTGATGTAGTAAAAATCACCGGGCCAATTAAAGATTTTTTGGAGAGTACCAACTTTTTCGTAATTTTCATAGATTTCAAAACGATTGCCAAAAGTGAAGCTGATCTGTTTGATACTAGCGACAAGCGACCCATCCATAGCATAAAGGGAGAGGGCATCTCCTTTGGTTCCCCAGCGACCGACTAACAGATACATTGAGCGATCTTGGCCATCTTTTACGATCGTCCGCGTCACTGTACTTAATTGATTTTCTTGGATCAAAAATTCCGACATGAGGAACACCTCCTTTATATAGCTACAAAATGGATCAAAGGTTTTCGTCGATGGCACGCCTGATGGCTAATGCAACACCATTTTCGATATTGGTTTTGGTTTGATATTTGGCGTATTCGATCACTTCAGGCATGGCATTTCCCATAGCAAAACTGACACCTGCCATTTGGATCATACTGACATCATTTAGATTGTCACCGATTGTCATCACTTTTTCTAAAGGAATCCCTTTTTGTTTGGCAACATGGGCAACTGCGATCCCTTTTTGAGCAGAACGATGGTTGATCTCGATATTGTTTTGACCAGAAGAAGTCACAGTCAGCTCTTCAAAAGCGTCGATCTCAGTTGCGGCCGGCCCGAGTTGTAAGGCGCCATCTTTATGGAAACAAATGATTTTTAAAACAGTAATATCTTCGCGGGTCACTAATTCGCGTAGGCTTGGGACAAAACGAATCGGTAAAAATTCCAAGCGAGCCACTGTCATTGCAATCGCCATTTTGTGCGTCAAATGGGGCGTTGTTTCGGCTAAATGAGAGGCAAAGTTTTCGATCCGATGCTCTTTACTTTCTGAGTAAGTCCCTTGATTGGTCGATATTTCATAGTAAATGTCATGGGTTTCTAGAATCGTTAAAATAGTGTCGACCAGCGTCTTTTCAATGGGTGCCGAAATCAAGACGTTTCCTTCTTTATCAAATACTTGCGCGCCATTTAAGGTGATCATGGCACATTTGATATTGGCTTCATTCAATGGTGGCAAGGCTTCGGTCCGATTTCGTCCGGTGCAGACCATAAATTCGATCCCCCTTGATTCGGCATAGTGGATCGTATCGATGGTTTCTTGAGAGAGCTGCATATCCGAGTCAAGTAATGTTCCATCCATATCTGAAGCAATTAGTTTGATCATAGCGATAGAATTCCTTTCTTTTTTACAAGTCACCTCCATTTTACCACAAAATAGCTTGATTTTCTCCTCTTCTTTTTGAAACAAAGATCACTTGAGGCTGCCATATGTCCTTTCTTTTTAAAACAAAGATCACTTGTCAATAATGATTAGCTAGTCGAAATTTTAAAAATCTATTTGCGACATTCGGAAAATGATCCCTACTAACGTTTTAAAATTTCTAATTCCTTTCATATCACCAGAGGTAGTCATTTTTGGAAATTTTTACTTAGCTGTCACTTGTTAATTGAAACGATTTGTTCTATCCTAACTTTAAGGAAACAATAGTGAGGAGCGAGGAGATTGAAGACGATCATTCACAATAGTTGGCAAGATGTTTTAGGCGATGAATTTCAAAAGCCTTATTATTTGCAATTGCGTGAGTTCTTGAAACACGAGTATAAAACGCAGCTGATCCACCCAGATATGTATCATATTTTTGAAGCGCTTGAAGCGACGCCTTATGAGAAAGTAAAGGTCGTGATTTTGGGCCAAGATCCTTATCATGGTCCTAACCAAGCGCACGGCCTCTCTTTTTCAGTTCAACCAGGGGTGCGTATCCCACCTTCTTTACAAAATGTCTATAAAGAATTGGAAGATGATCTAGGGATCCCACCGGTCAATCATGGCTATTTATTATCTTGGGCCCAACAAGGTGTGCTACTTTTGAACACGATCTTGACCGTACGTGACGGACAAGCTTTTTCTCACCAAGGCAAAGGTTGGGAGATCTTGACGGATAAGATCATCGAAAAATTAAATGAACGAGAAGATCCCGTCATTTTCATTTTGTGGGGCAGGCCAGCGCAACAGAAAAAAAGTATGATCGACACGAGTCATCATGTGGTTTTATGTTCGAGCCATCCGAGTCCGCTTTCGGCTTATCGTGGTTTTTTTGGTTCTAAGCCATTTTCGAAGACCAACCAAGCCCTGATTGCACTGGGAAAGACGCCGATCGATTGGCGCTTACCGGCAAAAGTGTAACAGTTTTGATAGCCAATTGTAGCAGAAAAACTGGTTTTTATCAGTAAAATAAATTTTTGATTAATACAGTGAAAAGTTCTGTTGTTTTCTTGTGAAATGTTGTATGATGGGTTTGTAAATAAAATTTGGAGGTTAGGATTCATGGAACTATTTGATAGCTTAAAATTTAAAATCGTGCGTCGCGGTGTCAAAATCGCTTTTCCTGAAGCAACAGATACACGTATCTTAGGCGCTGTTGCCCGTCTTAAAGGGGAAGAATTGGTCGAACCAGTTTTGATCGGTAATCGTAAAGAAATCGAAGCTGCGGCAGCGACACGGGGGATCACGATCGAAGGTATGACGATTTATGATCCAAATGATTGTGCTCGATGGGATGAAATCGTGGAAACTTTTGTCGAACGTCGTAAAGGCAAAGCCACTAAAGAACAAGCCGAAGAATTATTAAAAGATGAAAACTATTTCGGAACCATGTTGACTTATATGGGAATCACAGATGGCCTAGTATCAGGTGCCATCCATGCCACTGGAGATACCGTCCGTCCTGCCTTACAGATCATCAAGACTAAACCTGGTGTCAGCCGTACTAGCGGGGCCTTTTTGATGATGCGTGGCAATGAACAAGAAAAATATCTATTCTCTGATTGTGCAATAAATATTGCTCCAAGTCCCCAAGAATTAGCTGAAATCGCTGTTGAATCTGCGAAAACGGCGGAAATGTTCGATATCGATCCAAAAGTAGCCATGTTGAGTTTTTCGACGAAGGGATCAGCTAAAGCACCACAATCGGATGCGACGATCGAAGCTACTAAATTAGCACATGAAATCGATCCTGAATTGGCAATTGATGGTGAGTTGCAGTTTGATGCGGCCTATATCCAATCAGTGGCTCATTTGAAAGCCCCTGAATCAGAAGTAGCCGGACATGCGACGGTCTTTGTCTTTCCTGATCTACAATCTGGCAACATTGGTTACAAGATCGCCCAACGTTTTGGGAATTTCGAAGCTATTGGACCGATCTTGCAAGGGTTGAACAAACCGGTTTCTGACTTATCACGTGGTTGTAATGAAGAAGATGTTTATAAATTATCGATCATTACCGCAGCCCAATCATTGATGGACTAAGTATTTGTCAAGGCAAAGTGGGATTTTTCCTACTTTGCTTTTTTCGGTGCGCCCTGCATGGGTAATCACTTGGCGGTGAAAGTCCGCTACAGGCTTGGCAGTAGGAACTGTTAGCGAAAGGCAAGGTGGCAACCGTGAGGTTGTGGCTGAAGGAAGCCGGACGCAAACTCCTGAACTGACGAACACGAAATTGGATATAAGGCTGAATGAGATCGGATAAGTCTGCCAAACAAGATAAAGTCCGATACTGCCCGAAATCTCTACAGTAAATCCAGCGGTTACATGGGAGGAAAGCGATTATTCTTACCAGGGGAGGTCTTATGAGGGCATGATGGAAGCTACAGAGTTAGCGACCAAATGCAATTCTGGTGGTGACACTGGAATGAATCATAAGAAGTCAGCAGAGGTCATAGTAGTAGCCAACTGACAGGTTACGAAGGACCGAACAATAGTTAACTTGAAGTTTAGGAGGTGTAAGAAGTGCGACAATCGCAGAAAACAGAACAAGCTGGCTGGCGTCAGGAAGATAATGTGGAACATGAAAAGAATGGCGGAGTGCGTAGCACTTCCTATGGTGAACAAACAAATCAAGACGGATGTAAATCTCTGTTTGAGAGAATCCTGTCTGGGAACAATCTCAATCAAGCGTACCTTCAAGTCGTCAGAAATAAAGGAGCAGCGGGAATCGACGGTATGACGTGTGAAGAGCTGCTTCCTTACTTGAAGGAAAATCGAGAAATTCTAGTGACCCAACTGCACGATGGAACTTATAAACCAGCCCCAGTCAAACGGGTAGAAATACCTAAACCAGACGGAGGCAAACGTAAGTTAGGTATACCAACGGTCTTAGACCGTATGATTCAACAAGCAATCAATCAAGTGCTACAGCCTATCTTTGAGACCGTATTTTCGGATAATAGCTTCGGATTTCGGCCTAAACGGAGTGCACAAATGGCTATCATGCGTGCCAAAACGTATTATGAACAAGGATATAAATATGTAGTGGATATTGATATGAAAGCCTATTTTGACACAGTCAACCACGATAAGCTAATGTTCTATATCGAGAAGAAAGTCAAGGACAAACGAGTTCTAAACCTTATACGCCAATATCTCAAGAGCGGCATAATGGAAGACGGTCTCGTCAAAGTGACGGAGGAAGGAACCCCTCAAGGGGGAAACTTGTCGCCATTACTGAGTAATGTCTATTTGAATGAGTTTGACCAACTTCTCGAATCCAGAGGACATAAATTTGTCAGATATGCGGATGATTGCAATATTTATGTCAGAAGCAAACGAGCAGGGCAACGAGTAATGGATAACTCCATCAAATATCTTGAAGGTCAACTCAAATTGACAGTTAATCGTGAGAAAACTGAAGTAGGTAGTCCTTTGAAACTCAAGTTTCTAGGGTTCTGTTTGCTCAATACCAGAAATGGTGTCAAAATACGCCCACATGCCAAATCAAAGGCAAGGGTGAAAAAGAAACTAAAGAAAATCACGAAACGAAACCGGGGTAGAAGCATTCAAGTGCTATTCAAGGAAATCAAGCAACTGATGAATGGTTGGATAAACTACTATGGTATCAGTGAAATGAAAAGTTTTATGAGTCAGCTTAATGGATGGTTAAAACGAAGAATCAGACAATATATTTGGAAACAATGGAAGAAACCGTTGACCAAAAGAAAGAATCTGATGGCACTAGGAATCGATAAGCAGAAAGCTTATGAATGGTCCTACACGAGAAAAAGCTATTGGAAAATCTCCAAGAGCCAAGTGTTGCACTATTCGCTTACAGACAAAGAACTGATATCCCGAGGCTATATGGACATAGCTTTAAGATATCAGTTTGTACACGCGAACTATTGAACCGCCACATACGGAACCGTACGTGTGGTGGTGTGAGAGGGGCGAAAAGTTATTAACTTTTCCCTCTACTCGATTGTTTCAAGCTATACTTGGATGATCAGAATGAAGTAGGAAGGAAGATTATATGTATAGGATCGATTCGCTGGCAGAAACGGACCAACTCGCTCAAACGATCGGCAAAGTGGCTAGAGCCGGAGATAGTCTGGTTTTGACTGGAGATCTAGGAACTGGGAAAACGACTTTGACCAAGGCAATCGCCAAAAGTCTAGGCATTACACAGATCATCAAAAGTCCGACTTATACCATTATCAGAGAATATACTGAGGGGCGCTTACCGCTTTACCATATGGATGTCTACCGGGTGGGAAAAGCGGGAGCTGATTTAGGGTTAGATGAGTATTTTGAAGGCGATGGACTTTGTGTGATCGAATGGGGCAATTTGTTGGGAGACGCTCTGCCTATGGATTATTTAGAGCTTTTTTTGACACGCCTAAAAGGATCTGACGAAAAACGTCAGATCGCTTTTCACGCCCATGGTCCTAAAGGCGCTGATTTTGAAAAAAGGATCTTGGAAAGGTGGCCCGACCATGGCTGAAGAAATTTCCATAACGATTCGTGAGGCTGTGGCTTGTGATGCACAGGCAATCTTAGCTTTGATGCAAAAAGTTGCAGCTGAAACAGAATTTTTAGTGATCGATGAAAATACAGACGATTTATCCTTGGAGCAGTTTCAAGATCAATTACAACAACTTCAGGAAAGTTCTAGTAACTTGCTTTTGTTGGCTTTTGACAAAGAGCAAGTGATTGGCGCCTCTTCGATCAAAACGAGTGCAGAAAAACGCATCGATCATATCGGTGAACTAGGTATCTCGCTTTTGAAAGATTACTGGGGAATGGGTCTGGGCAGTTATTTAATGGAAGAAATGTTAACTTGGGCACAAGTCAGTGGCCGCTTGTACCGCCTTGAATTGCGGGTGCAAGCTCAGAATAAGCGAGCCATTCATTTGTATGAAAAGTTTGGCTTTAACATCGAAGCGGTGATGGCACGGGGAGCCCGGGGCAATGAGGGCGAATTTTTAGATGTGATCCTTATGAGCAAATTACTGGATCCAAAAAAATAACAGCAAAAGAGCTGCTGTTATTTCAAAGTGATGAATGGTTTTAAAGCATCGATCCCAAAATATTTTTCTTCTTGTAATAAAATGTTGGCACAAGCTCGACTGTCTTCTAAGGCATCATGGTGATGGTTCAGTGGGATCTGGAGGTAATCGCAGACTGTGTTTAAGCGATGGTTGGCGATTTCTGGATAAAACTTGCGGCTCGACTTGACAGTACAAAGGGATAAATAATGGATCGGGTCGAGTCCATAATAATCAAGACAGCTAGAAAGTACGCTATTATCAAAGTTAGCATTATGAGCGACGACTAAATGATCACGGCCATAATATTTTTGAATACTTTGCCAGATTTCGGGGAATTTAGGCGCGTCTATCACATCTTGGGGATGAATCCCGTGGATCTGGATGTTTTTCCAGAAAAAGTCTGTTTCTGGTTGGATCAAGGTGTAATACTCATCGACGATCTGACTATTTCTTACCATCACAAGAGCTAATGAACAAGCACTGTAACGCTTATAATTAGCTGTTTCAAAATCCATTGCCATAAAGTCCATGGTTGATCCTTCTTTCTGTCTTTCTGAATGTTTCCTATTTTAAGTCAGTTCGAGAGAATTTTCAAGAGCTAGAACTTCCTACGATAACGTGCTAAAATGAGAGAAACATTTTCGTTGAATAAAGGAGCAAGTAAGTTGAATAAAGAAAAATTTGTACAACACTTTTCTGAGATGAATCTATTGATCGATGAACCATTGATGAATTATACCTTTACCAAAACAGGCGGACCAGCTGATATTTTGGCTTTTCCTAAATCAGTTTCAGAAACGACGGCTTTGGTAACTTATTGTAACGATGAAAATATCCCGTGGCTGGTCTTAGGTAATGCTAGTAATTTGATTGTCCGCGATGGCGGCATCCGCGGCCTTGTCATCATGTTGATGGACATGAACGAAATCACGATTCGTGGTCATCAAATCGAGGTCCAAGCGGGGGCTCGCTTGATCGATACTAGCTATGCGGCTTTGAACAGTTCGCTTTCTGGTTTGGAATTTGCTTGCGGCATTCCCGGTAGTGTTGGTGGTGCGGTTTTCATGAACGCTGGGGCTTATGGGGGCGAGATTAACGACGTTTTTGTTTCTTGTCAGGTGCTTTTAGAAAACGGAACGCTACACACTTATACTTCTGAGCAGATGGATTTTTCTTATCGACATAGCGCCATGCAAGAAAAAAAGGGCATCATTTTGAGTACAGTTTTTACTTTACAAGAAAAAGATCCACAAAAAATAAAAGCGCAAATGGATGATCTGACTTTTAAACGTGAATCTAAGCAACCTTTAGAATATCCTTCCTGTGGGAGTGTCTTTAAGCGTCCGAAAGATCATTATACCGGGCCTTTGATCCAAGAAGCCGGTCTGCAGGGGCTGAAATGGGGCGGGGCACAAATTTCTAACAAGCACGCTGGTTTTATAGTCAACATCGACCATGCGACAGCCACTGATTATATCGAATTGATCGGTCATATCCAAAAAGTGATCAAAGAAAAATTTGATGTGAGTTTGGAGACCGAAGTACGCATCATAGGAGAAGCAGTCGAGTGAAGTTACAATTCACGGCTGGCCTTAAGCAAGCCAATCTCGTAGTGAAGCGACTGATTTGGCCGTGAATTGTAACAACGTTAAAAATTGAAAATTTTTTTCAAAATATTTTCATTGACGAAAGGGTAAGTTTCTGGTAAAGTGTTAGTGTTGTAATTGCGCCTTTGTGCAGCTACAACCGCTCAGAACAAGTCATAAGCATCTTTTTAGATCACTTGGGATGGCGAGTCTAAGTTTATTATAAGGAGGTGCTGTTAAGCATGTATGCAATTATCAAAACTGGCGGAAAACAATTAAAAGTTGAAGCAGGTCAAGCGATCTACGTTGAAAAATTAGACGTAGCAGCTGGTGAAAAAGTAACTTTTGACGAAGTGATCTTAGTTGGTGGCGAATCTACTAAAGTCGGTAACCCAACGATTGCTGGTGCCACTGTAGAAGGTACGGTTGAAAAACATGGGAAAGAAAAGAAGGTCGTTACTTACAAGTACAAACCTAAAAAAAGTTCTCATCGTAAACAAGGCCATCGTCAACCTTACACAAAAGTCATGATCGATTCGATCAATGCATAATGAAAAAAGGATAGGGCTATGATCAAAGGAACATTTAAACGCAATGATGCTGGGCGAATTATATCATATGAGGTCACAGGTCATGCAGGAGCAAATGAAGCGGGTCAAGATATCGTTTGTGCGGCTGTTTCAGTTTTGGCATTCAATACGGTCAATAGTATCGATGCCCTGGCTGGTGTTGTCCCACTCATTGAGAAAAATGATGACGCTGAGGGCGGCTATCTCTATGTGGAAATTCCCTCTGAATTGACACAAGAGCAAACCAATATCATCCAAATTTTGTTAGAAAGCTTCCTTTTAGGCTTTCAAGGAGTTCAAGTAGAAAATAGCGAGTATATCCAAATAGAGACGATCACAAAATAATAGGAGGTGCATTCCATGTTATTACAAATGAATTTACAATTCTTCGCCCATAAAAAAGGGGGCGGTTCTACTGCCAATGGTCGTGATTCCCAATCGAAACGTTTGGGAGCAAAAAGCGCCGATGGACAAACCGTTTCTGGCGGATCCATTTTATATCGTCAACGTGGCACGCGGATCTATCCCGGTGTCAATGTCGGTATTGGTGGCGACGATACATTATTTGCAAAAGTTGACGGTGTCGTTCGTTTTGAACGTAAAGGCCGCGACAAAAAGCAAGTTTCTGTTTATCCAGTAGCTAACGAAGCTTAATGATAAACTCCTGATTTCTAAAATTAGAAATCAGGAGTTTTTTTGGTGCGCCCTGCATGGGTAATCACTTGGCGGTGAAAGTCCGCTACAGGCTTGGCAGTAGGAACTGTTAGCGAAAGGCAAGGTGGCAACCGTGAGGTTGTGGCTGAAGGAAGCCGGACGCAAACTCCTGAACTGACGAACACGAAATTGGATATAAGGCTGAATGAGATCGGATAAGTCTGCCAAACAAGATAAAGTCCGATACTGCCCGAAATCTCTACAGTAAATCCAGCGGTTACATGGGAGGAAAGCGATTATTCTTACCAGGGGAGGTCTTATGAGGGCATGATGGAAGCTACAGAGTTAGCGACCAAATGCAATTCTGGTGGTGACACTGGAATGAATCATAAGAAGTCAGCAGAGGTCATAGTAGTAGCCAACTGACAGGTTACGAAGGACCGAACAATAGTTAACTTGAAGTTTAGGAGGTGTAAGAAGTGCGACAATCGCAGAAAACAGAACAAGCTGGCTGGCGTCAGGAAGATAATGTGGAACATGAAAAGAATGGCGGAGTGCGTAGCACTTCCTATGGTGAACAAACAAATCAAGACGGATGTAAATCTCTGTTTGAGAGAATCCTGTCTGGGAACAATCTCAATCAAGCGTACCTTCAAGTCGTCAGAAATAAAGGAGCAGCGGGAATCGACGGTATGACGTGTGAAGAGCTGCTTCCTTACTTGAAGGAAAATCGAGAAATTCTAGTGACCCAACTGCACGATGGAACTTATAAACCAGCCCCAGTCAAACGGGTAGAAATACCTAAACCAGACGGAGGCAAACGTAAGTTAGGTATACCAACGGTCTTAGACCGTATGATTCAACAAGCAATCAATCAAGTGCTACAGCCTATCTTTGAGACCGTATTTTCGGATAATAGCTTCGGATTTCGGCCTAAACGGAGTGCACAAATGGCTATCATGCGTGCCAAAACGTATTATGAACAAGGATATAAATATGTAGTGGATATTGATATGAAAGCCTATTTTGACACAGTCAACCACGATAAGCTAATGTTCTATATCGAGAAGAAAGTCAAGGACAAACGAGTTCTAAACCTTATACGCCAATATCTCAAGAGCGGCATAATGGAAGACGGTCTCGTCAAAGTGACGGAGGAAGGAACCCCTCAAGGGGGAAACTTGTCGCCATTACTGAGTAATGTCTATTTGAATGAGTTTGACCAACTTCTCGAATCCAGAGGACATAAATTTGTCAGATATGCGGATGATTGCAATATTTATGTCAGAAGCAAACGAGCAGGGCAACGAGTAATGGATAACTCCATCAAATATCTTGAAGGTCAACTCAAATTGACAGTTAATCGTGAGAAAACTGAAGTAGGTAGTCCTTTGAAACTCAAGTTTCTAGGGTTCTGTTTGCTCAATACCAGAAATGGTGTCAAAATACGCCCACATGCCAAATCAAAGGCAAGGGTGAAAAAGAAACTAAAGAAAATCACGAAACGAAACCGGGGTAGAAGCATTCAAGTGCTATTCAAGGAAATCAAGCAACTGATGAATGGTTGGATAAACTACTATGGTATCAGTGAAATGAAAAGTTTTATGAGTCAGCTTAATGGATGGTTAAAACGAAGAATCAGACAATATATTTGGAAACAATGGAAGAAACCGTTGACCAAAAGAAAGAATCTGATGGCACTAGGAATCGATAAGCAGAAAGCTTATGAATGGTCCTACACGAGAAAAAGCTATTGGAAAATCTCCAAGAGCCAAGTGTTGCACTATTCGCTTACAGACAAAGAACTGATATCCCGAGGCTATATGGACATAGCTTTAAGATATCAGTTTGTACACGCGAACTATTGAACCGCCACATACGGAACCGTACGTGTGGTGGTGTGAGAGGGGCGAAAAGTTATTAACTTTTCCCTCTACTCGATTATAGATTATAAAAAGGGAGGGATTTTATGGGCGCACAAATGATTACCGTTCGGCTGGCAACAGTAGCTGATGCAGCAGATTTGATAGCGATCTATAAGCCTTATGTCGAAACGACGACGATCACTTTTGAAGAAGAAACACCTTCTGTGGCAGAATTTAGACGGCGGATCCAAGAAACACTAAAGACTCATCCGTATTTGATTGCTGAAGATAGTCATGAAATACTGGGGTATGCTTATGCTCATTTTTATAATTCGCGAATGGCTTATCAATGGACAGCAGAAACGACGGTGTATGTGAAAGAAGGAGCCAAAGCCAAGGGCATCGGCACAAGGCTTAGCCAAGAACTGGAGACACTGTTGGCTAAACAAGGGATCTTGCAACTAATGGCTTGTATCACTGCTGAAAATCAAACAAGTTTGAACTTCCATCATAAGATAGGCTATCGTCAAGTGGGTATGTTTCCTGAAGTCGGCTATAAATGTGGTCATTGGTGTGGGATCATTTGGATGCAAAAAGAGTTGGCAGCTATCACTGATCCTCCTAAGGCGATTGTCCCATTTGCTAATTTCAGCAAATAAAACTGTTTCAAAAAAACAGAGTATGGTACACTAAAACAAAAGGAGTGTGATAGTTTATGCATTGGTTATGGGTGATTATTGTAGGGTCTGTCATTGGGTCTATCGCCGGTATGATTACGGGTGAAAAACGAGGATGTTTGTTCAATATTGTAGCTGGGATTTTAGGTTCTTCTATCGGCGAATCACTTTTTAGTTCGTTTGGACCTCGCGTTGCTGGTATGGCAATCGTTCCATCGATTTTAGGAGCGGTGATTTTTGTCGCTGTGGTTTCCTTTTTCTTTGGGAAAAAATAATAAAGTGGATTTTGGCAAGAAAGCATGAAAATGAAAATCATGATTTCTTGCTTTTTTGTGCGATGGCCTCTTTCAAACGACAAGCTTTTCGTGATTTCAAGGCAGGCGGTCAAAAGAAGGCGAAAGTGTTGTCCGCAATCAGGAAAAACGGTCAAAAGAAGTGAAAAGTGTTGTCCGCAATCAAGGCAAGCGGTCAAAAGAAAGCGAAAGTGTTGTCCGCAATCAGGAAAAGCGGCCAAAAGAAAGCAAAAGTGTTGTCCGCAATCAGGAAAAGCGGTCAAAAGAAGGCGAAAGTGTTGTCCGCAATCGAGGAAAGCGGCCAAAAGAAAACAAAAGTGTTGTCTGTAATCAAGGAAAGCAGCCAAAAGAAAGCGAAAATGTTGCCCGCAATCAAAGGAATAGTACAAAAAATAAAAATGTTATCATCGAACCTATAAGTGTCTCTTTGCATCTGTTAAAAAAATTTTTATATTTTTTTTAGACCCATTTTTTCCGAAAGAGCGAAAAGTTTGTTATAATAGTACAGAGTAAAGGGAAGGAAGGCAGAGTCAATGTCAAGAATTGAACGGTTAAGAAAAGAAATGAAGAATTTGGAAGTTGATGGTTTTTTGATTACAAGTTCCTATAATTTGCGCTATTTTACGAACTTTACAGGGACACCAGGTGATGCAGTGGCTCTTATTACTGAAGACCAAGCGATTTTCATTACTGATTTTCGCTATTTGGAACAAGCTGCCGCACAAGCAGTCGGTTATGAACTGGTGGAAGGACGCAATTATTTATTAACAGCAACTGAGCAAATCGAAAAACTAGGCTTACAGTCAGTGGCTTTTGAAGAAGACTATGTTAGCTTTGCCCAGTTTAGTTTTTTAGAAGATGAGGTAGAGACGGCTTGGGAACCTATCTCGGGTGTGTTAGAAAGTTTACGTGAAGTCAAAGATGACGACGAGATCGCCACGATCAAACAAGCCTGCCGAATCGCCGACCAAGGCTTTGATCATGTGTTAAAAATGGTCCAACCTGGCATGACTGAAATCGAAGTGGCCAATCAATTGGACTTTTTCATGCGTTCATTAGGAGCCAGTGGGGTCTCCTTTGAAACGATCGTGGCTTCCGGTAAACGTTCTTCGATGCCGCATGGGGTGGCTAGTTCAAAAATAATCGAACAAGGGGACATGGTGACGCTTGATTTTGGTTGCTACTACAATGGTTATGTTTCGGACATGACGCGTACCTTTGCCATTGGCGATCCTGGTGAAAAATTAAAAGAAATTTATCAAATCGTTTTAGAAGCTAATTTAAAGGTGATCGAAGCGGCCAAACCTGGGGTGACGGGGATCGAGTTGGATGCTGTGGCAAGAGATCTTATTGGTTCATATGGCTATCGCGAAGCTTTTGGACACTCGACAGGTCACGGTATCGGTCTTGAGATCCATGAAGGGCCTAACGTGTCGGCACGAGCTGATAAACCCTTTGTGGTCAATCATATCATTACTGATGAACCAGGGATCTATTTGCCTGAAATCGGTGGGGTCCGGATCGAAGATGACTTATTGATAACTGAAGATGGGTGCGAAATCTTGACAGCTTCACCGAAAGAATTGATCCTTTTATAGGAAAGACAGGCCAGCCCCTATGTTCAGATGCGTAAAGATATAGTATAATCAAAAAGACTGAGTGCCCAAAAGCTAGAAATAGCGAATATGGGGCACAGAGAGGAAGGAATCAACATGGCTGATGAAAAAAGTTTTGTTCTTGATGGTAACCAAGAATTAGGTGAAATCGTCATCGCTCCTGAAGTGATCGAGATCATAATCGGGATCGCGGCTTCAAAAGTCGATGGTGTTTATTCGATGCAAGGCACTTTTGCCAACAATGTGACGGAATTATTAGGACGTTCTGCGTATGGCAAGGGCGTTCGTTTAGAAATGGACGATGAAAAGATAAAGGTAGATATCTATGTTTATATGAAATATGGCGTATCTATCCCTAAAGTAGCTACTGACATTCAAACACGGGTCAAACAACAAGTCCTGTTTATGACAGATGTGGTTTTGACAGAAGTGAATGTCCATGTCGTGGGTCTGATCCCAGAAAAGACGGAAGAAGTCGATTTAGAAGAATTATTTGGAAATGACGAGGATGCTAATGACTAAAGAATTATCTCGACACGAAATTCGGATCATGGCTGTACAAGCGCTGTTTCCTTTAGATTTCAATCAAGATTTAAGTAAAACGGATGCTATCGAACAGGCCATCGAATTGGAATACAGCGATCGATTAGATAGTGAGCAAGAAAATTTTGTGCCAGAATATCTTGATCAGTTGGTTTCAGGCGTTTGTGATCATAAGGTCGAACTAGATGAGCTCATTGAAACGCATCTACGCAAAGGCTGGCATTTGAGCCGACTTTCCAAAATGGACGTGGTCGTTTTGCGGATCGCTTTGTATGAAATGATCTATGTAAAAGAAGTTCCCGGAAAAGTGGCGTTAAATGAAGCTATCGAATTGACAAAAACGTTCAGCGATGATCAGTCGCGAAAATTCGTCAATGGGATCTTGTCAAAGATCTTAGGTGAATTAGCGAAAAAAAATAAGGCAGAATAAAAGAAGAGATAGGATCGGTAGGGCAAAGGGTCAATAGACTGCTTTGACAAATGCCCATTCTATCTCCGCTTTTTTAAAATGAAAAATGAGAGGGTCGACTGCATGGGGATTCAAATGAATGGCAGAGAACTGGCGGATCGTATGCAAAAAGCGATCCGTATCCAAGTAGAAGAATTAGCTAGACAGCAGGTGTTTCCTCGTTTAGCAGTGGTAGTAGTAGGAAACGACGGAGCTAGTCAAGTATATGTTAGAAATAAGGAAAATACGGCCCGTAAACTTGGTATCTTATCAGAGATCATTCGCTTTGACAAAACAGTGAGTGAAGCAAGACTGCTGGAAGAGATCGCGCGCTTGAACAAAGAGCCACATACACATGGAATCTTGGTCCAATTACCTTTACCTAAACATATCGATGAAGCAAGGATCATTTTAGCGATCGATCCTAAAAAAGATGTGGATGGGTTCCATCCGGTGAATATGGGCAAGTTGTTTTCAAATCGTCCCGACATGATCCCTTGTACGCCTTATGGGATCATGACATTGTTAGAAGCTTACGGAATCGATCTTGAAGGGAAGCAAGCAGTTGTTGTTGGTCGCAGTAATATAGTAGGTAAGCCGCTTGCCTGTCTTTTGTTACAAAAAAACGCGACGGTCACAATCGCTCATTCGCGTACGAAAACTTTGCAGACGATCACCCGTCAAGCGGATATTTTGGTGGTGGCGATCGGACGCGGGCATTTCATTACGCAAGACTATGTGAAATCTGGCGCTGTTGTGATCGATGTTGGTACCAATCATGATACTAATGGCAAGTTGATCGGTGACGTTGCTTATGATGAAGTCGCTTTGAAAGCTAGCTATATCACACCAGTTCCCAAAGGCGTAGGTCCGATGACGATCACGATGCTGATGCAACAAACCGTTAATGCCTGCAAAAAACTAGAGTTGGAGGCTTGATATGTCACAAGAGTATCTTACTGTCAGTGCGCTGACAAAATATTTGAAGCGTAAATTTGATGCAGACCCGTATTTGGATCGAGTCTATTTGACGGGTGAAATCTCCAATTTTCGTTTGCGACCGAATCATCAATACTTTAGTTTGAAAGATGAAGGGGCCAAAATTTCAGCTGTCATGTTCAAAAGTGCTTTTTCTAAGTTGAAATTTAGACCCGAAGAAGGAATGAAGGTTTTAGTGGTCGGCCGGATATCAGTTTTTGAAACCACGGGAAATTATCAAATTTATATCGATCAAATGGAACCAGATGGCGTCGGTGCTTTGTACCAAGCCTATGAACAGTTAAAAGCAAAATTGGCACAAGAAGGGATCTTTCAAGCCCCTAAAAAAGAGTTGCCCCGCTATCCTAAAAAAATCGCGGTATTGACCAGTCCAAGTGGTGCGGTGATTCGCGACATTATAACCACCGTGCGCCGCCGCTTTCCGATCGCGCAAGTCGTTTTATTTCCCACGGTGGTCCAAGGCAATCAAGCCGCTGACGATGTGGTGAAAAACATTTCTCGTGTCGAAGCGCAGGACGATTTTGACACGATGATCATTGGGCGTGGTGGTGGTTCGATCGAGGATCTCTGGCCTTTTAATGAGGAACGTGTGGCCCGAGCGATTTTTGCGGCGCGCACACCGATCATTTCTTCCGTCGGCCACGAAACCGATACGACGATCGCCGATTTAGTCGCCGATGTCCGGGCTGCGACGCCAACAGCTGCCGCGGAATTAGCCGTTCCGGTGTTGTCTGAAGAAATTTTAAAGATAGAACAACGGCAAGCGCGTTTACAACAGGCTTTTTTACGGCAATTGCAAGAAAAAAACGAGCGTTATAAACGGGTGATGAGTTCCTACTTGTTCCGACAACCCGAGCGACTGTATGAAGGGCAAGCATTGAAGTTGGATCAGTTGGAACAAAAATTGGTGCAAGAGACGCAGACCTTGATTTATGAAAAAAATCAAGTGGCCCAAAGGCAGATCCATCGTTTGGACCAGGTAAACTTGCTTTCTCAAGTCAAACAAAATCAGCAGCAAACAGGCTACCTTACGCAACGTTTAGAACGTCAGATGAACAGTATTATGGAAAGCAAGCAGAAGGAATTTGAACAAATGATCCAAGCGCTAGATTTATTGAGCCCTTTGAAAATCATGGGGCGCGGCTATTCCTATACGACCAAAGCCGAACATGTGGTGCACTCTATTTCAGAATTAACAGTGGACGATGAATTGACTGTCCATTATGTGGATGGATCGGCTCAAGCAAAAATTGTGGCATTAAAGGAGGAAAAACATGACGGAAGCGACATTTGAAGAATCATTACAAGAATTAGAAAAAATCGTGACACGTTTAGAACAAGGCGATGTGCCTTTAGAAGAAGCGTTGACTGCTTTTCAAACGGGTATGGCTTTGAGCAAACAATGTAAAGATACCCTATCTAAAGCAGAAAAGACCTTGACTAAAATGATGACAGAAAACAACGAAGAAGTTCCTTTTGAAGAGGATGAAAAATGAGCGACATAGGAAAAGATCAGGTTCAAAAAGTAGCAGAAACCATGGTCCGCTTTATCAATGAAAATACCAATGATCGCGAGCTTAAAAAAAGTATGCTTTATTCGATCCAAGCCGGTGGCAAAAGGATCCGCCCACGCTTATTATTGACGACGGTAGCTGCTTTTGGCAAAGCGTGCGAAAAAGGAACTTATCAGGTGGCGGCCGCTTTGGAAATGATCCATACCTATTCCTTGATCCATGATGATCTACCGGCTATGGATGATGACAAATGGCGCCGTGGCAAGCCTACCAATCATGTGGTTTTTGGGGCAGGGATGGCGACTTTGGCAGGTGATGGCTTGTTGACAGGGGCTTTCCAACTCTTGAGTCAGTCAGAAATAGATCCTCAAATCAAATTGGCTTTGATCGAAGAATTAGCTCAGGCAGCTGGAACCCGCGGGATGGTCGCTGGCCAAGCAGCCGATATCCGTTTTGAAGGTGAAAGGCTTGATTTAGCCGACTTGATGCACCTCCACGCCCGTAAAACAGGGGCTTTGCTTTGTTTTGCCACAGTTGCCGGTGGCTTGTTGACTGGACAAGATCAGGAAAAACTCACTAGTTTACGACAACTAGGACAACATCTAGGTTTAGCCTTTCAGATTCGCGATGATTTGTTAGATGTGCTCAGTACTAATGAAAAAATGGGCAAGGAGACGCATAAAGATGCCACGGCTGGCAAAAATACCTACCCTGGCTTATTAGGCCTTACTGCTGCCGAAAAAATGTTAACAGATGAATTAGCGGCAGCCAATCACTTGCTGGAGCAGTTTGGACCGCTGTTTGACAAAGAGGAAATGGCGGATATGATCGCTTTGTTTTCTTTAGAAAGAGGGTTATCTTCATGACTAAAGAAAGAGTGGATGTATTAGCTGTTCAACAAGGGCTGTTTGAGACCCGTGAACAAGCGAAGCGAAGTGTGATGGCGGGCTTAGTTTATACGGAAAAAAATGAACGTTTGGATAAACCTGGCGTTAAGATCGCAACCGATACAAGGTTACAAATCAAGGGCAAGAAACTGCCTTACGTTTCGCGTGGAGGACTCAAATTAGAGAAAGCTCTGCAGATTTTTGACTTCACTGTTCAAGATAAAATCGTCTTAGATATCGGCGCCTCCACGGGTGGGTTTACTGACGTGGCGCTTCAAAATGGGGCTAAAAAAAGCTATGCCTTAGATGTCGGTTATAATCAATTGGCTTGGAAGATCCGCCAAGACCCGCGAGTGATCGTGATGGAGCGAGTCAATTTTAGATACGCTCAACCGGATGATTTTAAAGAGGGCACACCAGAAGTAGCGACGATCGATGTCTCTTTTATTTCTTTGAAAAAGATCTTACCACCTCTTCATGCTATTTTGAAAGATGGTGGCGATGTGATGGCCTTGATCAAGCCACAATTTGAAGCGGGACGTGAAGCGGTCGGTAAAAAAGGCATCGTGCGTGATCCTAAAACGCATATTGAAGTATTAGAAACCATTTTGCAATTTGCTTTGTTAGAAAATTATGATGTGAAAAATTTGAGTTATTCGCCGATCACTGGAGGCGAAGGCAACATCGAGTTCATTGTTCATTTGAAAAAATCGGATCGATTAGGGGAAATGGCTGCGCCGATTTCTATTGAAGAAACCGTTCATGACGCCCATGCCCATTTTTGATCAAGTTAAAACCAGAGAATTCTTTTCTGGTTTTTTTTGTGCAGATAAATTTTTTCGTTAGTTGACATCAGAGAATCCGTGGGTCAGGTGAAGCTAATCTATCCCACTAATACTAGGATTCCTTCATGCCATCATATGTCCTTTCTTTTCAATACTAGGATCTCTTCATGCCATCATCATATGTCCTTTCTTTTCAATAGTAAGATCACCTGTGAGGCAGCAGAAATCGGAAAACGAGTGCCTTTGATGTTCTACTGGTAAAACGAAAGGGAGGCAGCCTCACCTTGATTGAGGATTAGGAGCTAGTTTGCAATTTGGTTGAGCTGAGATCATGGCAGATAATAGCAGATATATTCGTGTTGTGTCTCTTTATCGGGTATGAGTCCTAAACAGTAACTAACTTTTTCTAATTTATTTTTGGGGGAGCTTTTCAAGTGTAGACAAATAAGCTATGATAAGGGAAGTAGCGGAAAGTATTTATTGCACTAAATTAGAAAGGTACGTAAGGGGAAGCGTATGAAGAAAAAAGAGAGACATCAGTTGATTACTCAGATATTGACACAGGCTGAGGTCCAAAAACAGGAGCAGTTAGTGGATAAATTGCTCGAACAAAATGTGCCTGTTACACAGGCGACGATCTCACGTGACATCAAAGAAATGAAATTGATCAAAGTGCCTTCAGAACATGGCGGCTATCGTTATAGTTTACCGATTGAGTCAAAAGATGTGACTGAAAAGCTAACCAAGTTATTAAAGGATGCTTTTGTATCACTTGACCAAATGGATAAGTTTGTTTTATTACGAACACTACCAGGCAATGCTTCGGCCATTGCTAATTTGATCGACAAAAGTCATGAAGATCAGCTCTTTGGTTTGTTGAACGATGATGATAATATTTTGATGATTGCCAAAACAGAAGAACAACGGGAACAATTATACCAAGACTTATCCAGGCTGGTCGAGTAAGAAGGGGAAAATATGTTGTTAGAACTGACGATTGAAAATTTTGCGATCATACCGAAGTTACAACTGTCATTTTCGGAAGGGATGACCGTTTTGACGGGGGAAACAGGTGCCGGAAAATCGATCATTATCGATGCGATGGCGCTTTTGGCAGGAGGGCGGGGCTCGACCGAATACATTCGTCAAGGGGCGGAAAAGTGTTTGATCGAAGGTGTTTTTGAATTTCCTGAGCAAGCAGATTTCCATGATCTGATGGTCGAACTTGGCATCGATGAAAAAGAAGATGTCTTGATTATTCAACGTGATATCGTAACTACTGGCAAAAGTATGTGTCGGGTCAATGGTCGTAGTATGACGCTATCTAATTTGCGGCGTATTGGTAATTTTTTAGTCGATATTCAAGGCCAAAATGAACATCAAGAACTCCTACAAGAAGAAAAGCATTTAGGGTTATTGGACAGTTATGGTTCCAACGCTTTTCAAGAGGAATTGGCGCAATTCAAAACAGCCTATGCAGCCTATCGTGAGTTGGAAAAACAGGTCCATAAGATCCAAGCCAGTGAACAGTCATTTGTACAGCGTTTGGATATGCTTCATTTTCAACAAGATGAAATAGAACAGGCGGGATTGATCGCTGGGGAAGAAGAGGCTTTAACAGAAGAACGCGATAAGCTGATGAATTTTCAAAAAATCGTAGATGCTTTGGCCCAAAGTTATGGCCTGTTGACTTCAGAAACTGGCAATAGTATGGACGGTATCAGTCTGACGATTGATCAATTAGAAGGCATTGCCCATTTAGATGAAGCTTATGAAGAAATCAATGAAAACGTACAAAGTGCCTATTATCTTCTACAAGAAGCTTCTTCTGAGATCTCCCACCAGCTCGACCATCTTGAAATGGATGAGAGTCGACTGGAAGAAGTCAATGAACGCTTGGAATTGATCCGTCAGTTAAAACGGAAATATGGGGATTCGATTGCCACCATATTGGCTTACTATCAAGAGATATCGGAAGAATTGTTACAAGTAACGACTTCAGAAGATCGACTGGAAGAATTGGAAAAGCAGGTCCAAGAAGAAGGTCAAGCACTTGAGATGAAAGCCACCTCCTTGCATACGAAGCGCAAACAGTTGGCACGTCGTTTAGAAAAAGAAATCGTTCATGAATTAGCCGAATTATACATGGAACATGCTCAGTTTGAAGTTCATTTTCATGCAGAGAAGACCCTGTCAGATACCGGCTTTGACAAGGTTGAGTTTTTTCTAACGACGAATCCTGGCGAACCATTGAAACCTTTGGTAAAAGTAGCTTCTGGGGGCGAACTTTCGCGGATCCTACTGGCACTGAAGTCGATTTTCTCGAAAAGTCAAGAAAAGACTAGTATCGTCTTTGACGAAGTTGATACTGGTGTGAGTGGGCGTGTTGCCCAGGCGATAGCAGAGAAGATTTTTAAAATTTCGCGCGATTCGCAAGTCCTGTGTATCACACATTTACCGCAAGTCGCCGCCGTAGCGGATCACCATTATTTTATTTCAAAAGAAATCAAAGAAGGGCGTACCGAGACACATGTCACCCCACTTATTAAAAAACAAAGGATCAAAGAAGTGGCCCGGATGTTATCCGGAGCTGAAATCACTGAATTGACCTTGGAACATGCAGAAGAATTGTTGAACATGGCTCAGAAAAAAAGAATTTAAGCAAAAGAGGATGCGATAAACCGATTCAGTGAATCCATTTATGGCATCCTTGTTCGTATCAATTTTTAAAAGCTTTAGCTGACTGCGGCAACTGCACTTAATACGACAGTCCCAATGGTTACGATCAACATGATCCAGATGACGACTTTAGTGATTTTTGAAAAAGTACTCGTTGGTTTCTTATCGTTCATTCTTGCCCACCCTTTGTATAGTGATAGTTGTAGTTTACAACCAAAAGCCAAATAACTCAAGTCAAAGATCATAAGAGTCCTTTTTTCTGTCAATCGTTTTTGAAAATGTCTTAAAAATTTTAAAACATTAGCGAGTAAATTTCGCACAAGCCGCTAGGCTGTCT
>JBFLGC010000080.1:0-7910 GCA_041859945.1 Tetragenococcus sp.
TGTCGTTAAAAACATTGTACCGTAAAAAGGGCGTTTACATGGCTCTTTATCTTTTACACAATTATATGGACTTTATCCAAATTTGTTTTGTAATCATGAAGTAATGAATAGCGTGAACGATAATTAGCGTTTCTTTGGTTGGGATTAACAAAAAAAGCAGTATGAAAGTATATCTCTATTGTGTATAAAAAAGTATTGCGTTTATTCTTTTTTAGATGTATACTAAAATTGTGATTTGTTAAATACAGCACAACATAGAAAGGAGGTGAAGCTATTGTATAAATCAAAAAATTTTTTTGTAAAAGTAAAAGGTGACTATGCTCTATTTACAAATGTTTCAACGAAAGGCGGAGGGGAAAAAAATTCATATTCTGTTCCTACGCGGCAAGCATTGCAAGGAATGATGGATAATTTGTATCATAAACCAACTTTTTTAAATGTTGTGGATGAAGTGAAAATCATTAAACCAGTCCATACCGAAGTAATTGGGACTAGGGCAATGGTTGGAAATGGTAAAGCAGATTTAAACTATGTCTCTTATCTGACTGATGTCGAATATTTGATTCGCTTTCATTTTGAATGGAATGAAAATCGAATAGATTTAAAAAATGACCGGAATGTTCAAAAACACGAAGCGATTATGGAACGTTCAATCAAAAAAGGTGGGAGAAGAGACATCTTCTTGGGAACTCGAGAATGTATGGCAACTGCTGAATGGATATCTAAGGAAGAATATGATAGAGCAGAAAGCTACTATGCAAATGATGTACTGTCTATGGGAATCATGTTCCAAGAGTTTGAGTATCCAACTGAGGATAAGGGAGCTTTGAAAAGTTATTTTGCAGATACAGTGATGAATCATGGCGTGATCCATTATAAGGACCGTCAAGAATGTGAAATTGTAAATACCTTGTCTTCATATTCGTTTAAACGGATCACTGAATTTAAATCCGTCGATGCTGAATTTGAAGAATATGAACAAATGGAAAAGAGGTGAGAAATTTGGATTTTTTTACAGCGTTAATGAATGGCTATGATGCCAGTATTGAACAAAATTTGGTAGATAACTATGATAGTGAAGATGCTAGTGTGTTACCTTTGTATCATACAAGTATGAAATCAAACGGCAATGATATTATTTTGGCAACTTTAACAAAAGAGGGCGAACTATTTAAGGCTGAGTTTGTGCCTGAAAAAGAACAAATCGTCTTTCCGGTTACCAATGATTCTGTTGCTCGAGCCGGCAAGAATCCGCCAAGTCATCCTTTGGTAGACAAATTAGCCTACTTGTTTCCTGATAATAACGAACTCTATAAAATGCATCAGGCTACTTTTAATGCTTGGTTTGATACCATGAGTGAAACTCCAGAAAAACAGTTTTTAAAAATTATTCAATCGTTTTTAGAAAAAGATGATTTTCTAGATAGGCTGTTAGATAAGTTGTATGGGAGGCAAAATTACAGTAGGAAAACCTTAAAAGTCCGTTATACTGAAAAAGAAAATAAAGAGAAAAAAATCGATTTATCAAAAGTGTTTCTAACCTTTGCAATCACTGATTTTGTCGGTGTGAAAACTATTAGTATCACTGATTATATTGATTTGCATAAAGACTACATTGCTTATGTAGAATCACAAACTGATCAAATAGGCTTTTGTGATATTAGCGGAATAAAGCAACAATTGACGACTAAACACCGGGGCTTGATGGGAAATGCCAAGTTGATTTCTGTCAGTAACAATATCGAGACCTACAAAGGACGCTTTAAAAATGGGACTGATATGGTTCAAATAGGTTATCAGACTTCAGAAAAAATCCATTTGATGTTGAAATATTTATTAGAAAATCAAAACAGCCGCCGTTGGTTAGGATCACAGCAATATTTAGTCAACTGGTTCAGTGATGACATAGCTAATAAGAGTGAAATGGATGTGGCTCAGGGAACATTCTTACCATTCCTCGGCTTAGATGAAGATGAAACTCAACCCATTGTAACTTTGGAAAATAAAAAGATTGGGGATTCATTTATACGTGGTGAAAGACAGTTTAGTGACAAAGCCAATTATTATGTGGCAATTATTGATAAAGCCAGTAATGGTCGAATCTCACTGAAGTTTTTCCGAGAACTACAAGCCTCTCGCTTACTTAACAATTTAAAACACTGGCAAACTAATAATTCTTGGTCACGATACGATGTAGCACAACAAAAGATGGGCGTGGCGACACCCTCCTTATCTCAAATTTTGTTGACTGCATACGGAGTTGAACGAAATGGCAAACTTGAATTGGACAATGACAATTTTAAAAAGGATCAATTTCAAAAATTAGTGATTAGTTTGATCGATGGACGCTCTATGCCTAAGAATGTTTTAACCGCCTTGGATGCCAATATTCGCAAACGATTGAACTATGATAAAACATGGCGACAAGTCCAGTTCGTAACGTTAGCTGTATTTAGTCATGTAAATGGAGAGGAGTTAACAGCAGTGTTAGATAGAGAAAATAAGGATCGCTCTTATTTATATGGACGATTGTTAGCTGTTTTGAATCATACCGAAGCAGCTACTTATACGAATGATCGTGAAAACCAACGAGTGACCAATGCACAAAAGTTTTGGACGTCTTATACGAACCACCCTGCCAAAACGATGCAAACTTTAATGGATAAGACTAAAAGCTATGAAAAAAATTTACGGAGTACGAAGCCAGGCTTATTGATCAAGTTAGATAGAGAAAAGCAAGAAATCATCAATGAAATTGGTGAATATTATCTAGATTCAAACGAGGCAAACAAACCATTGGATTATCATTTTATTTTTGGATTTTACGCTGAACAACAATTTTTATATACTAAATCAACTAAAATTGAAAGCGAGGAAGTAGCAGATGTTAACGAATAAGGTAGATTTTATTTTAACAATTGAGGTAAATAATGCCAATCCTAATGGAGATCCACTAGGTGGTAATATGCCACGGACAGATTCAAATGGATATGGTTTGATCAGCGATGTAGCCATCAAACGTAAAATTCGCAATCGCATGCAAGATCAAGGCCATGAAATTTTTGTGAAATCGAAAGACCATATCGATGATGGGTTTAATTCATTACAAAAACGTTTTGAAAATATCTTTACAACAAATGATTCAGATGAAGAAGTAGAAAAAAGATCAAATGAAACCTGGCTTGATGTACGAACTTTTGGTCAAGTGATCACTTATCAAAAACGTTCGATCGGTATTCGTGGACCAGTTTCGATCAGTATGACAAAATCATTAGAACCGATTGAAATTACCAGTATGCAAATCACACGTAGTACAAATGGGATGGAAGCCAAAGATGGCAAAGGACGTTCATCTGATACGATGGGGACCAAACATTTTGTTGATTATGGTGTTTACGTTGTGTATGGCTCAGCAAATGTCTTTTTCTCTGAAAAAACAGGATTCAGTGAAGAAGATTTAGCAGTAGTGAAAGAATCATTATTATCTTTATTTGAAAATGATGCTTCATCTGCTCGACCAGAGGGATCTATGGCTGTGAAAGAATTATTTTGGTTTACACATTCTAATAAGTTAGGAAATGTTTCCAGTGCTAAAATCAGGGGATTATTCGAATATAAAACTCCTGGGATTTCAGATGACAGAACTTACGAAAATTATCACATTGGTTTGAATAAAGAAAAATTAGCAGAATATGAAGCACAGGGGTTAAAGGTAGAAGTTCTAGAAGGTCGTTGATATGGAGTATGCGGAAGATGACTATTTGATGTTATCAGGTATTCAACACTACTATTTTTGTAGACGTCAATGGGGGTTGATCCACATTGATCAGCAATGGTCTGAAAATCGTTATACTGCTGAGGGTCAGCAGCTACATCAGAAAGCTGATGACCCTTATGTGAAGGAGAAACGAAAGGACTTAATGGTTTCTCGGGCAATGAGTGTGTCCTCAAATAAGCTAGGGCTTTCCGGCAGGCTTGATGTGGTTGAGTTTATAAAAGGTGATATAGGGATTAAGATCGACCATAAGCGAGGGACTTGGCAGCCTCAAATAGTGGAATATAAACGAGGCAAGCCCAAGAAAGATGATCGGGACGTTATTCAATTGGTGGCTGAGGTCATGTGCTTAGAAGAGACTCTTCATTGTGCCATTCAGGTGAGTTATTTGTTTTACCATAGTGTAAATAAAAAAATAGCTATTGAAATAACTGAAGAACTAAGAGATTTGGTAACTAATTTTGCCCAACAGATGCATTTTTATTATACCTTGAAAAAGGTACCTGAGGCGGAATATTTTAAAAATTGTACGTTGTGCTCGTTGTATGATATTTGCATGCCTAGAATAAGTAAAAAACCTCGAAATGTTGAAAATTATATGGAAAATGCGATTCATAATGAAGGTGAAATATGCGAAAACTACTGAATACTTTGTATATTACGCAAGAAAATTATTATGTTGGTCGAGAACGTGATAATATTGTCATTAAGGAAGATGGAAAAGTACTCAAACGTTTTCCTTATCGAATTATTGAGGGAATCGTTTGCTTTTCTTATTTAGGTGTTTCACCATCGGTTGTTCAACTATGTACTGAGAATAATATTAGTTTGACTTTTTTGACCCCGAATGGTAAATTCTGTGGTCGTTTTATTGGGAAAACAAACGGAAATGTTCTTTTGCGTAGAGAACAATATCGTATTGCCGATAACGAAATTCGTTCTTTAGAATATGCCAAAAGAAGTTTGATTGCTAAAATATCGAATTCCAGAAAGTATGTCTTGAGATTCCGACGTGATCATTCGGATGCTATCAATGTAATACTTTTCGATGATGTAGAAAAGGAACTTTTAAAGAGTATAGAGATGGTAAAGGTAGTTACTGATAAAGATAGCTTAAGAGGAATCGAAGGAAATGCTGCTAACATTTATTTTCGAATATTCAATGATTTAGTGTTAGTAAATAAGGATACTTTTAAATTTAACGGACGTAGTAAAAGGCCTCCACTTGACTGTGTAAACGCGCTACTTTCATTTGGGTATAGCCTGTTGACCAATGAATGTCAGTCGGCTTTGGAAATGGTTGGTATTGACAGCTATGTTGGTTTTTTCCATACAGATCGTCCCGGAAGATCCAGTATGGCTTTAGATTTAGTTGAAGAATTTCGAAGTTATATGGTAGATCGATTTGTATTTACAATGATCAATCGTCGGCAAATTTCTGAAAAACATTTTGAACGAAAAGAAAATGGCAGTGTGTTTCTAAATGAAAAAGGGCGTAGTATATTTTTGACAGAATGGCAAAAACGAAAGAAGAATGAGGTCATCCATCCCTTTATAAATGAGAAAGTAGACCTAATGCTCTTGCCATATGTCCAGGCTCAATTATTAGCAAAAGCGATTCGAGATGATTTGCCGAGTTATCCACCGTTTTTACTATGAAGAGGTGTTCAAAATATGATGATACTTGTGACTTACGACGTGAATACTGAAAGTAAGCAAGGCAGAAAACGATTGAGGCATGTTGCTAATTTATGTGTCGATTATGGTCAACGAGTGCAAAATTCGGTTTTTGAGTGTTCAGTAACTCCAGCTGAATTTGTAGAGTTAAAAGGTAAGCTAGGTGGCATTATTGATACCGAACTAGATAGTATTCGTTTTTATTTATTGGGCAAAAATTGGCAAAAACGTGTCGAAACAATTGGTAGTGATACTAGCTATGATCCTGATAAGGATGTTTTGATTCTGTAATCTAAATTTTCGTTGTGCGAACCTAGGTCACACATTAAAAACGGGAAGGTTCGCTAAAATAATGACTGCTAGATGTTGATGTTACGTTTTTATGTTTCTATTTTTTATTGTAAATTTCCTATTGAATTAGGGTAAACTGCGCGTTGTTGCGCTGTCGCTCTCTTCATGAGAGCGTGGATTGAAATATGAAAGATGAAAAGCTAGTGATCCCAGAAGGTGAAAGTCGCTCTCTTCATGAGAGCGTGGATTGAAATGGTTGGGTACTCAATTAGCGAGTCGTCAACGTTAGTCGCTCTCTTCATGAGAGCGTGGATTGAAATATGTTTAATGGTGACGAACGTTTCTCTGAAATTTGTCGCTCTCTTCATGAGAGCGTGGATTGAAATCTTTTAATCGGGAGAGTGGTTTTTTTGCGTTTTAGTCGCTCTCTTCATGAGAGCGTGGATTGAAATTAACTTGTCAACGTATGGATCGTTGATAGATAAGGTCGCTCTCTTCATGAGAGCGTGGATTGAAATGATTATCAGAAGGGCGATGATAAAACATAGCGGAAGGTCGCTCTCTTCATGAGAGCGTGGATTGAAATCACTTACACTAGATGTTGGTGGTAGAGGCGTGAAAGTCGCTCTCTTCATGAGAGCGTGGATTGAAATGTTTGTTTTTTTGCGTTCTTGTAGACGTTTGATTTGTCGCTCTCTTCATGAGAGCGTGGATTGAAATCGTTTGGATAGCGTTGTAATTGTAGCCAGCTTTTTGTCGCTCTCTTCATGAGAGCGTGGATTGAAATCCCAATAACTACAATTGAACCCCAATGTTCGTAGCGTCGCTCTCTTCATGAGAGCGTGGATTGAAATAAGTCCTGCTGCAGCTATTCCTTTTAGGAAAATAAAGTCGCTCTCTTCATGAGAGCGTGGATTGAAATTTAAATGGGATCCTAGGGCTGCACGACTAGAAGCATGTCGCTCTCTTCATGAGAGCGTGGATTGAAATTACCAGTCCAACAGGACAGGCAGGAGGTAGCTGGTCGTCGCTCTCTTCATGAGAGCGTGGATTGAAATTCCTGTAGTGAAGAAGATGTCTGCTAAGGATGCAGGTCGCTCTCTTCATGAGAGCGTGGATTGAAATACTTGAAAGCTCTTCCAGCTGATCAATCCATACTCTGTCGCTCTCTTCATGAGAGCGTGGATTGAAATCTACACTAGTGAAAGGTCAGTACCTGTGGACTCGCGTCGCTCTCTTCATGAGAGCGTGGATTGAAATCTGTTTTAAAATCATCCATTGCTTGGTCCCTTTCAGTCGCTCTCTTCATGAGAGCGTGGATTGAAATTGCAGAATGGACAGTGTGGCTTATCGTCAATGTAGTCGCTCTCTTCATGAGAGCGTGGATTGAAATCTTGAGGTAGGAGTATTCTCACCTATTTTCAAAGTCGCTCTCTTCATGAGAGCGTGGATTGAAATCAGATGATAGCACTGGTAAGCCGCGTGAACTGTATGTCGCTCTCTTCATGAGAGCGTGGATTGAAATAAAATGAGGTATAGTTAGGCGTTGGGGAATCTGTGTCGCTCTCTTCATGAGAGCGTGGATTGAAATCCATGTGATTGCATTATACAGAAAAGCTGCATATGTCGCTCTCTTCATGAGAGCGTGGATTGAAATTGTTTACTACTGATTAATCATTGTAAAGACTTGTGTCGCTCTCTTCATGAGAGCGTGGATTGAAATAGTTAAAAGTTGTGGGCACTGCTCCTGTTGAGGAGTCGCTCTCTTCATGAGAGCGTGGATTGAAATTAGGCCAAAAAACAGTCTTGCTTGTTTCTGTTGCGTCGCTCTCTTCATGAGAGCGTGGATTGAAATCTACAGTTGCGGCAGGATCATTTCTATGGACAAAGAGTCGCTCTCTTCATGAGAGCGTGGATTGAAATTTTAACAAATTTTCTCTTGGATACTCCGTCGTAAACGTCGCTCTCTTCATGAGAGCGTGGATTGAAATCTCTCCAGACACCGCTCAATACAGAACCTAATGCTGTCGCTCTCTTCATGAGAGCGTGGATTGAAATTGTGTGCAGTATGCAACATATTTAGTCCGTTATGGTCGCTCTCTTCATGAGAGCGTGGATTGAAATTTATCGCGGTGATCTATTAATATGCGCCACAGCCAGTCGCTCT
>JBFLGC010000081.1:0-7721 GCA_041859945.1 Tetragenococcus sp.
TACTAAGTAAACAGCATTTTCCAAACCGTTCAAAGCGACATTTTTATTAGCGTCGGTCACCGCTTGTTCAACGACTTCCATACCATAGACGTGGGCGACTTTATCAGCCGCAGAAATACCGATCGTACCGATTCCAGCATAAGCATCGATGATCGTATCAGTTGCTTTCAATTCTGCCAGTTCAAAAGCTTTTTGATACAAAACTTCAGCCTGTTGGGTATTGATTTGGTAGAATGATTGAGCTGAAATTTGGAAATCTTTGCCTAGTAATTGATCGGTAATATAACTTTGACCGTACAAAACTTTGTCTATTTTGCCTAAAATAACATTAGTTTGGTCAGGATTGATATTTTGGATGACAGAAACGACGTCTGGTAAGGCTTCGTGGATCTTGGTGGCGATTTCTGTTCCTTTGAAAAGTTTTTCCTTACGAGTGACCAAAATCACCATCATTTCATGTGAATAATGACCACGGCGGATCACGATATGGCGTAAGAGTCCTTCATGATTGATTTCGTTATAGGCTTTGACTTTATAAAATTGTAAAATTTCACGGATCTTGATCAAAGCACTATCGATGGCTGGATCTTGGATCATAAAGTCGTCGATGGGCACAAGTTGATGGGTATTTTTACGATAGAAACCCGTTACCAGTTGGCCTTCCATACGTTGAACAGGGATCTGTGCTTTGTTGCGATAATGGCTCGCATCTTTCATGCCCAGGGTATCTAGAACTTTGATATCAGGCATCTTAGCCACTTTACGGAGCACGTTTTCCACTTGTTCTTTTTTAAACGACAATTGTTTGGCGTAACTTAAATGGCTTAAGGGCGCGATCCCCGTTTGCAATAAGCTTTCATTTTTGACCGCGACGCGATCAGGACTTGCCACTAAAATGTCAAGCAGTTTACCGATCGCAAATTTCTTGCCGACTTTGATGATTTTGAGATGAACTTCTTCTTCTGGTAGGGCATTTTCGATAAAGATCGGATAATGGTCGATTTTGGCCACGCCCATGCCCTCATGCGTTAGATCGATGATTTTTACGGTCAACTCTTGATTTTTTTCTACTGGATAATTTGTCATGATTTTCTCCTTTTAAAAAAGAGATAAGAAAAAATCTTATCTCTTCATTCACTACTTCTTGATATTTGTATCCCCATCGCTCATTTTAGGCCATTTCTAAGAATTGTGCAAGCAGAGAATGCTTTTCTTTTAAACATACAATTGAACACTTGCGACATTCTCAAAATCGATGTGATTTTCAGTTAAAAGCGTTAAAATTTCTGGTTCTTTTTCTGGTGCACAAGTCCAAGCTAAGCCACAACCGGCACTGATTTGACTAGGTACAGGGATCAATCGTCCCCGCTCTTTTCCTAACAGAGCATCAGTCGCCATCGCCGCCGTCGTAGTAGGAAAGGTAATGACCGTTTGTGGTATCTTTTTTCTAGTCATTGCTATCGTCCTCTTCTGCCGCGATTTCATGCAATGCTTCAATAGCAGTCGCCACTTCTTTTTTAGTATTGAAATACGAAAAACTAAAACGGACCGCGCCTTGCTTGACATTCCCTAAAGCCACGTGAGCAAGCGGCGCACAGTGCGCCCCACTTCGAACACAGATCCCATAGCCTGAAGAAAGTTCATCTGCGATTTCACTCGAATCACGATCACCAATGTTTACAGCGACGACCGCCGTATAGTTTTTATCAATTTGGCGATAGACTTTGATAGTCGGGATCGTAGCTAGTCCAGCTAAAAACTGATCGACTAACTGTTTTTCTTTGTGTGCAATCGTCTCAAGACCGGTTGCTTGAATAAAGTCTATACCCGCGACAAGTCCGGCAATGCCGTGTGCATTCGGTGTGCCAGATTCTAAGGCATCCGGAAGCTGGCGCGGATGAGTCTTCGAATAACTATGGTACCCGCTACCGCCACTTTTCATGCCACGAATGGTGACATTTTCGGCAATACACAAGCCTCCTGTCCCTTGAGGCCCCAACAAGCCTTTATGACCGGTAAAACACAAAACATCGATATGCGAGCGGACCATATCGATCGGCACACTACCGGCTGTTTGAGCCGCATCTACGATAAAAAGTAGGCCATGCTCTTGACAAAAGCGCCCGATCTGAGTGATATCCGTGATCTGACCGGTCAAATTAGAGGCGTGAGTACAGACGACTACTTTCGTATTTTCCTGCAACTGCTCTGCAAATTCTTCATAGCATAAATTACCGTCTGAATCAGCGGTAACGATCGAAAGCGTCACACCTTGATCTTCTAATTCATAAAGTGGTCGCAACACCGAGTTATGTTCCATCATCGTTGTAATCACGTGATCGCCCGGTCGCAAAATTCCCTTTAACGCCACATTCAAACTTTCCGTGGCATTGGCTGTAAAAACGGTTCGCTCTGGTTTGGCATTAAAGAGTGTGGCCACTTTTTGCCGCGCTTGAAAAATACAACGTGAGGCTGCGAGTGCGGCTGGATGACCGCTACGTCCCGCCCCACCAAAATTTTTAAGAGCGTAGACGATTGCTTCGGTGACTTGATCTGGTTTTTGCAAACTAGTCGCCGCATGATCAAAATAAATCAGACTCATGGGCGGATGATATGGTCAGCTTGTTGCATTTTTTCAACGATCGCATACATATTGGTGATCGAACCGACTTGGATCTTATCAGTCAGATCAAAATAGCCCGCACACGTCCCACATGTCAAAATTTGCACGCCTGATTCTTGTAAAGAAAGCAAATCAGGTAGGACAGGTGACCCTGGGGCCGCTAATGTCGCCCCCGTGTTATAAAGCAAAATTTCATTTGGCAAGGTATCTAATTGCGTCAATGAATAGACAAACGATTTCATTAGCATCGCCCCTAATTTGTCATCACCTTGTCCCATTGTTTTTGACCCGATCACTACAATTGTTTTACTCATTTTATTTTCCTCCTTAAATTTTAAAAGCCAGACCTATCTCTTTAGACAGATCTGGCTCTTTGATCATTTTTTCGATGACTGATCCTCATTGTCTAAATCTTCATCGTTGATCCGTTCGACTTCACGGATGAATTCTTCGCTGACTTCTTCATAACCAGTGACATCGCCTGTGACCGCATCATCAGAAATCTTATCCAAATTAGCAAACATTTCGATATGCTGGCGTAAATCAACAAAAGTCATCGGCGCATCGCCCCCATATTCACCATCTAAATTGATCATTAAGCGTTTATTCGGATCTTTGGGCGTGACTGTTAATTTCGAAGTCTTGGTATAAAGGATACGGCGATCGTTGACATGTTTGCCTCCACGCATCATCAGGCCGACCAAATGCAAGATTTCAAAAATATTGGCCGTTTTGACGATCATTAAAGTAAACTTACCATCATCTAATTTAGCATCAGGGGCGATCTGTTCAAAACCACCAACAGAATTCGTCAAACCGACAAAAAACATCGAAGCTTCGCCGTCATAAACCCCATCGTCAAAGGCAAAATGCATCTGGATCGGGCGGATCTGTGGTAATAATTCAGCGCCTTTGACCAAATAAGCTAAATAACCAAAGACTTTCTTCAGTTCAGATGGGACTTCATACGTCAATTCAGTCAAATGGCCCCCTGCCGCAATATTCATAAAATAATTATTTGGCGTTTGGCCAATGTCCATTTTTACCGTTTGGCCTTTTAAAATAACTTCAGCTGCCGCTTTAGGATCGTCGCGCGGGATCTTCAAAGCGCGGGCATAATCATTGGTCGTACCACCAGGAATGATCGCCATTTTGGGGCGCTTTTCTAGCGGTGCCAAGCCATTGACGACTTCATTGATCGTCCCATCACCGCCACAGGCAACCACTAGATCAAAGCCAGAACGCCCGGCGCGATTGGCTTCATCACGTGCTGAAAAAGGCGTTGACGTGGTCGCATAGGCGCTGGTTTCGAAGCCCGCAGCCTCGATGACTTCTAAAATGTCGGCCAGATTTCTTTTAAGAAATTCTTTACCTGAAGTTGGGTTGTAAATTACTCGTGCTCTCTTCATAAAATCCTCTTATCGTTTGGCTAATTCTTCTTGCAACAATTTGTTGACCACACCAGGATTGGCTTTGCCACGTGTTTCTTTCATGACTTGGCCGACCAAGAAACCGACGGCGCGGTCTTTCCCGTTTTTGAAGTCAACGATCGATTGTTCATTCTTATCTAAAATTTGATTTATGATCGGTAATAACTGATCTGGGTTCGACAATTGGACCAAACCCTTGGCTTCGACGACTTCTTTAGCATCGCCGCCATTTGTGATCAATTCCCGGAAGACCTTCTTAGCGATCTTCGAACTGATCGTACCATCGGCGATCAAGTTGATCATATCCGCTAAGCTAGCTGGCGTCAATTTGGTATCCGGCAATTCTAATTTTTCACTGTTCAAATAAGCCGATACTTCGCCCATCAACCAGTTGGAAGCTTGTTTAGGATCGGCACCTGAAGCAATCGTCGCTTCAAAGAAATCAGACATTTCCTTGGTCAAAGTCAGGACCATGGCATCATATTCCGGTAAGTTCCAGTCATCGACATAGCGATCCCGACGAACTTTGGGCATTTCTGGTAATGTGGCTTGAATTTGTTCGACCCATTCATCTTTGATTTCAAAACGAGGAATATCTGGTTCTGGGAAGTAACGATAATCAGAAGAACCTTCTTTGACCCGCATCAAGAGCGTCTTATTAGTCGTTTCATCAAAACGTCTGGTTTCTTGTTGGATTTCTCCGCCTGAAAGTAAGATTTTGGTTTGACGTTTTTCTTCAAAAGCCAAGCCTTTTTTAACGAAACTGATCGAATTCAAGTTTTTAAGTTCTGTTTTTGTCCCAAATTCTTCTTGCCCATAAGGACGGATCGAAATATTGGCGTCACAACGCATCGAGCCTTCTTCCATTTTCACATCGGAAACACCAGTATACAAGATGATCGAACGCAAAGCTTCCAGATAAGCATAAGCTTCTTCAGGTGAACGCATGTCTGCTTCAGAGACGATTTCGATCAAAGGTGTCCCTTGCCGATTCAGATCGACATAGGAGTAGCCACCGATACCGTGCATGTTCTTGCCTGCATCTTCTTCTAAATGGACCCGTTCGATGCCGATTTTTTTCTTCTTACCAGCGACTTCGATCTCGATCCAACCATCATGACCGATGGGTTGATCAAATTGCGAGATTTGATAGGCTTTGGGATTATCAGGATAAAAATAATTCTTTCGATCAAAATGGGTGTCTTTAGAAATCGAGCAGTTCAAAGCTAAAGCTGCTTTCATCCCATATTCCAAAGCTGCTTTATTCATCACTGGCAAGACACCTGGATAGCCCCAATCGATCACATTCGTATTGGTATTGGGTTCCGCACCAAAATGAGCCGGTGCCGGTGAGAAAATTTTCGTATTGGTTTTTAATTCAACATGAACTTCAAGTCCGATCACTGTTTCAAAATTCATTACTTGGCACCTCCCATGATGATTGGTTGTTGCTTATGGAACTCCGTTGCTTGCTCAAAGGCAAAAGCTGCCTTATATAGCGTATTTTCAGCAAAACGTTTGCCGATCAATCGCATGCCGACCGGTAATCCTTCTGAAAAACCAGCCGGGATCGACATACCAGGCAGACCGGCAAGATTGACTGGGATCGTCAAAATGTCGCTCATATACATGGTGATCGGGTCATCGATATTTTCACCGATACCAAAAGCAACAGTTGGAGCAGTTGGTCCCATGATCACATCGTAATCCGCAAAAACTTTGTTGAAATCATCGATAATGAGTGTCCGGACTTGGCCAGCTTTTTTGAAGTAAGCATCGTAATAACCGGCACTTAAAGAAAAGGTCCCTAACATGATGCGGCGTTTGACTTCATCACCAAAGCCTTCTGTCCGTGAATTGACATAGACATCTTCTAGATTAGCGACATTTTCGGAACGGTAACCATAGCGGATCCCGTCAAATCGTTGCAAGTTGGAGCTAGCTTCCGAAGAGGCCATGATGTAATAAACAGCCACGCCATATTTAGAATGCGGTAAACTGACTTCTTCCACGGTAGCTCCGAGCGCCCGATAAGTATCAGCAGCTTTTAAGATGGCTTCTTTCACCCCTGGTTGGATGCCTGCGCCCAAATATTCTTTTGGCAAAGCGATCTTCAGGCCTTTGATGTCGCCAGTCAATCCCACGCTAAAATCTGGAGTAGCTTGTTTGGCAGACGTGCCATCTTTAGGATCGTGACCACTGACAGCATTTAAAACAAGTGCATTGTCTTTTACCGTCCGTGTCAAAGGACCGATTTGATCCAAAGAAGAGGCAAAGGCGATCAAGCCAAAACGGGAGACACGGCCATACGTCGGTTTCATACCCACAATGCCGTTGAAAGACGCGGGTTGACGGATCGAGCCACCTGTATCAGAGCCCAAAGCAACGGGCACTTGACCAGCCGCAACAGCAGCCGCTGAACCACCTGATGAACCACCAGGGACTTTAGAATGATCCCAAGCATTTTTGGTTTTCTTAAAATAAGACGTTTCCGTCGAACCACCCATGGCAAATTCATCCATATTGGTTTTGCCGACTGGTACGAGGCCGGCTTGGTAAACCTTTTCCATGACCGTTGCATCATAGATCGGATCGAAATTGTATAGAATTTTCGAAGCTGCCGTCGTCAAGATCCCTTTGGTAACGATATTATCTTTGATCCCGATCGGAATACCTGCTAAGACATCTGCTGGCGTGATTCCTTTTTCATCAGCGGCTTGAGCTTGTTCCAAGGCTTTTGCTTCACTCACAGTGATAAAAGCTGCGACATCGTCTTCGGTCTCTTTGATCCGTTCGATGGTATTTTTTGTCAACTCTTTGGCACTGACTTCTTTTTTAACTAACAAGTCATGCAATTCTTCGACTGTTTTATCATGATAGTTTGACATTAGGCACCCGCCTCCCCATTATCGATAATGGCCGGTACTTTGATGAAACCAGCTTCAGATTCAGGCACATTTTTCAGTAATTCGTCCCGATCCCAACCTTTTTCTGCGATATCCTCGCGTACGACATTATATTCTTCTGTCACATTTGAGGTAAAGGCAACACCTGTCGTATCGACTTCTTCTAATGTTTCGACCATATCGATGATTTGGCCAAGTTGGTCTGTAAATTGATGCAATTCTTCTTTTGAGAAAGATAATTTTGCAAGTTTTGCAACGTGTTGCACTTGTTCTTCACTAATTGCCATAGTATCCTCCTTAGATTTCACATTTCTTTTCAATTCATTGTACCATAACTATGAGAAAGCATTAATGCTTATTCATCAAATTTTGATATTTATTTGAAAAAAACCCAAGATTTTACAAGTAAGCCGTTTTCATGTTATTTTTTTTAGCAGATAAGCCTAAATTCCTTGTATCGTGGACCGTTAATAGATCTTTTGCATCTTTGCCATAGATACCCCACCCACCTATGGCACACTTTGGGATCTCTGCCATAGCTACCCTATCTAGCTGTGGCAAACTTTGGAAACTCCCACAGACTCCCATAATAGCTATGGTAGATTCTCCAAGATCTCTCGTAGACTCGCCCCGGACCTATGCGAGATCCACCACGTTTCACTTTCAAATCCTATGTTTTCTTCCTAAATCGAGTAGAGGGAAAAGTTAATAACTTTTCGCCCCTCTCACACCACCACACGTACGGTTCCGTATGTGGCGGTT
>JBFLGC010000082.1:0-7175 GCA_041859945.1 Tetragenococcus sp.
CTCGAAGGGCTTATATGATGTCAAAGCATTTGTCGAAAAACCAGATCCAGACCAAGCACCGAGCGATCTAGCAATTATTGGTCGCTATCTTTTAAAACCAGAAATTTTTACGATTTTAGAAAATATTGCGCCAGGCCTTGGTGGCGAGATCCAATTGACCGACGCGATCGATCAGCTCAATAAGACACAACGAGTCTTTGCACATGAATTCAAAGGCAAACGCTATGATGTAGGCAATAAATTGGGGATGCTGGAGGCCAATATTGAATATGGTCTGATCCATCCTGAAATCAAAGATGATTTAAAAGCTTATTTGAAAAAAATAGTAGCAACACTAGATTGATTTTACTATGACCATTAAACTTCGGACGCTCTCTTTTATATCATGAAAGAGAGCGTCCGAAGTTTTTTGCTTACTTTAAAGTAGGCTTTAAATAGTGATCAAAGTGACTTGTCTTGCCGTTTTTTCTTAGCACGAGCTTTCTTACGTTTTAAATTTCGATAATAGCGAGTGAATTCGCCAAATTCGCCCGGAATATCCTCACACCTTTGAAAATCAAGGACGTTTTTGGTGGCCGGAGTTGATTGAATGTCGAGATAGTCAGAAAGATAAGTGAGCGGATTGAGTTCTTCTAACTCATCTTCTCTTTTCATGATTCCTTGGATTAGAAAGGCACGTTGCATTTTATGATAGATACAAGGAGTGTAACAGTTAATTTTTAGTGACACTCCATTCGATAAGCTGATCACAGTCAAATCGGAAGCAGATTTTTCTTCGATGCGAACGATTTGTCTAGGATTGATCCATGATGTTGTACATTCCTTTTGTTTACCAAAAGAAATCAGGCTAAAATTTGTAGTAGCAATGGGAATTTCCCGTATGTCTGATTTGAAGACTCGTTTTAAGGCTTTGTTATATAGATCCCAGTCAAAGCCTAAAGTCTCCTTGACAAATTTTCGAATCGTGAAAGAGACGGTACGATCGATCAAATAAGCTCCTTTCTCGTAAATTACGATCAGTTGATTTTTCGAATTCTGTTCAAATGGCAAAAGGGCGTAAATTTCTTGGTGACTATCGATTGTTTTGAATAGTGCATTTTTTTCCAAATCGTCAAGTAGGTGCTCTGGTATATCGCCTTTGTCTTTTACAAATTGCAAAAGCGATTTACTTTCATATGATGGTTGGAAACATACTTCTTCAACTTCTTCCTTCATGAATACTCACTTCCTATTTTTTTGTTCTACTATATTTATCGGCTGAAATTACTAAAATGTTAGCCTTTTCTTAAAACTTTTTTTATTTTTTTTATCAAACTTGTGAAAAAGAAGTTATCTATACCTAAAAATAATACAGATATAAATAAAAAATAATACAGAATATTGAGCTTATTAGTTGCAAAAAATCTCGTTTATAGGGAATAATATATAATAGTGATAATTATTTTCTACTAAAACTGTTATGAAATAATGTAACAATTATTGATAACTGTTATATTAAAGGAAGGAGTTAGAGATGATTCGTTTAGAACATGTTTCCAAGCGCTACAAAGAGACCGTTGCCTTAGAAGATATTTCCTTTTCCGTAGCGACGGGAGAAATAATTGGAATCGTAGGTAAAAGTGGCTCTGGGAAATCGACTTTATTGCGTTTACTCAACTTGATCGAAACGCCGACAAGTGGAAAAGTAGTTTGGGATGATCGCAAAGAGCATACTAAAAAAGAGATCCAACAACAGAAGCAGAAGATCGGTATGGTTTTCCAGCAGTATAATTTGCTCAACAATTTATCGGTGTATGATAATGTTGCTTTGCCTTTAAAAATGATTGGCAAAAAAGATGATGAAAAAGTGCAACAATTATTGGACTTCGTGGGATTAAAAACGAAGGTAGCGTATTATCCGGCACAATTATCAGGCGGCGAAAAACAACGAGCTGCCTTAGCTAGGGCTTTAGTTCGTGATCCAGAAGTATTGCTTTGTGATGAAGCGACGAGTTCATTGGATGAAGAGAATACGCAAGATGTGATTCGCTTGCTGCAAAAGATCCGCCAAGAGTTTTCGATCACAGTCTTTTTTGTTAGTCATGAATTGGATACCGTTAAAATGCTTTGTGAACGTGTTTTGGTCATGGAAAACGGGCGCTTGCTTGGTGAAATTTCCAATCAACCGCAAATGATCATGCCCAAAAACGGGTCCTATTTTGACAAGGTGAAAGGAAGGATGAAATCATGACACTTATGGAAAATATCCATTATTATTTACCCGAATTCTTCTTGTCATTAAAGCAAACTGGAATCATGATGGGAATTTCTATGAGCTTCTGCCTTATTTTAGGTCTGCCATTAGGCGTGGGGCTTTTCTTATCCAATCCTAAGATGAAAGCAAAGCATCGTTTTAGTTACTGGCTCTTGAATTTCTTGATCACTTTAGTCCGTTCTTATCCATACTTACTATTTGTTATTTCATTGATTCCTGTCACACGTTTTTTGATCGGAGCGGCATTTGGCCCAATTCCAGCTTCGTTTCCTTTAAGTATTGTGGCAATCGCGATTTTTGCGCGTCAGGTCGAACAAGTTTTATTGGATGTGCCTAAAGAGATCCATTTATTGGCAAATTCGTTAGGAGTCTCTCGGTTTCAATATATTTGGCATTTTTTGTTGGTTGAAGCGCGTAGTGGTATTATTTTAGCCTATACCAATGCTATGGTCAGTATGGTCTCTTATTCAACGGTCATGGGGATCATTGGTGGTGGTGGGATCGGGGATTTTGCCATTCGCTATGGCTATCAAAGTTATCAAATGGGGATCATGTACTTCACCGTGATCGTCATGGTCTTAGTCGTGTTTATGATTCAAATGATCGGCAATTTCGCCGCTCATAAATTAGATAAAAGAAAGTAGGAATTGAAAATGAAAAAAATCGCATTTGCAACGTTAACACTTTTAGCAACGGTCGTCTTGGCAGCTTGTGGAAGCTCGAAAGAGGGTAGCGCGACTGATAAAGTGATCAAAGTCGCTGCAGAAGTTGCCAAAAAAGATGGTTGGGAGATCCAACTGGTACAAGTCAACGATAACGTGGCTTATAATGATATGGTCGCCAATAAAGAAGCGGATGCGAGTTTTGCAGAACACCAAATTTTTATGCAACAATATAATGACGCTAAAGGAACCGATCTCGTGGCGATTCAACCAATCTATGATGCTAAAGTTGGTTTTTACTCCAAAGATTATACGAATAAAGAAGATATTCCAACTGGAACGAAAGTCGCTATTCCCAATGATGCAGCTAATGAAGGCCGATCCTTAGCCATTTTGCAAGAGCAAGGTTTGATCACGATGAAAGACGGGGTCGGCATCAGTGGCACGACCAAAGATGTGATCGATAATCCTAAAGAATTCGAATGGTTACCTGTCGATCTGTTGAATTTAGCCGAAGCTTATGAAGAGCCTAATGTTTCTTTGGTCTTTGATTATCCGACATATATCGATAAAATTGGTTTGAAACCAACTGATGCGCTATTTTTAGAAGAAAATATCACTGATGATTTTTCAATCCAAATCGTAGCTCGAGAAGATAACCAAGATTCTGAAAAGATCCAAGCTTTGAAAAAATATATGACGAGTGATGAAGTCAGGAAATTTTTAGAAGACGAACATAGTGATACCTTGGTACCTTCGTTTTAAGAAAAAGAAAATCGAGATTTTCCCTAAGTGGGATCTCGATTTTTTTCTTGACATTGAGATCATTGGCTGAACTTAACACTTTTTCAATTTTTTAGGTTAGATATCTTAGAAGACAGTTTAATTCAGATGCGGTAAAATGGAAATACGAGAAAAATAATTTTTGGAGGAAAACATAATGTGGGCAATGATTGGAACTTGGGAAATGGCTTTTGACGGTGTCAGTTACGGTAGTCATCTTTTAGAAAGTGGTAACCGAGTCGATGAAGCTTTATTGGCAGCCGTTCAAATGGTCGAAGATGAGGCTAGCTATCATTCTGTAGGCTACGGTGGCCTTCCTAACGAAGTCGGGATCGTCGAAATGGATGCGGCTTTTATGAACGGCGATAATTTTCAAATCGGCAGTGTAGCAGGTTTACAGGACGTTAAAAATCCCGTTGCGGTAGCCCGAAAATTGAGTGAAGAACGCTTTAATAATGTTTTGGTTGGCGATGGGGCTAGATCTTACGCAATGAGATCAGGCTTTGCGATGAAAAATATGTTGACCAAGGAAGCCAAAAACAAGTGGCAAAAGCGCCTTGAACAAGTTCAAAAAGAGAAATTGACACCTTATGCGGGACATGACACAGTGTGTATGGTCGCACTCGATAAACAAGGTAGCATGGCAAGTGCGACTTCGACGTCTGGTTTATTTATGAAAAAACCAGGGCGTGTAGGCGACACACCGTTAAGTGGCTCTGGATTTTATGTTGATAGTGAGATCGGTGGAGCGGCGGCTACTGGTTTAGGTGAGGATATCATGAAAGGATGTCTTTCTTTTGCTATCGTACGAAATATGGAAACAGGAATGTCGCCTCAAACTGCTTGCGATCAAGCTCTATTTTCTTTTTTGAAAAAATTATCTAGAAGAAATAAACATGTGGGTGAGATTTCATTAGTCGCATTGAATTCCAAGGGCGAATGGGGGGTAGCCACGAACGTTGCCTTTCCTTTTGTTGTGGCAACCCAAGATCAGGAAGTTTGTTCTTATTTGGCAACTTCTAAAAATATGGAGCAAACAGAAATAAAGTATATGAATAGTTAGATAAGGGGGAATACTAATGACTACCACACAAATCATGATACGTCTCATTTTAGCTATCGTTATGTCGGGCTTGATCGGGTTCGACCGTGAGTTTAAAAATCGGCCGGCTGGGATCAGAACACATATTTTAGTTTGTATCGGAGCGACATTGATCGCGATGCTACAAAAAGAAATCGGCTTTAATGCCCTAAAAATGGCGCAAGCTCATCCTGAATTTGCTGGAGTAGTACGTTCCGATGAAGCCCGTCTGATTGCTCAAGTTGTTAGTGGCATCGGATTTCTAGGCGCAGGGACGATTATTGTCACTAAAAAAACGGTGAAAGGATTAACTACAGCGGCTTCTCTGTGGACTGTGGCAGGTTTAGGCCTAGTGATCGGGATGGGCTATTATAAAATGGCGATCCTTTCTTGTATCTGTATTTTATTGATTTTGACGCTTTTAAATAAGGTTGTTAAGTTTCCAACTTTAAAACGCATTGAAATAAGTTTTGTGCATAAAGAAGATACTAAACACTTTATCACGGATTACTTTGAAGAGCATGACGTCCAAATCAAAGATGTCGATTTTGAAGTCACCGTCAGAGGTGATCGGAAAGTGTATACAAACATTTACACAATCGAAGCTTTCCGCCAATTTTCTTATGCTACGATGGTAGAAGAGTTATCGATGCATGACAATATGGTTCGAGTGCGCTTGATCAGTGTTTGATGAGCATTTTTTTTGCTTAAATGACTTGAAAAGACGACAATAGAAAAGAGTAGGAAAATTTCAAAAGAAAAGAGTGGTGATTCCATGCGTTATCATGTGATGGAAAGTAACGATATCCGAAAAAATTTGGCAACAGAAGAATATTTAATGAATACGGTCGCGGTAGATGAACCGTTATTTTTGCTGTATATTCAAGGACCTTGTATCATCATAGGTAGAAACCAAAATGCCTACGAGGAAATCAATTTGAATTACTTAAGAGAACATGGTATCACGCTGACACGGCGGACTTCTGGTGGCGGTGCTGTGTATGATGATCTAGGCAATATCAGTTTTAGTTTTGTGACTAAAAAAGATGCGACGACTTTTGGCGATTATCATGGTGTGACAACGCCGATTTTACGAGCTTTGCATGAGATGGGCGCAACGGGAGCTGAAGTAGGCGGTCGTAATGATTTATATATCGATGGTATGAAATTTTCTGGCAACGCCATGTATACCAAAAAAGGTCGGACATATTCACATGGCACGTTGATGTTCGATGTTGATTTGAGCATTTTAGACAAGGTCTTGACAGTTTCCAAAGAAAAGATTGCATCTAAAGCAACTAAATCGGTCCGTAAGAGTGTAACGAACGTCAAACCATTTTTGAATGAAGCTTATCAAAACTTAAGTACCGAAGAATTTCGTGATGCTTTGATCCGACATGTGTATCAAGTAGACTCATTAGATGAAATCAAAGAAAAAGAACTGATTTTGACGACTGAACAAAAGGCTGACATTCAACAATTATTTGAAGAACGCTATGCTAATGATGAGTGGATTTTTGGAAGTGCACCGAATTTTGATTTTCATCGCCGCACGCGTTTACCTCAAGTTGGGATCGTGGACGTTCATTTATCGACTGAACATGGCAAGATTTCGGCGATTCAATTTACCGGTGATTTCTTTGGTTCCAAAGATATTGCCGATTTAGAAGTTTTACTTAAGGGGAAACTGTACAAATACGAAGAAATCGAAAAAGTCCTAAAATCAGTTGCTGTTTCTGATTATATTTTGAACTTTTCCAATCAGGAATTACTGGATTTGATCATGAGTTAAGGCTTAAAAAGAGACTAGGCAGAAATTTTCCTAGTCTCTTTTTTAAACCATTTTTGAGACAAACCTTGAAAACTTTATGAAAGATATATGTGCAAAATGACGAGAAAGGTTCGTTGCCAATACAAGAAGGGTAAACTTGGCAAGTTAAGCGGTAGTTGCCAATACCAGAAGGGCGAACTTGGCAAGGCAAGTACGAGTCTTTCCTTCAAATAAGAATGCGACGATTTTTTTGATTTGCAGAATTTCATAGTTTGTTCATAATCGGTCAAGCTTTGTGTGCTATACTGTTAGGGTAAAGGAGGTTTTCTTTTTATGTTAACAGTATTTTTTATTTTGGTTTGGAGCTTGCGAGGCCAACTACCAACTAAAAAAGTCGGACGTAAAATCATTTGGTCTTACATAACTGGTTCCTATTTTGCCCTCATTATTTATTTTTTTAATCAGCAAGAGATCCCTTTATTAAATTGGCAAAGCTTGTTTTTACCGATCAATAAATTTCCGACAACGCTGTTCATGACGCTTTTGATAGCTTTCATCGTGGGTGGTGTCAGCATGGCAGTTTCAAGGGCCTATGAGACAGGTAAGTTAGTAAAAATACACTCG
>JBFLGC010000083.1:0-7079 GCA_041859945.1 Tetragenococcus sp.
GACAGGACTCACACTCATAAAGAAGAAAAGACAGCTAACAATTGCTTATCTCTTATTTATTTCCTGTGATCTTTGTGTGGCTTTCGGTAATCTGGTTTCACAAATGACAATCAGTCAAATATTATTGAGCCTATCTTGGTTATTTTACATCCCTTCACAACTATTATTGATCCAAACGTCTGAGGAGGAAATACATTGAAAACGTCGCTAACTTTGCAAATGGAAGAAACGTTATATGCTCATTGCCGTGAAAAAGGTGAGGTGGTGGTAGAAGAGGTGACCATGCCTGATGATTTAGGGATCGTGGATACGCTCAGTTGCCATCTTGATGAGGAAAAACAGTTTCAATGGTCTTGTTATGAACTAAAAATAAGTAAAGCTGACTTTCATTCAACGGCTAAACTTTCTTTTATCGGTCATTATAATTACTTTGTTTTACCTGAAAAACTTTATTTAGCGGTGCAAGAAGAGATCCCTTCAGCCATCGGGGTCTTAGTTTTTCACCCCTACTTAGCGAAAGAATTGGAGCTACCTGGCTTTTTTACGACTGAAAAGAAACCTCAGCGCCAACCTTTACAAGTCGACGAATCGGAACTCTTATATCGGTTGATTACATCTCAAGCCCGCGAAGTTGGCAAGGCGAAGAAAACGGCACGCGGCTTGCGTGTTTTTAGTACCGCGCAACTCTATGATGAACTAAAAAAACGTCAACCTGATTATGATTTGTTTGGTGGTAGCAACAATTATTATGATCGTTTCATAAAAGAGACGCAAGACCAAGCTGTCGAAGCTTTAAAAGAAGAGTTGGAGACCACGCGCCGAGCTTACTTAGCTTTAGAAGTACAGCTGTTGGAGGGCAAGTAATGTATTATCCTTACTTTCGCGGCAAACAATATGATTTGCTCGCTATAAAAAGCTTGATCGAAGCGGATCGGCTTTCTGATCAGATCCGACCCATCATTGAACCTGTCAAAGATTCGCGTACCTTGCACACCTTTCTAGCAAGTGCTCACAATCAGCAACAGCCCCTTTTTGTTATCAAAAACCCTCAAGCTGGACAATTTTTAACAGAAACCTGTTTGACAGATCTGGAACATTCCATCGATCATAGTGCCTATATCATCGATCGCTCGCTCGATAGTCTAGCAGTCGATCCTGAAATTTGGATCGTTCAAGAAAGTAGACCTGTCCTTGAGAGTGACTGGCAAATGAATACACGTCCAGTTTTAGTGCCACTTGAATTTCGACTTTTAGAAAAATTCTCAGGACCTAAGATCCTTTCTGAGGATCCTTATACGCGCTTACCAAAAACGGCTTTTTATCAAGAAATACCTGATGAGCTGTTTTCGACGACACAAGTCACTTATCAAAAAAGAGGCTTTATCGGGTTCAGTGATTTTTCCATCGATAGTCGCATTTATTATGAAAAAGGCTATCCGACACCGATCCTAAGTTTACATCTGGTCTACTTTGTTGACAATACATTGCGGATCCATCATTTTCTATCGCCCGATGACGATCGCAGTCAAAAAGAGAAATTTTTTCGGCTAATGGATCAAGTGCTCCCGTGGCTTGATCGCTTGACTGGTAAAGTACCAACGCTCGGTCTAAGTCAGTTACTGGATGCTTTTGACAAAAAGCATTTTCCTGGCCTGGGGACCATGCGAAAGGCCAGTGTGATGCATCATCTAGAAGTAATGAGTCGTTTTTTAGCGTCTCAAGAAAAGTGAGAGAATGGCTCTCGCTTTTTTTGTATCTTTATTTATGATAGACTTAAAACATAGATGAAAAACGGTTTCAAAAAAAAGAAGGAAGCAAATTTGACTCGATCAAGCAACTATCCTAACAAAAAAGCTTATAAAAGTAGGATGAAGGATGAGAAATCGACAAGTTTTATCGCTAATGGCGGTGGGAATTTTTTTAGGGATTTTTTCGGCTTGTTCGCAAAATGATCAAACCGAAACGCCTAGCAGTTCAAAAGAGAGTGCAGCAAGTAAGGAGACCATGGAAAGTATGGACATGTCGATGTCACACAATCATAATGAGGAAGAGCCGACCGATATGCAAGACGCGGTCAATCCGAAATTTCCGGTGGGAGCACTGCGATGATCACAAGTGACCATATGGAAAATATGCAAGGGGCGCAGGCTACGATTAAAGGTGCTTACGATACGATCCTTTATCAAGTGACTTTTACACCAGAAGGTATGGCTGAACCGATGAAAGACCACAAGTGGGGCGTAACAGAAGAAATACAAAGTGAGCCGGAAAACTTAGCAGAAGGTGATGAGGTGACTCTTTTAGCCGATCACATGACCGGCATGTCTGGCCAAAAAGGCACGATCACTGGTATTCATGACGGTCCAGCTTATATGGTGGACTTTGAGCCGACTGACGGTGGTGAGGCCTTTGTCAATCACAAATGGCTAGCTGAAGACGAATTAGAATTTGAATAACATTGAAGGAGGAGAAGGAAATGGAAACCTATAGTAAACTTTTTTATGATGGTAAATGGCAAGAAAGCACTTCAAATGACTATTCAGAAGTGATCGATTCAACAACAGAAGAACCGCTCGCAAAAGTGGTCAAAGCCAGTCACGAAGACGTTGATAAAGCCGTAGCCAGTGCCAAGGCTGCTTTTGTCGCATGGAATGCCCGTGAGCCTCATGAAAGAGCAAAATTCATTCAAAAGATCTTAGCAGGGATCATTGACAAAAAAATCGAAATCGCTGAAACGATCATTAAAGAACTAGGTTCATCGCGACAATTTACCGGAAGTGGTCAAGTTGATTTATCGATCAAAGAAATCACAGCGACCTTAGAAGTATTTACCGACTTCGCTTTTGAAGAAGCATTAGATAATGCCACGATCCAAAAAGAAGGCTATGGCGTAGTTGCTTGTGTGACCCCTTGGAACTATCCGCTCAATCAGATCCAACGTAAAATCACCCCTGCCTTACTTGCGGGCAATACTGTGGTGGTCAAACCGGCTTCAGACACACCACTGACAGCGATCTTATATGCCAAGATCATCGAAGCAGCTGGCCTTCCTGCCGGTGTCTTCAACCTTGTCACTGGTAGCGGTGGCGATATCGGCGATTACTTAGCCAATCATCCTGATGTCGACGTGATCTCCTTTACTGGTTCAACTGAAGTCGGCAAAGGCCTATATGCAGGCGCTTCTACCACAGTTAAAAAGCTTGTCTTAGAATTAGGTGGCAAATCGGTGATGCTGTATCTAGAGGGCGGCGACTTGCAAAAGGCGATCGAAGCTTCGGCTAGCACGGTTTTAGATAACCAAGGCCAGACTTGTTCGGCGCTTTCTAGACTACTTGTGCCACGTAATCGTTTACAAGAAACCAAGCAGATCATCAAAGACTATTATCAAAAAGTGGTCGTCGGCGATCCTAATGATACTGAAACTCGGGTCGGTCCGATGGTTTCTAAAGCACAAATGGAAAGAGTCCTAGCTTATATTCAAAAAGGCAAAGACGAAGGGGCTGAAGTCTTAGTCGGCGATCTCGATTTACCTGATCAAGGCTTTTATGTGTCACCAACCGTCTTTGTCAATGTCGATAATCACATGACGATTGCGCAAGAAGAAATTTTTGGCCCCGTTTTGGTCGTGATCACTTACGAGACGGAAGAAGAGGCGATCGCAATTGCAAATGATACGATCTTCGGTCTGTCTGGAGCGGTCGTTGGCCCCAAAGAGCAAGCTCTTGAAGTAGCTAAAAAAATCCGGATTGGTAACGTTACTGTCAATTTTGGTGAACGTTCAGCCAAAGCTCCTTTTGGCGGTTACAAACAATCCGGTATCGGCCGCGAAAATGGTTTATATGGCTTAGAAGATTACTTAGAGATCAAAGCGATTTTTAAATAGGGCAGAGCAAAAACATCAAAGATCCCAACTTTTTTCGGTTTCTTTGATGTTTTTTTCTGTTTAAAGAAGTATTTTTACATAAATTTTGGTATTTATTAGTGAGAGGAGGCAAAGACTTGGAAGATGAACAATTTATTTTAGACATCCGTGAAGGTAAAGAGCTGGCTTTTGAAGCTGTCGTTCACGAATATTCTAAATTGTGTTGGGTCATAGCCTATTCTATTTTGGGCAAACAGACACCAGAGGCTGAAATCGAAGAACTGGTCAGTGATGTTTTCTTACGCCTGTGGAAGCATCCCGACAAATACGATCCTGAAAAGGGCTCACTAAAAAATTATTTAGTACTGATGACTAAAAGTATGGCGATCAATAAACATTATCGCTTAAAACAACGATTTGAAACGGTCCCAGATTTTCCTTTAGAAGAGATCATGGGGGAAGTTCCTGCTGATAGCGACGCCTTTGCTTATTTTTTTGAAGCTTTGCAATCACTAAAAGAACCTACCCGGCAGATCTGTCTGCAACGCTTTTATTTTGAGAAGAAACCCGCGATCATTAGTGATGAACTGAATTTAAGTAAGCTTGAGGTCAATAATCGTTTGTACAAAGGCAAGAAAAAGATCCAGCGTTTTATTATCGAAAAAATCAATCAGGAGGGATTGGAGTCATGAAAAAAAAGACTTATTCAGAGTCACCGCTCAGTGATTTGACAAATGAGCAATTAGAAGACGTTATGACAGACATGGGCATTGCCTTTACAAAAGAAAACGCACAAGGCATCCAAAGTAAATTAGCTAAAAAGCAAAATCGTCACTTTAACAGGCCTCGGTACAAAGTGATTTTAGCAGCAGCTGCTGCCATTATTCTGATCCCGACCAGTGTCTTAGGCGCCAATAAAATTTGGGAGATCACGACCCAACAAGATGGCTTTTTAACGACGCTGGTTTTGAACAAATCAAATGGCAATGAGCAAGCGTACAAATTAGACTTTACTTACTTGCCGGAGAACTTGGTGGAACATGAAGAATTGAAATATTGGGACGCCACAAGCCATGATGGCGGCTTTTCAAGCTTGTTGATCCGTCCCGAAGATTCTGATCGCTTTGAGACGTTGTATGCCACCGATAGTAAAGAAACAACGATCAATGGGCATAAAGTCTATTTTGTGGAACGCACGGTGCGAAAGGGCGCTTCTGATGTGGTTTCCTATATGTTCTTTGAAAATGAAAATCTAGTATTAAAGACTTACTTTTTAGGAGATTTATCCAAAGAAGTCCAGAAGCAAATTTTAGCTGGGGTGACCTTGACAAAAGCAACTGAGAGCGAAGGAACGACGATCATGCCAGTATTTGAAGATGATGAAAAATTCAAGCTACCGCGTCCTGCCGAAAAATTGGCCCAAAATAGCAAGTCAATCCATTCCGTGGGCGAAACCTTCGCGGCTACCGATGCTCTCGATACCCAACTAGAAATAACTGTTTCAGACCCACAAATTTCAACACACATTTCAGAAATAGCGCTACAAGATAAAGATACCTTCTATCAATTAGAAGATCTTCAAAAAAATAGTTTGATCACTGAATCAGGTGAATTACTTCCCTACACTGGTCAAATCTATGAAAGTGGCGATGGCAAAACAACACTTGATAGCTTAGTTAAAGAAGTTATGATTCAGCCATGGTATAAAGAATTTTCGATGATGATTAAAAATACGACCGACCATGCTCTGGATGATTTTTACTTTTCGCCTACCTATAGAGCTTTACCTATTTCAAAAAATAACTATCTTAACTATCTTACTGATGATTATTCGACTTATTTATCTCCTTCTTTTGCACAAGAGGGACCCATTTACATGGATCTACATGGGGAAGGAAAAGCTTATTACGATATCGGCACTTTAAAAGCTGGAGAAAGCAAAACGATCACTGTGGGCTTTCTTTCTGACGAGTTTCCCGACAAACAAGAAATGATCGAATTCAACTTGGAAGGGACCATGTATAATGACACGACACAATGGGTCAAGATCCCGTAAAAAAATCTTATTGAAGATCATCGGTCTTTTGTTTGTCTGCTTCAGTTTATACGTGATCACAGATGACCCTGCTTTCAAACAGAAATTTGATCTCACGCGTGCAGATACAACGCTCATCGATGTTCCTTTAGAAAATCAAAATGATCCGATCGCACTGGGCAATGGCTGTGAAATCACCAGTTTGTCGATGCTCCTAAATTATTACGATTATCAGACCAATAAAAATCAATTGGCCGATCTGCTTACTTATGTGCCCGTTCATGTGACAGATGAAATCTGTGGCAATCCTCATGACGGTTTTGTCGGTGATATCACAGGCGGCAACGAGGCGATGGGTGTCGGTGTCGAACCTTTAGGAAAAGTGGCTGAGCAGATCGTTTCAACGGATCAACAAGTAATCGTTAGCACCGAGATCCCTTTTGAGTCACTCGTTGACATCGTTCGTCAGGGCCAGCCAGTCGTGGTGATCACGACCACTGATTTTCAAGTGCCTGAAGAAGAAAATTTTCGTTATTGGCAAACATCAAGTGGTGAGGTCAAAGTCAGTCCTTTGTGCCATGCGGTCGTGATCACTGGGGTCGGTAAGAAAGAAGTTTATGTCAATGATCCGTTTGGCTATAAAAATCGTGCCGTTGATCGTAACGATTTTGCAACGATTTACGAAAGAATGGGCCAACAAGCCTTGTATTTAGACTAAATTTCATAAAGGTAAAACACGTGAAGAACATGGCCTTCACGTGTTTTACTGTGACTTAAAAGCTATAGCGAGTAGTTACTAAAAGTTAGCACTACAAATAAATTAACGGTACGGACACTTCTTTTCATTTCTTTTGGCCGCTTTTACTGATTGCGGACAACACTTTCTCATTCTTTTGGCCGTTTTCGGTCCAACAAAGATACTCGGTTTCCCATTTGGGGGGCACTTCCTGCTTAGATCGCAATGTCTGAAAGTCAAAAATACGCACCAAATAATTTTTAGCCATGATTAGATTTCAGTTATTTTTCTTCGTTACACTAGAGCCATGAGGAGGAGAAGGAAATGACTTATATGATCGAAACTAAAAATTTAACCAAAACATTCAAAAACCTGAATGATTTATGAAAAACTGTTGATATTTTTTAAATCGATTTTACAAGCGTTATTTATCTCGAAAATCATTC
>JBFLGC010000084.1:0-6898 GCA_041859945.1 Tetragenococcus sp.
GAGGTTCTTTTTTTCGTTGTTTTTAAACCATTGATATATCAATAGCTGAGGATGCCTAAAAATTATGAAATTAGCTCTATAATAAAGAAAACAACGAGAGGATGGAGTAGATGAAACTTTCATTAGCGATTTTAGATAAGACGGGCGCCGTTAAGTTAGGCTTGAACGATTACGAAGAGGAAAAGCGTCCGCTGAGTGCAACAGGGGAGGATTTTGTCGATTTAGCGACTCAAGCTTTGCAGTATGAAGACGGCGATGTGATCCATGTAGAAGTTGCCGAACCGGGTACGTTTTTAGTAGCTAAATTGGATGAAACGCTGGATTCTTCGCTAGTATACCTTAAAGATAACACTTGGGATTATCAAATCACGATGACTGAAAATGCTTATGAAGCACGACCTGACAAGCGATTTGCCAGTAAACGGCATTATTTGAGTGTGCGCTTGGCAACGGCTGAAGAGATCACGAGTTACCGCAACTGGGCCTTAAATCCGCATGATCAAAAAGAAGCCAATGGCGCTTATCCGCATGCACATGCCAATGTGGAGACTAGAAACGACGCGACCTTTTTTGCTTGTAATGCTATTGACGGTCTTTATGCCAACTTGTCGCATGGCTCTTACCCCTATGTTTCTTGGGGCATCAACCGCCAAGAGGACGCCGCTTTGACCATTGATTTTGGACGTGCGGTGACTTTGGACAAAGTGGTGTTTACCTTACGTTCTGATTTTCCGCATGACAATTTTTGGGAAAAAGTGACGGTCGCTTTTTCGGATGGGACTTCAGAAGACTTTGCAACGATCAAAACAAACGTTCGTCAAACCTTTACTTTTAAAGCGCGGACCGTTACTTCAGTGACTTTCCAGCAATTGATCAAATCAGCTGATGAATCACCATTTCCAGCTTTGACCCAAATCGAATTTTTCGGAAAAAATGCTTAAGCCAACAAAAGGACACGAATTCTAATGATTTGTGGCCTTTTTTCTTGGCCAAATTTTGCTACAATAAAGAAAATCAGGTGAAGGAGGAAGTCTTTTGGAAAAGAAACACACGATCAAAGTGCAGCAGATCACGATCACGGACCCTTATGTGGCCAATGCAAAAGCCAAGTTGGTCACTTATTTGTTGACTTTGGAGACCGAAAAATTTTTATATGAAATCTATCAAGTCGCAGGTCTCACGCCGCTTACTGAAAGTGGTTATGCGGGCTGGGAAAGAAGTGATGCGGTCAATTTTCGCGGTCATTTCTTCGGTCACTATCTGTCGGCGTTGGCGCTAGCCTACGCGGCTGAAAAAAATGAGGAAAAGCGCCGAAAGTTATTTGAGCACATGGAAGTTGGCGTGGCTGGACTGAAAGCGGCTCAAAGTGCTTATGCTAAAAGCTATCCTGAAAGTGCTGGCTATGTCTCGGCTTTTCGCGAAGTGGCTTTAGATGAGGTAGAAGGGCGACCGGTCGCTGCGACTGAAAAGGAAAATGTGCTGGTACCTTGGTATGATCTGCATAAGATTTTGGCCGGCTTATTAGAGATCAGCGAACAAGTGCCGAAACTATCTGCCGATGCGTTGGCGGTAGCGGTCCAGTTTGGTGACTATGTTTATCAGCGCATGTGTCGTTTAGACGATCAAGAACAAATGCTGAAAATCGAATACGGCGGGATGAATGACGCGCTCTATCATTTGTATTTATTGACTGGAGATGTCAAACACGCCCAAGCAGCGCACTTTTTCGATGAAGAAAATTTATTTACTGACTTAGCCGAGGGGCGTGACGTTCTTTCTGGCAAACATGCCAATACCACGATCCCAAAATTCATCGGAGCGATGCGACATTTCCAAGTGTCCCAAGACCAACGTTATCTGAAAGCCGCGCAGAATTTTTGGGACATCGTCGTGGCAGATCATAGCTATTGCACCGGCGGCAACAGTCAAAGTGAGCATTTTCATGAAGCAGGAAAGTTGGCTTATGATGCCCACATTAGAAATGGCGACTGTACCTGCGAAACGTGTAACACGCACAATATGTTGAAGTTATCGAAAATGTTGTACGCCGCAACCGACGATCCGACCTATTTAAATTACTATGAACAGACCTATATCAACGCGATTTTGGCTTCCCAAAATCCGGAAACGGGCATGATGATGTACTTTCAACCCATGGGCGCAGGCTACAACAAAGTCTATAATCGGCCCTTTGATGAATTTTGGTGCTGCACAGGAACAGGGATCGAAAGTTTTGCGAAACTAGCGGACACCTATTTTTACCAAACCGGGACGCGCGTCGATCTGAATCTTTATTTTTCTAGCGAAGTAGAGTTGCCTGAGCTCGGTTTGCATTTAAGCCAAGTAGTCGATCGCAAGAAAATGCAAGTGACGGTGAAAATCGCTGCTACTCGGGCCGATGCGGCTGAATTGACGTTGGGTTTTCGCCTTCCAACTTGGTCTAAAGGCTATGTCGTTTCACAACCGGTGCATGAAGAAAACGGCTTTGCGATTTTTGATGAAGTGCTAAAAGCCGGTGACGAGCGGACGATCGCCTTTCAACCGGAATTAAAACTTGCGGCCACAGCCGATAATCCTAATTATGCCGCCGTGACTTATGGACCGTATGTCTTGGCTGCTGACCTGGGCGCTACAGCGATCGATGCGGATGCGCCCAATGGGATCTTAGTGCGGGTCGGGACCAAAGAGGCGTTATTACCGGATACTATCTTTTATGAAACGCCGGAGTGGCGCGAACATTTGGCGGAGCAGTTTACCGCAGTAGAAGTTGCGGGTAAAACGGTCGCTTTTCAAAGCAAAAATACCACGGAACCGCTCGTCTTCTCGCCTTATTATGAAATGCACGGGCGCCGTTATGGCTTGTATTTTAAGTTCGTTGCAGCCGGTAGTGCAGAAGCGAGTAAAATCTTGGCTGAGAAAGAAAAATGGGTCGCGGAACAGGCTAAAGTTTTAGCTAGTCTGACGAATTTTGACGAAAACAATAGCGAATACGCACAAAACTTGCAGTATGAGCATGCCGAGATCGGTCATGCCAGGGGGCGCCGTTTCCGCCAAGCGCAAGCAGGCGGTTGGTTCAGTTATCGCTTTGATTTTCCTAACAAAGCGGCCGCTAGTGTCCATTTATTTTTGACTTTCCATGGAGAAGATGCTGGGAAAAACGTGGCTGTGACAGTTGGAAAAACCACGCAAAAAGTCGTGGTGGAAGATCGCGCTGGCTTTTTTGACCAAGTCGTTCCGCTTGCAATCGACACAAAAGCCCCTGTCGCCATTTGCTTGGCAGCACAAGAAACAGCTTCGCCGCGCATCTTTGGCATTACTTTTAGCAAATAAGTAAATCACCCTCAGGAAGTTGGTTGCCAGCTTTCAACAAGGCATGTAGGAATCAAAAAGCGCGTGTCTTTAACGACATAAAAGAGACTCGAAATCGAAAAACAAGTACTTTTGAGGCCCATGAAAGCACCGGAAATGCAAAAAACGACTGACTTTTTCTAACGAAGAGGCCAGTCGTTTTTTTGATTTAAAGGATTTTTTTAGTTGCTGTTAATCAAATTCTTCATATTCATTGGGATGTTGACCTTCGACACGGCCCGGCTCGCCCTTATCTAGACTATCGATCTTATCCAAATCAGCTTGTGACAATTCGAAGTTCAGCAGATCCAGATCTTGTAATTGGTGATCATAACTTCCGGCTTTGACATTGGTCATGACGCGATTTTGATTGTTCCAATTTAGAATCACTTGAGCCGGCGTACGGTCGTATTTTTCAGCAATCGCCACGATTGTTTCATTTTCTAAAACATCATTTAAGTAGCCGCGCCCCAATGGACTCCAGGCTTCGGTCAAAATGCCACGTTCATTGTTGGCTGCGATCAATTCTTTGTTATTAAAATAAGGATGGCGTTCGATTTGATTGGTCGCTGGTGTTACGCCAGTCGCTTCAATGATCGTATCCAAATGTTCTGGCAAGAAATTCGACACGCCGATCGTTTTGATCAGGCCGAATTTTTGGGCGTCGACCAAGGCTTGCCAAGCTTCGACGTACTTGCCTTGTTTGGGCAGGGGCCAGTGGATCAAGTACTTATCAAAATAATCCAAACCGATCCGATACAAGGATTCCTGGATCATCCCGATCGCTTTGTCATAGTCGTGAAAGGCGCCCGGCAATTTAGAACTCACTAAAAGTTCTTCCCGTGGGATGCCGGAACGTCGGATTGCTTCTCCTGTCAGTCCTTCATTCATATAATTCGTGGAAGTGTCGATCAAACGAAAGCCATTTTGCAAAGCTGCAATCAAGCTATTCAATCCTTGTGCACCTTGGACTCCTACCATACCGAAACCGATTGGCGGCAAGACAGCGCCGTCATTTAACACAAATTGGTCATTTAAGGTCATATCTTTTCCGTCCTTTCTTGATGCTGACTTTAGCATAACAAAAAAGCGGTTTTTTTTTAAGCGAGGAGACTTGTGAATAGGCGGAATCGACCGTAATCAGGGGAAGCGGCCAAAAGAATTGAAAAGTGTTGTCCGCAATCGGGGAAAGCGACCAAAAGAAACAGAAAGTGTTGTCCGCAATCGGGGAAAGCGGCCAAAAGAAACAGAAAGTGTTGTCCGCAATCGAGGAAAGCAGCCAAAAGAAACAGAAAGTGTTGTCCGCAATCGAGGAAAGCGACCAAAAGAAACAGAAAGTGTTGTCCGCAATCGGGGAAAGCGGCCAAAAGAAACGAAAAGTGTTGTCCGCGATTGCGGGAAAGTTGACTTTTCTTCAACAAGAAAAATTTCAAAAGGACTTCGAATTTTATTACCAATTCACACTTGATTAAGGTAAGATGGAAGAAAAGAAAGGAAGTGCGGATCGTGAAAGAAGATGCGATTTATTATGGGCAGCCCAAAAATTTGCAATTTCATTGGTGTGGCTTTTTTGAAACCACGCAGGCTTGGCGCCATGATGCGCGGGTCAATCCTGATTATGAGCTGATGATCGGCGCCCGTGGCACGCTGTTCTTGACTTTTGAGGAGGGCAAGAAAGTCACTTTGCAACCCGGTGAGATGCTCTTGATCGAACCCAATCGACCCTTTTGTGGTGCCCGCGATTCTGAGTCCGTCAGTTTTTATTGGTTGCATTTTGCAGCAGAAGATTTGTCCAAAAAGGCCACAACAAATCTGCAAGGTTGGCAGCTGCCTTTTTACACGCGGGATCTTTTGCTGGATAACGAGCTCGTTTTGTTGCAACAGATGCAATTGATCAAGCAAGCAAATTATCCTGACCGGCGGCTTCTGGATGCGTATTGCTACACCTTGCTTTTAAGTATCAGTGAAAAGTTCAAAAATCGCGATCAAGCCACAAATGATAAGCATTTTTTGATCGATTATGTCAAGCAATTTTTGCGTTTGAATTATCAACAACCTTTGACTGTGGCGCAGATAGCCAATTATTTCGGTTATAATAAAGCTTACTTGTCAAATCTATTTTCCAAAGAAGCGGGGCTGACCTTGTCGCAATACCTTAATGGGATCCGGCTGGAAGCGGCCCGGCAACAGCTTTTGACGACGAATGATCCGATCCAAATGATTGCCTTTGAGAATGGTTTTACCGATGAGAAATACTTTAGTCGTCTTTTTTCCAGACGTTATTCGCTAGCGCCACGTACCTATCGGAAAAAGTTTGGTCCGGTCCAAAAAATGTGAAGCTCTAGTCTTTGTCCACCTTTTACGCGTTTTCTGCTAACGACAAGCAAGCCCGCTTTTTTTATAATAAAAGAAAAAGAGGAGGACGTTTACATGCAAACAAAAATGACGGGAAAATTTTGGGAAACATATCAAAAAATCGTTGCCGACCAAGTGATTCCTTATCAATGGCGGGCGCTAAATGATGAATTGCCAGATACGGAGCCAAGTCATGCAATCGAGAATTTTCGTTTGGCGGCTGGACTTGCCCAAGGTGAGTATTATGGCATGGTGTTTCAGGACAGCGATTTGTATAAATGGTTGGAATGTGTCGCTTATTCGCTACAAAATCAGCCTGATGCAGACTTGGAACAAAAAGCGGACGGTGTGATCGATATTTTGCGGCAGGCTCAATTAGATGACGGATACTTGAACACCTATTATCAAGTCAAAGAAGGCCTCGACAAGCGGTGGACCAACTTGCGTGATAACCATGAACTTTATTGCGCCGGACATTTGATCGAAGCAGCGGTGGCTTATTATGAAAGTACGGGCAAAACGACTTTGCTTACCGTCGCGCAAAAATACGCCGATTTTATTTGTCGCACTTTTGGCAACGAAGCCGATCAAATCCCTGGCTATCCGGGCCATGAGGAGATCGAACTGGCCTTGGTACGCTTGTTTTTGGTAACGGCAGATCAAAAATATTTAGATCAAGCAGTGTACTTTATTGATCAACGTGGTCAAGAACCTAATTATTTTGTTGAAGAAGCCCAAGCCCACGGGCGTGATCCTAAAGGTTGGTGGAAGGGCAGTTTAGGTTACTACCAAGCCCACGAACCGGTCAGAAAGCAAACCGAAGCGGTGGGACATGCTGTGCGAGCAATGTATTTGTATACAGCCGTGGCGGATGTGGCGCGTTTGAAAGACGATGCCGGTCTAAAAGAGACAGTCAAAACGCTCTGGCACAATGTCGTCGCACATAAGATGTCAGTCAATGGTGGCGTCGGAGCTGAAGCGTTTGGCGAAGCTTTTGCGGAAAATGACGACCTTCCCAATGATACCTGCTACAATGAGACTTGTGCTTCGGTTGGCTTGGCTTTTTGGGCGCAGCGCATGCTACAATTAGAAGAAAATGGTGCTTATGCGGACGTCTTGGAAAATGCGGTTTATAATGGGGCCTTAGGTGGTATGGATCTGGCTGGGCAACATTTTCTTTATGTCAATCCATTGG
>JBFLGC010000085.1:0-6042 GCA_041859945.1 Tetragenococcus sp.
GAAGTTAAGCTTCTTTACGCCGATTGTAGTGAGGGGTCACCCCTTGTGAGAGAAGGAAGTCGCCGCGCGATGATGGAAGGTTGAGATCATTTGGTCTCAGCCTTTTTTATTATCAAAAAAAACATTTTTTTACTTGACTATGGATTGTTCAAGTATTACTATTTAGGCAAATATCTAATTAGAAAAATATCTAAATAGAAAGAAGGAAGCAATCATGAGCTTTGAAAAAAGTTTCAAAGCCTTAGCCGATCCTGTTCGTCGAGAAATTTTACAGCTATTAAAAAATGGTCGGATGTCTGCTGGCGCAATTGCTAGCCATTTTGCGATGACACAGGCAACGGTCTCTTACCATTTGAGTATTTTAAAAAAGGCGGATTTGATTTGGGAAGAAAAGAATAAGAACTTTATCTATTATGACCTGAACACGACTTTGCTTGATGAAATCATGCGCTGGCTGTTGGATTTAAAAGGGAGTAGAGAAAATGAAAAAGAATAATTATAAAAAAACGATGTTACTAACGACGCTTATTAGCTTGATCCCTATCGTAGTTGGTGTGGTATTGTGGAAGCAATTGCCTGATACGATCGCCACTCATTTTGGCTCCAATAATCAAGCTAACGGGTGGAGCAGCAAGGCATTCACTGTATTTGGCTTGCCACTTTTGATGTTAGGACTCCAATGGTTTTGTTTTTTGGCGACTTATTATGATCCAAAAAGAAAAAATATCGATGTCAACATTTTCAAAAAGATCTTATGGATCGTGCCGCTCGTGAATCTATTGGTAATGTTAGCGACCTATAGTATTGCACTGGGATACAAGCTAAATATCGGCGGGATCGTCAATTTGTTTGTGGGCCTTCTTTTTATCGTGTTGGGTAATTATTTACATAAGGTCAAACAAAATTATACAGTCGGAATCAAGATCCCTTGGACTTTAAATAGCCAGGAAAATTGGAATAGGACCAATCGCTTGGCGGCTTGGTTGTTCATGATCGCTGGATTTGCTTTTGTAGTGAACAGCTTTTTCCAACAGAGCTGGTTAATGATACTATTCATGGCGGTGATCGTATTAGTACCGATTTTTTATTCCTTCTTGTTATACAAAAAAGGCATCTAAACAAAGTACTGTGACATTTTTCTATAACACTAAGTATTTACATTTCACATTTCTTCTTTTACAATGGATTTAATAGATAAGGGAGTGTGAAAGAATGATCCGAATAGTTACCGATAATGCTTCCGACATTACGGTAGAAGAAGCAAAAGTCATGAATATCGAGATGGTTCCTCTGACGATCAATTTTGAAGATGAAAGTTTTCAACAAAAAAAAGCCACTGACTATGATCTTTTTTACCATAAGTTGGCAAAAGTACAAACTTTACCGACTACGAGTCGGCCTTCACCAGAGGCATTCCTATCTCATTTCGAAAGTGCCAAATCAGCAGGGGATGAGGTCTTGGTACTTACGATCGACGCCGGTCTTAGTGGGACCATGGAAAGTGCTCAACTAGCGCGTGATCTTTCAGGCTATGGTGAGAAAATAACGGTCATGGATAGTAAACAAGCCATCATGTCCCAGCGTATGGTGGTTGAGTTTGCCGTAGCGTTACGTGATGCTGGCGCGACGATGTCAGAGTTAGTTTGCGCTATTGAAGATCTGCGGGAACGCATCGTGGTTTGTGGCGTGATCGACACTTTAAAATATCTGAAAATGGGTGGTCGGGTGCCGAAAACGATGGCTTTCATCGGAGAAGCAATCGGTATCAAACCAATCATCATTTTAGGCGAGAATGGCTTAGATGAGTTGGCTAAAAAACGCGGCACTCTGGCAGGCGAAAAGCGCTTATGGCAAGAGATGGACAAGTCTCCTCTAGATAAGGAAATGCCGACTTATTTTGGCTATACCTTAAATCAAGACATCAGTGAAAATTTCCGTCAAAAAACTATCGCTCGCTATGATTTGAAGCAAACGGGCTTGTTTCCAATCGGTGGTGTGATTGGGACGCATGTCGGACCAAATGGGATTGGTCTAGCTTTCGTCCGCAAAAATAAAACCTAGTTAGTGGACAATTTCAGAAAAAAAGGCGAAAATGAAGGAAACAAGAAGGAGATCGTTATGGAAAAAAACTCAAAGAAAGACTTGAAACAAAAACTTTCGCCGATGGCCTACGCCGTTACACAGAAAAATGCGACGGAGCGTCCTTTTACAGGTACTTATGACGATTTTTATGAAAAAGGGATCTATGTCGATGTTGTCAGTGGCGAGCCACTTTTTGCCTCCACCGATAAATACGATGCTGGGTGTGGCTGGCCTTCTTTTTCACAGCCAATCGATTCGGCTGACATTCAAAAAAAAGATGACTTTTCTTTGATCCAACCACGTGTAGAAGTTCGTAGCAAAGAAGCCGATTCTCATTTGGGACATGTTTTTACGGATGGACCAGTCGAAAAAGGTGGCCTGCGCTACTGTATCAATTCGGCGGCTTTGAAATTCATACCTTATGAGGAAATGGAGGCACAAGGCTATAAAGAGTATCTTTCCTATGTCAAATAGCTATGAAGAGCCCCGTTATTTAATCTAGCGGGACTCTTTTTTAATAATTTAGTTACTTTTTTCCAAAATGATAGAATATGTGGTACAATTAAGGGAACGTATGTACAGAAAGGACAAAACATGTACGAATATATCATTGGTAAGTTAGCAACCATTCAGCCGGCCTATGTTGTTTTAGAAACAAATGGTATCGGCTATCAAATTTCCTCAAGTAATCCTTATCGCTATAGCAGTCAGATCGGCCAAGTTGTAAAAATTTATGTGCATCAAGTGATCAGAGAAGATGCCCATCTCCTATATGGCTTTGCTAGCTTAGAAGAAAAGCAACTGTTTTTACGCTTGATCAGTGTCTCAGGCATCGGACCTAAAAGTGGCTTGGCGATTTTAGCCAACGAAGATCATGATGGCTTGGTCAATGCGATCGAAACTGGCGACATTACTTATTTGACCAAATTTCCTGGTGTGGGTAAGAAGACCGCACAACAGTTGGTTTTAGATCTACAAGGCAAATTAAATGTCGATCCGCAAAAACCAGTTGCGAAAAACCTGCCCACTTCCAGTGATCCAGCTTTAGAAGAAGCCATCGAAGCTTTGCGCGCTTTGGGCTACAGTGAACGTGAAGTGAACAAAGCTACGAAAGGATTGGCAAAAGTGGCGCCACATACGACCGATGAATATTTGCGGTTGGCCTTGAGACAAATGATGAAGAAATAAAGAAAGGAAACTTATAAATGACGGATCGGATCATATCATCAGAAGTAGGCGAGGAAGAATCATTTGAGAAATCGCTACGACCCCGCTTTTTGGCGCAATATATAGGCCAAGAAAAGGTCAAAGAAGAGCTTACGATCTACATTCAAGCAGCCAAGAATCGTGAAGAGGCTTTGGATCATGTCTTATTATATGGTCCCCCTGGCTTGGGGAAAACTACGATGGCCATGGTCATCGCTAACGAAATGGCTGTCAATATCCGCACGACCAGCGGACCGGCCATCGAAAAACCCGGCGATCTGATCGCAACTTTGAATGAATTGGAACCAGGCGATGTGCTTTTTGTTGATGAGATCCATCGCTTGCCACGGATAGCTGAAGAAATGCTTTATTCGGCCATGGAAGATTTTTACGTGGATATCATGGTCGGTCAAGGAACAACAGCTCACCCCGTGCATTTCCCTTTGCCACCTTTTACCTTGATCGGTGCGACGACGCGCGCAGGCATGCTTTCAGCACCGTTACGGGATCGTTTTGGGATCGTCTCACACATGGAATATTATTTAGAAAAAGATTTAAAAGAAATCGTTTTGCGGTCGGCTGATATTTTTGATACGGAGATCGTCGAAACAGGCGCCATCGAAATTGCGCGCCGCTCGCGTGGGACCCCACGGATCGCTAACCGCTTGCTAAAGCGGGTCCGTGATTTTGCTCAAGTCGAAGGGGATGGCGTGATCGATCAAGCAATCGCTGATAAGGCACTGTCTTTACTCCAAGTAGATGGCGCGGGCCTTGATTATGTCGATCAAAAATTGATCAAAACCATGATCGAATTGTACGGTGGTGGTCCAGTTGGTCTCAGTACATTGTCGGTCAATATCGGTGAAGAACAGGAGACCGTGGAAGATATGTATGAGCCTTATTTGATCCAAAAGGGCTTTTTAAAACGGACGCCCCGTGGTCGGATCGCTACGGCACGTTCTTATGAGCATTTTGGTTATCCTTACCAGGCAGAACTAGACTGATCAGGAGGTTCTTTGTGGAAAAAATATTATTTGTTTGCTTAGGGAATATTTGCCGTTCACCCATGGCAGAAGGCCTGTTTCAAAAATATGCCCAAGAAAGCAAGTTGCCCCTTTTGGTAGATTCAGCAGCAACGAGTGCTTATAATAGTGGTCAAGCACCTCACCTTGGTACCCAGAAAATTTTTGACCGTGAAGGAATCACGGCTAGGCATATGCAAGCTCGTCAGATCCAAGCAAAGGATTTTGAGACATTTGACTGGATTATTGGCATGGATCAGCAAAATCTAGTTGATCTAAGGCGGCTCGCCCCAAATTCTGGACAACAAAAGCTGCACCTATATATGGAAGTCGTACCGGGTAAGTCTAGGATGGAGGTACCTGATCCTTGGTATACTGGTGATTTCGAAGAGACTTATCAACTGCTGATGGAAGGATTGCCTTATTGGATAGACGAGTTTCGGTGTAAGTAAGAGGAGGATCTTTATGGAAAAGAAAACTTCTACTTTAAAAAAATTAAATCAATTATTTGTGATCAGCTCCCGAAATCTGTTGGATAATTTTCTGAGTGATACGGCGGCACAACGTTTAGAAAAACGTACGACACAAGAGATCCACGAGCGCTTGCAACAAGCGGCTAACCATAAAAGTTTAGTCGTTTTACAATTAAAAACCGAAAAAATCGATAAATTTGAAACAGTCGCTGGTAAAGTCGTCGGCAAAAAGGTGCCTGCTGATCAAGTTATCTTAAAATTACAAAATGATCAGCAACAGTTGCGCATTATCTCCATCGATAAAATCGATAAGATCAGCACGCTGACGCCTACTGGGGAAAGCGATAAGTTAGTCAGATAAGACAGATCAAATGGATCTGTCTTATCTTGATGTGAACCGAACTAAAAGATCCTCGAGCAAGTTACTCGAGGATCTTATTTTTTCACTGAGAAGTCACAGCTGTCAACAAGAGCTCGCCTTTTTTAATGGTCGGCCGTGTCGTGGCAATGACATCTTCATAATCGTTCGTATTAGTCACGATGATCGGGATCTGCGTACTAAAGCCAGCTGCTTCAATAGCAGGGATATCAAAGTTGATCATTTTTTGGCCTTTTTTCACTTTCTCATTTTGAGTGACAAAAGCTTCGAAATGTTCACCATTTAGTTGAACGGTATCAATACCAATGTGGATCAAGAGTTCCATGCCATCATCAGAGATCAGTCCAATGGCATGTTTGGTTGGGAAAAGACTCATTACGACGCCATCAAAAGGTGCTAGCAACACGCCTATGGTTGGTTCTACCACCACGCCTTTCCCCATGATGCCTTCTGAAAAAGCCGCATCCTTAGCTTGATTCAAAGGAAGGATCTTGCCTTCAACAGGAGAAAAAGCTTCTTGTTTACCTAATTTTTTGCCCGCGATCGAATCTTTGGCCTCATTTTTAGTCATAGCGATCGTTGGCGCATCATCGTCAAAACCAAGTACGTAGGCAAGCGCAAAGCTAGCAATGACCGCAACGACATCTAAGATCACGCTGTAGATCACGAAGTTTAATCCGCCATCAGGTGAGATCATACTTGTGTAACGGAAGACACCCAACCCACCCATTTGATAGCTAGGGATTTGTAAAGCCATGGCGATAGCACCAGTAACAGCGCCGACGATACAAGAAGCCCAGAAAGGTCGTTTTTTAGGTAAAGTGATCCCATAAATAGCTGGTTCCGTGACACCAAAGATCCCTGAAATGATGGCTGGGAT
>JBFLGC010000086.1:0-5925 GCA_041859945.1 Tetragenococcus sp.
TGAACCGCCACATACGGAACCGTACGTGTGGTGGTGTGAGAGGGGCGAAAAGTTATTAACTTTTCCCTCTACTCGATATACGAAAGCCGGAATTCGATATCCAATACCAGATTTGTAGATACGAAAATTAGGATGTAGTATTCAATGTCAGATTTGTGACTAGCTTGGAAAGTCTCGAGTCGAATCCCTATCATGGCATAAACGGCCAAACTTTTACCGATCTAACGTCAATTCATAGCTTATCCGTACATTATTTTGCAAAGAAACAGATAAAACAGCCATATTACCTAAAAAATATCGGACAGCTCTCAGCGGCTGCCCGATATTTTAAATTTTTCGATGATCGGTTTGACCAAAGTATTGATTTAGAGGCTTGGCTTTGTCACCTAGCATTTGACTGACACTTACGATTTGATAGCCTTGATTGCGTAGATTATCGATAACTGTGCCCACTGCATCGACGGTGGTTGGGTAGATATCGTGCATCAAAATGATGCCACCGTCTTGTGCCGTTTGATTCACGCGGTCGATAACTGCTTGAGTATTTTTGGTCGTCCAATCTAACGAATCGATATTCCATTGAATGATGGGTCGGCCAATGATTTCGGCACTCTTTGTGTCAATAGCACCATAAGGCGGACGCACATTTTTAGGTAAAAAGCCACTGGCTTCAAATATCGCTTTGTCGGCATCGTGCATTTCTTTTTGGAGTTCCTCTGAAGACAAAGCGGTTAGTTGTGGATGCGAGTAAGAGTGGCTCGCAATTTCGTGCCCTTCCTCGTGCACGCGTTTGACGACATCAGGGGCTTCTTGGGCATTTTGACCGAGCATGAAGAAGGTCGCATGGACTTGTTTGTCGCGCAAAATGTCTAGGAGTCGGGGGGTTGTGGTCGGACTGGGTCCATCGTCAAAAGTCAAGGCGATATATTTGCCATTTTCATCCAAGGCATCTTCCTCTGCCTTTAGTGCACTAGGATCGATCAAGTCATTTTTGGGTAGCTTGATATGGAGTGATTTTGGTGAGTAGACCATCTCATTGTCAAAACTGATCCGTGGCATATCTAACAAGGCATCGATGATTTTATCAGGCGCTTTACTTTGATCCCAAATTTTTTGCTGGATGACTTGCTGGATCCCTAGTAAGTTCTCTTGGGATTCGATCACCATTTTACCAGTGATTTTTTCACCGGTCTCTGTGTTTGTATAAATCGGTGCAGTGTTTTTCTCATCCACTTTTTCAAATACCTCTTTGTTACCGTTCCATTGATAGTTAGCCACATTCAGTGCAAAGGACTCTAAATGTTCGGCGATTTTGGCAACGTTGACTTGCCCGACTAGGATCGTCGGTTTTGAAGTTTTAAGTCTCTCTTGTTCATTAGCGACTAATTCTTTTAATTGGGCTTCTGAAACATCTTCGGGCAATTTGATGTCTTTAGGTGTGTAAAAAATCGTGGTCGCTTGCTTCTCTTTACTGATCTGCTTATCGAATGCTATTTTTGAGCGATCTTGTTGGCTTTGAATCTTTTGCAAAGTGACCGTTTCTTGCTCAGCCAAACGCGCCGCTTTTTGGCGGTGGGTTTCAACTTGTTGTACTTTTAAATAACTTCCGGCCAATACTACTGCCAAAACGATCAATAAGGCTATAATGATTTTTCGATGATTTTTGGTCGCTTTTTTTTGATGGCGCGCGCTTCGGCTGGCACGCTCATGATTTTCATACATTTGAAGACTCCTTCTTTCAGAACAGACAAACTACTTTGTTACTTTTTATGGTATCATGTCGACTTATTTTAGGCAAAGAAAAGCCCAGCAAAATTTTTAGGCTGGACTTTTGTTTTTAAATTCTATGACTTAAAAAAGGCTATCTCACTGTGTAGCGTTGTTCTGAAATTTTGATTGTGAGCGGTCATTTGGATCCATCGATTTTTGTGACCCCACCCATATAAGGAACTAAGACTTCAGGGATCGTGACGGTGCCATCTTCGTTTTGATAATTTTCCAAAACCGCTGCGACCGTCCGTCCGACAGCGAGCCCCGAGCCATTCAAGGTATGGGCATAATGGATCTTGCCCTCTGCATCGCGGTAACGGATCATGGCACGCCGCGCTTGAAAATCTTCACAGTTGGAGCAAGAACTGATTTCACGATAAGTATTTTGTGCTGGGATCCAAACTTCCAAGTCGTACGTTTTGGCAGCAGAAAAGCCCATATCCCCAGTTGATAAAGCAACGACACGGTAAGCCAAGCCCAGTTTTTGCAAAATTTCTTCGGCATTAGCCGTCATTTTTTCCAATTCTTCATAGGAATGATCGACATCGCTGAATTTGACCATTTCGACTTTATTGAATTGGTGTAGACGGATCAAACCCCGCGTGTCACGACCAGCACTGCCTGCTTCGGAACGAAACGATGGGCTTAAAGCCGTAAAATAGATCGGTAACTTTTCGCCATCTAAAATTTCACCACTATAGTAATTGGTCAAAGGCACTTCTGCTGTGGGGATCAAAGTTAGATCGCTGTCTTTTAATTGAAAGACATCTTCGGTAAATTTCGGGAACTGACCAGTCCCAAACATGGCTTGGCTGTTGACAGCATAGGGCGTGATCATCTCAGTATAGCCTTGTTCATAAACATGGAGATCCAACATAAAGTTGTAAAGAGCGCGTTCCAAACGGGCGCCTAAACCTTTGTAATAAACAAAACGTGAGCCGGAAACTTTTGCGCCCCGTTCAAAGTCAAGGATGTCCAGATTTTCAGCAATATCCCAATGAGCTTTGGGTTCAAAGCTAAAGTCGCGGACTTGACCGTAACGACGAACTTCGACGTTGTCATTTTCATCTTTACCGACTGGCACATCTTCGTGAGGGATATTTGGTAGCGTCGTGGCGATCTCTTGAATCTTTTCATCGATTTCAGTTACTTGCCCATCAAAGGTCTTGATTTTTTGACCGACTGTTTTCATTTCAGCAATCTTATCCGTTGCTTCTTCTTTGTTGCGTTTCAACTGGGCGATTTCAGCTGAGACCTCATTCCGATACTTTTTTAGTTCTTCCGTTTGGACCAATAAGCCGCGCCGTTTTTCATCCAACTCTAAAAATTCATCCAAGCGTTCGGATGCCACGCCTCGGGTTTCTAGCTTTGCTTTGACTTCGGTAAAATTTTGACGTAATTTCTTGATATCTAACATGCTTTTTCCTCCTTGTTTTTTGTTCAAATAAAAAACTATTCCGCCCCGGCAAATAAAATTGCTTGGGACGAAATAGTTGTTCGCGGTGCCACCCAAGTTCGGCTAAAAGCCGCCCTTGATTTCTCGTAACCAGAGAAAGAGGTCTTTTTTTCAAAAGATACAATAGTAGAAACTGGATTCAATGAGTGACTTTACGGATTTGCAGCAACCATCCGCTCTCTTAAAAAGGGACCTCATTTACTAGGTTTTTGTTTGCCTTATTTGATTGGTTTAAGCATAGCCGAAAAGTGTCGATTCGTCAACTATCTTTCTTCATTATTCGCAAGTTTTTGGGTTCTTTCGGCAGGTAATTCATTGCTTTTTAAAGGTAAATGAATGATAAAAGAGGTCCAATCAGGATTCGATTGGGCGTAAATATAGCCGCCATGCAGGGCCACGATACTTTGGGCGATGGCTAGACCGAGTCCGGTGCCGCCGGTCTCTTGGGATCGTGATTCTTCAACGCGATAGAAACGATCAAATAAGGAATCTAGCGAACGTTTGGGGATCATTTTACCGTTGTTGCGGACACTGATCACAGCTTCAGTTCCTAATTTTTCGACTTCGATCACGATCTTATCGGCACCTTTGCCATATTTGAGTGCGTTGGTCAACAAATTGTTGAAGACGCGCACCAATTTTTCAGCATCGCCTTGCATGTAGACTTGTTTGGGGCGCGCTTTGACTTCGATTACGACGCCTTTTTTATTGGTCTCCAGTTCAAAATCGGCTGCCAATTGTTCGACCAATTGCACCATGTCAAAGGTCGATAGGTTGACGGGTGAAGTGGGCTGGCGCACTTTGGTATATTCAAAAAGGTCATCTACCAGTGACTTCATTTGTTTGGCTTTGATATAAGCCGTATGGGTATACTTAAGTAGCTCTTCTTCCGAATGGTACTGACCGTCTTCGATCAAGCCCAGATAGCCAATGATCGAAGTCAGTGGTGTGCGGATATCATGACTGACATTGGTAATCAATTCGTCTTTGGAGGCTTCGATCCGGCGTTCTTCTTCGATCGCCGTAACCGTACTGTCGACCAGACCATTGATACTTGAAACCAAGCGATCCAAATCACCGCGCAACTCGAAAGGAATCCTGTGATCGTAATTCCCATCTGCGATATAATGCAGCTCTGCGATGATATGACGTTGTTGCATTTGACGATAGCGACGGATCAAGCGCCAATACAAAAAACCGACATCAAAAACCAAAAGTAAGGGGATGATGATCCGTTTGCCCGATAAGAAGATATCTGTATTGAAATTATCGACAAAGCTATTGCGTGATTCAAAGACGGCATCATTTAATGCAGGAGTATTTGTTATAATAGAAGAAATAACAACGACAAAGGCGATGTTTACGATAAATAACAAAATGATGGTAATGATTGCCTCGGCAAAAAGTTCACTGATTTCCTTAGAGGTCAGAGTGATCCGTTTCCTTTTTTCTTCTTGTTTATTTGGCATCTATTTTATATCCCACTCCCCAAACGGTCTGGATAATCTTTTCGCCGCCAGTCGCCTCTTCGATTTTGTCCCGTAAATGGCTGACATGGACCATGACCGTTTTAGCTGAAACAACACTTTCTTGTTTCCAGACCCGTTCAAAAATTTCATCTGCACTAAAAACGCGGTTCGGATGTGATGCCAACAGATACAAAATCCCAAATTCCAAAGCAGTCAGCTGAATGTCATTTCCAGCACGCGTTTTGACTTCATGTGAATCACGATTGATGATCAGTGAGCTGACTTCCAAAATTTCTGGTTGATCGGAGGCCACTTGCATGTTCGTCCGGCGCAACAATGATTTGACCCGAGCCATGACTTCTAAGGGATTGAAAGGTTTAGTGACATAATCGTCGGCACCAGCAACTAGACCTTTGATTTTATCCATATCCGTCGTTTTAGCTGTCAACATGATGATGGGGATCTGTGACTCTTTCCGTAAAGCTTTGACAACTTGCATCCCATCCATTTCTGGCATCATGATATCTAATATCAATAGTTCTATATCTGATGAAGTCCGCAATTTTGATAAAGCTTCTTTGCCATCATAGGCTTTGACCGGTTCATACCCTTCATTATGCAAATAAATACTTAATAATTCGACGATTTCTTTATCATCGTCAGCGACTAATATCTTCATAGAAATTCCTCCTCAGAATTTTTGTCTATAGTTTAACTCTATTTTAGCAAAAATAAAGCTATTTCACTAAGATTTACCTGCTTCTTTAGAGAATATTCGTAATTAACGGCAAATTTTATTAGCAAAAGGGTAAAATTCATAGGCCTTAAATAGATGAAAAAGGTGAAATTTTTTACAAAAAAACAAAAAAGTTTAGAAATGATAGAACGGAAAAAGGACGTCAAGTTATAAAAAACGAACTTTTGTTAACTTAAAAAGAGTTTTTAAGTTAAATATGCTAAAAAAACGAACAAATCAATTCGCTAAGTAGAATAAAGTGAGAATATCCCTGAATGTTACTGTCAGGCAGTTTTTAGTTGACGAAACCGAAAAAAAATGGTATATTTAGCGATGGTCACAGAGGATTCTGTGAGCTGTTTTTCTTATTTGAGCAAAATTTTTAAAAAGAGAAAAAGTTGTTGACAGATAAGAATACATTTGTTATGATAATCAAGTCGCTAAATGAGTGTTAAAAAAAGCTCAAAAACTTTTAAAACTTTTTCTTGACAAAC
>JBFLGC010000087.1:0-5715 GCA_041859945.1 Tetragenococcus sp.
AAAATAAAACCGATGCGCCAGCCTGTCATCGCATGTGATTTGGAAACCCCGCTGACTACGACCGTCTGCTCCGACAAGAAAGTTGCTAGCGAAATATGGGGATGGTCATAGGTCAACTCACTATAAACCTCATCACTTATGGCAAACACTGGGTACTCTTTTAAAACAGCGGCCAAATCTTCTAGCTGTGCTTTGGAATAAACGGCACCAGTAGGATTATTCGGGGAATTGAAAATGACGGCTTTGACTTTTTCACCTTGTTCATCGAGCGCTTTTTTCAAGGCTGTTGCTGTTAAAATAAAATCTGTCGTGCGTGTATCGATATAAATCGGTGTCGCTCCCGCTAAAATGATCAACGGTTCATAACCCGGATAGATCGGTGCTGGTAATAATACCTTATCACCCGGCTCTAAAATCGACAAGAGCGTAGCAGCGATAGCTTCAGTTGCCCCAACGGAAATTAGGATCTCATTTTGCCAGTCATAGTTCAGCTGATATTTTTTTGCCATAAAAGCTTGCACGGCTTGGCGCAACTCAGGTAAACCCGCCATCCCTGTGTAATGGCTATAGTTTTCTTTTATCGCTGTTATACCAGCATCCTTGACATGCTGTGGTGTATTATAATCAGGTTCGCCCAAAGTCAATTTCAAAATATTAGGAATACTTGAGACCCGTTCATCAAATTGGCGGATCAATGAAATTGCGATTTTACCGACCTGTTTATTAAAACGCTTGGTTACATCTGTCATCTTCTTCACCTCTTGATGATTTCTCAAACTTCAAAGTCAATTTTTTTGCAAATGAATTTTTTTTATGATCAATTTATCAAATAATTGCGCTTGGGTATCTTGCTCGCCGATCACTGCGGCAGACACATTATGGCTTTCGATCTTACGACGGAGTTGATAGGTGATTTTACCTGTTTCTTTTAATTCATTGACCATATCGACGACCCCACCAAATCCGGTTTTTCTGGTAATGAAACCTAAGGCGACCATTCGTTCATCTAAATTTTTAGCCGAGATACTAGCACCTGTCATCAAAGCTTTGCTCAATTTATGAGAAAACTCTTCCAGACCAGAGTCACTCGTCACAGGTTCACTAGTCGTTTCAACCAAGCCTGAATCCGCTCGTAAATCATCTAATTCCTGGACCAATGTTTCATATTGTTCTTGGGTCAACATCACACCTGCAACTTTTTCACGATTAAAGACATACACGCCCGTCCCCGACTCTCTAGCTTGCCCAAAGACATCCATCGGTGATTTTTTGACATCCGTGATCGAAGTTGTCGGAACCTCTAACTTCTTTAGTCCCATTGCCACACCTCCTTCAATGCTTTCATTATAGCACATTCTATGAAAGTTTTTAGAAAAATTTAAAAAGTAGTGTTCATTTCAAAGAATGAACACTACTTGTCTTATTCTGCCGTGGCACTGTAACCCGCCTCGGTGATTTTTTGAATGATTTGGTCGGTCGACGTTTTACTTTCGTCAAACTTAACGACGCCATTTTTACGCTTCAAATGAACTTTGACTTTGTCGATGCCAGCCAATTCGTTGATGGCTTTTTCGACTTTCGCGACACAGTGGTCACAGCTCATCCCTTCGATGGCAAATTTTTGTTTCATTTCTTTTAAGCCTCCATTTTTTGATGTTCTTTACAATGACATTGACCAGGGATACAATTACACTCAATATTTTTAACCGGTTCTTTTTGTGATACTGCCTGTTTGATAGCCCGTATATCTTCTGCTGAAAGAGTCGCCTCATCGATCAAATCAACGATCGTAGCTCCAACTTTTTTGGCACAGATATGTGAAAATAGATTTTCAGTAGCACTTTCTACCGTTTGTTCTTCAGTCACTTTCGGCGAGTAAAGATACTTTTTCCCAATTTGTTCCGTCGCCAAAACATCTTTTTTTACCAAACGACCTAAAAGTGTTTTGATCGTCGAAAGCTTCCAACCTTTTGACTGACTGAGCGCTTCGCTGATCGTCGCGGCATCCGTTGTTCCTTGTGTCCAAACCACCCGCATGACTTCCCATTCAGCATCGCTGATCTTGACTGGCTCTATGATTTGTTCCATGAACTCACCTCTTTTACAAGTTTAAGTTTACAACTGTAATCTTTTTTTGTCAAATAAAAAATCGTAGAAATTTCTGTTCATTCCTACGATCTTTAACGTTATTTTTTTTCATCTTTATGTTTTTTTAAAACGGATTGGCGGTGCTTTCTATTTCCTACAAATTTCAACATTTTCATCAAAGGTTGGCGATTTTCTCCAACTAAACCGATCAGTTCGATAAAAAGTTCGATACCAAGGCCTGTGCTTATGATCAATAAAATCGTGGCCGGTGTACTGGCATAATTCATCAATAGCGCGATCAATGAGAAAACCAGCGCTAAAGCATAAATCGTAAGGACCGCTCCCCGATGCGTAAAACCTAAAGAAATGAGCCGATGGTGTAAGTGCATCTTATCTGGTGTGGAAAACATCGGTTGATTCTTAAGATGACGGCGGATCATCGCAAAAACGGTATCTGTGATCGGTACGCCTAAAATAAACATCGGTGTCAACACGGAAATAAAGGTGGCATTTTTTAAGCCTTGTAAAGAAAAAACGGAAATCATAAAGCCTAAAAAAAGGGCGCCGGTATCACCCAAAAAAATGGTTGCTGGATGAAAATTATACGGGAAGAAACCCGCGATAGCCGCAACCAGCGAAAAAATCATGATGGCAACGGCACTGCCGTTACCTGGGGAAAAGAAATAGCTTGTCAGACCGATCGTGACCAAAGCGATCATCGAAATTCCTGCTGCCAAGCCATCCAATCCATCGATCAAGTTCATGGCATTGGTAATGGCTAAGATCCAGAGAATCGTCATAGGCAAACTCAACCAACCTAAATGAAAAAATCCAATGAAAGGAATGGAAAAAGAATTAAAGCCGATCCCCGCAAAGAAGTAAATCACTAGCGCAGCTAAGACTTCACCGGCCGTTTTTTGTAGGGGTGTCAGACCGTAGATATCATCGATCAAGCCAGTAATAATGATGATGAGTGCGGCAAATAACATCGGCAAAATACGATGGATATCTAGCGTATCGCGAAATTCCCACAAGACAGCAACGGAAAAAGAAATGAAAATAGCTAGCCCACCTGCTGTCGGCATCGTTTCAGTGTTGATCCGACGCTTGTTGGGCTTGTCCACCGCACCGATTTTAAAGGCTAGCAAACGTACCAATGGCGTCAATATCATAGAAAGGATCGCAGTCATAAATAACCGCATAATAAATTTAAAAGTAAATCCCATAGATACGTCTCACTTTCGTTTCACTTTTTGGACTAAGGGCGTAATATGTTTTTTTAAACGTGCTGTAAAACCATCGATCCTTTGACTCTTTTCAATGATTTCATTGGCAAAATATTCCTCGATGATAGCATTGATCACACTTCCTAAAAGCAAAATCAAAGCTGCAAAATTTAGCCATAACATCAAAAAGACAAAGCTGCCGATGATTTGATAGCCGCTGACACGACCCGCAAAGTACTTGGCATAAAGTCCAAATAATTGCGACAGCAACATCCAGCCAAGCGTGGCAAAGACCGCGCCCGGTATCGTCGAGCGAAAATGCACTTTAGCATTGGGGATGAGCCAATAGATCATGGTCATCACCACTAACATGACCACGATCGTCGTTGGCCATTTTGCCGTTTGAAAGGTTGTAATGATCGTATCTGAAAAATGAAAAATATCTTGTAAATAGTCCAGAATCACTTTTCCAGACCCCATAACAAGGGTCACAACGACCATCAAGATCAACATGACCACTAGCATCAGCATCGAAAGCACGCGTGAAAAGATCCCATAACCATCGACACCAAAGACTTTATTGGTCGCCTTTTGCAGGCCGTTGATACTCTGACTAGCTGACCAAACCGTCGCCACCGTCGAAATGGATAACAGACTGCCAGATCCTTGTGTCAATAAACTTTCGATCGCTGGCTCTAAAAAAGAATAAATCGTTTGCGGAATGATTTCTTGCAAATAAGGCAACACCGTCGCTGGGTCGATATGCAACAAGGGCAAAATATTTCCGATCGCGATCAATAGAGGGAATAAGGAAAGTAGTAAATAGTAAGCAACTACGATCGAATATGTCGTTACTTCGCCTTCCATCATGTGCCGCTGAAAGGTCTTTAAAAACCACTTTAGGCCTTTTTTTTCGGTTGAAGCACTTGTTTCCTTCATCGCCTTCTCCTTATTTTTCTCTCAATAAGTTCCTTCTTCACCTTGAGAAGTCATAATGACCGGACCATCTTTAGTGATCACTAAGCTATGTTCGTATTGACAACATAAGCCGCCATCACGTGTATAAGCTGTCCAACCATTAGGATCCATTTTCATCTTCCAAGTACCCGTCGTGATCATAGGTTCGATCGTAATGGTCATACCTTCTTTGAGACGTAGACCACGACCTGCTTGACCATAGTGCGGTACAGCAGGGTCTTCATGCATCGTAGGCCCAATACCATGACCGATAAAATCACGAACGACGCCATAGCCCTGTCCTTCCGCATAAGTTTGGATCGCATGGCCGATATCCCCGATCCGATTACCGACTTGCGCTTGTTCGATCCCTAAATACATCGCTTTCTTAGTGACAGCCATTAATTTTTGGACTTCCGGTGAAGGGGTACCGACCGCGTAGGCCCAACATGAATCTGAGATACCGCCCTTTAAGTCGATGACCATATCGACTTTAACCAGATCATTATCTTTCAATGGTTTTTTGCGAGGAAAGCCATGACAGATCTCATCATTGATACTGCAGCAAGTCGCATATTTATACCCTTCAAAGCCGATTTGTTCACAGATCCCACCATGACTTTCAATATAGTGTTGCACAAATTGATCGATTTCCCAAGTTGTGATCCCGGGTTTGATCAAATCTCTTAAATGGATATGGACATCAGCCAATAATTTACCTGATTCTGTCATATTTTCGATTTCACGTTTTGATTTTAATGTGATCATTTAAAAAAAGTCCTTTCTTTTTCCATTAGCTAAAACTCAAACCTCATTTATTTTACCACAAATAAGTCCTCTTTTCCAAATTTGCTCAGTTTTCTTTCTTTATATAGTTTGTTATAATGAAAAAGCAGGAAAAGAGTAGACGAGGTGAAAAAATGACAACTGCACAGATCATTTATGCAAGCATGACTGGTAATACTGAAGAGATCGCAGATATCGTCGCTGAAACAATGGAAGCTCTCGATGTCTCCGTTGCTATCGATGAATGTACTCAAGTCCCTTCTGAAACGCTACTTGACGCGGATATTTGCGTCGTTGCGTCCTATACTTACGATGATGGTACGATCCCAGAAGAAATTATGGACTTATATGAAGATTTAGCAGAAATGGATCTTAGTGGTAAGTATTTTGGCGTCTGTGGCTCAGGTGATACCTTTTACGATGACTCGTATTGTAAAGCTGTGGATAAATTCGAAGCGGCTTTACTGAATGCCGGTGCACAAAAAGGAACGGACAGCATCAAAGTCGATCTAGCGGCCGACGAAGCAGACATAGCTAAACTAGAAGCTTTTGCTAAGCAACTGGTCGAAAAAGTCCAATAGGATCGAGTAGAGGGAAAAGTTAATAACTTTTCGCCCCTCTCACACCACCACACGTACGGTTCCGTATGTGGCGGTTC
>JBFLGC010000088.1:0-5491 GCA_041859945.1 Tetragenococcus sp.
CTTTCAATAATTTAGAAAGAGTGTGGAAAACTTCAGCGCCCCAACGTAAAGCTTCTTTAAAAGTAGATGCGCCTACAGGTAAGATCATGAATTCTTGGAAAGCGATCGGTGCGTCTGAGTGAGAACCACCATTTACGATGTTCATCATAGGAGTTGGTAAAACTTTAGTATTGAAACCACCTAGGTAATGGTACAAAGGAATTTCAAGATAATCAGCCGCCGCACGCGCACAAGCAATAGATACGCCAAGAATCGCATTTGCTCCTAATTTACCTTTATTTGGTGTGCCATCTAATTCGATCATTTTCTTATCGATAGCCATTTGGTCACGAACATCGAAACCAATGATTTCGTCAGCAATGATGTTATTGACATTGTCAACAGCTTTAGAAACGCCTTTACCGCCGTAACGAGCTTTGTCGCCGTCACGTAATTCAACTGCTTCATGTTCCCCAGTTGAAGCACCAGAAGGAACCATTCCGCGTCCAAACGCACCTGATTCAGTATAAACTTCTACTTCGATCGTTGGGTTACCACGAGAGTCTAGGACTTCGCGAGCATAAACATCAGTAATAATTGACATGTTTTTCTCTCCTTTGAGTTTGTTTTATCTTAAGGGATCTTCCCTTTGATAGTTTTATTGTAAAGAATTTTGGACTTCACTGCAAGGACTTTTTAATTGGCCCCTTCTAATAAGGCTAAAAATGAATCAGGCTTCAAACTAGCGCCGCCGACCAAAGCACCATCGACATTTTCTTTCGCCATATATTCAGCGATATTTTCAGGTTTTACAGAGCCACCATATTGGATACGAACAGCATCTGAAACTTCTTTATCATACAATTTTTCGACCGTATGACGAACCACACCGCAAATTTCATCAGCAATTTGAGCATCTGCTGATTTACCAGTCCCAATTGCCCAAATCGGTTCATAAGCAATGACCATACTAGAAACTTGACCAGCCGTCAAGCCTTCTAAGCCAGCCGTGATTTGTCCTTCGATCCATTCCGCCGTTTTGCCGGCTTCATAGGTTTCTAAAGATTCACCACAACACATGATCGGAAGCATGCCATTAGCAAAAATAGCTTTGGCTTTCTTGTTGATTTCTTCATCGGTTTCGTGGAAATATTCCCGACGTTCTGAGTGACCAATGATTACATAGTCGATCCCTAGATCAGCTAAAGCAGCTGGTGAAGTTTCACCAGTATAAGCCCCAGCATTTTCCCAGAAACAGTTTTGAGCAGAGATCTTTAAATCAGTGCCTTTAGCGCTATTTACTAACGTTTCTAAGAACAAAGCAGGAGAACCGATCACCGAATCTACTTTGTCACTTTCAGGGATTTTATTTTTAACGGCTTCAGCAAAGGCTTTGGCTTCTGAAGCGGTCAAATTCATTTTCCAGTTTCCGGCAATAATTGGTTTACGCATTATTAAACGACTCCTTCATTTACAAATTGGTTTAGACTATTATTTATCGTTGATAGCAGCTAAACCAGGTAAAGTTTTTCCTTCAAGTAATTCTAAGCTTGCGCCACCACCAGTTGAAATGTGGGAGAATTTATCCGCAAAACCAAGTTGTTCCGCAGCAGCTGCTGAATCGCCGCCACCAATGATGGTCGTTGCATCTTTCAAATCAGCGATTGCTTGGCAAACTCCGATCGTTCCTTTTTGGAAGTTCGACATTTCAAAGACACCCATTGGCCCATTCCAGACAACCGTCTTCGCATCCTTTAAGACATCAGTAAACAAAGCCACTGTCTTAGGACCGATATCTAAGCCTAATTGACCTTCAGGAACATCATAATCGTGTACTTCAGTTGGGACATCATTTGAAAATTCAGTTGCCGTAACTGAATCAACAGGCAATACTAATTTGTCGCCGGCTTTTTCGATCAAGCTCTTAGCTAATTCGACTTTATCCTTTTCAACTAAGGAATTGCCGATGCCAATGCCTTTAGCAGCATAAAAAGTATAAGTCATGCCACCACCGATCAAAATCTTATCAGCTTTTTCGATCAAGTTTTCGATCACGCCGATCTTATCAGAAACTTTAGCACCACCAAGGATCGCTACCATTGGACGGTTGGGATTTTCAACTGCTTCTTGGATAAACTTGATTTCTTTTTCCATCAAAAAACCAGCTACAGTTGGGATACCAGTCGAAGCAATCCCAACGTTTGAAGCATGCGCACGGTGGGCAGTACCAAAAGCATCATTAACAAAGACATCACCTAAAGAAGCCCAATATTTACCTAATTCAGGATCGTTTTTGCTTTCTTTTTTACCATCAATATCTTCATAACGGGTATTTTCAAAAACGACAACTTCGCCTTCTTTTAAGTCAGCGATCGCATCTTCTAATTCTTTACCACGTGTTTCAGGAACAAAAGTCACTGGTTGGTCTAAAAGTTCACCCAAACGTTTGGCAACAGGTGCTAATGATTTACCAGCTTTGTCTTCTTCTGTTTTCACTCGGCCTAAATGAGAGAACAAGACCAATTTTCCACCATGACTTAAAATATACTTGATGGTTGGTAAAGCTGCTTTGATCCGAGTATCATCGGTGATTTCACCGTTCTTTACTGGGACGTTGAAATCAGCACGTTCTAAAACGACTTTCCCTTTTAAATCAATATCTTCCACGGTTTTCTTTGCCATTAAAAAAGCCTCCTAAATAATATTTCTTTTAAAAAAAGCGGAGAAGCGCGTCGCTTCCCCGCTTTTATTTTCTAAATCCAAATGCTTGACAAGTGAATTTATTAAATTACGGATTACAAAGTTGCTGCAAAGTATTCTAAGGTACGAACCATATTGCTAGTGAATCCATATTCATTGTCATACCAAGCAACAGTTTTAACTAATTGTTCGCCGTTTTCGCCTTCCATTACAGCTGTTTGAGTGGCATCAAACATTGAACCAGCTGGGTAACCGATAATGTCAGAAGAAACGATTTCGTCTTCAGTATAAGCAAAAGCATCACTTGAAGCAGCCTTCATAGCAGCATTCACTTCTTCAACAGTTACTTTCTTGTTCAAAACAGAGTACAAGTTCGTTACAGAACCAGTGATAGTTGGCACACGAAGGGCAGTACCATCGATACGTCCATTCACTTCAGGAATTACTTTACCAACAGCTTTGGCTGCACCAGTCGATGCAGGAATGATGTTGTCAGCACCAGCACGGTTCTTACGTCCACCAGGAGCATCTTGTAATTTTTGCGTTGCCGTATAAGCATGGACAGTTGTCATAAGGGCACGATCCACACCATAACTATCGCTTAATACTTTGACCATTGGAGCTAAGCAGTTTGTTGTACATGAAGCAGCGGAAACGATCGTATCATCAGCTGAGATGATTTCATGGTTGACACCATAAACAACCGTTTTTGTTTCTTTTGATTTTGCTGGAGCAGAAATCAAAACTTTTTTAGCGCCTGCTTCGATGTGAGCATGAGCTTTGGCAGCATCAGTGAAGAAACCAGTACATTCAAGAACTAAATCGACGCCTAATTCTTTCCAAGGCAATTGGCTTGGATTTTTTTCAGAATAAGCCTTGATTTCTTTACCATCTACAACTAAAGCATCTTCTTTAGCTTCTACACTGTAAGGAAAACGTCCTTGAGCAGTATCATACTTCAATAAATAAGCTAAGTCATCGTTACTAGTTAAATCGTTGATTGCGATGACTTCTAGAGTGTCACTTGATTCCAAGATACGACGTAAAGCTAAACGACCGATACGTCCAAAACCATTAATAGCTACTTTTGTTGACATATGTGATTTCCTCCTTATGAAAATCATAATATATTTATTTTAAAGGGTTGCCCCTTTTAAAATCTCATTTGCGGCGGCTTCATCAGTAATGAGCCACGTTTGTTTTGGTGCGTTTTTCATATAAGCTTGAATGGCTTTTGCCTTGCTTTTACCACCAGCTACTGCAAAGATATAAGGAATATGCTCTATGTCCTTTAATTGTAAACCAACACGAGGTGTTTTGTAAACTACTTTACCATCCTCATCAAAAAAATACCCAAAAGACTCAGCAACAGCATTTTTTTGCTTCAACATCAAAATTTCTTCTTCTGTCATTTTACGCCGTGCTGCCATATGCAAAGCTCTGCCAATACTATGGATCACGCAATTAGCCTCGTTGATCAAATCCAATACAGCCACGATTGACGGTTCTTGTAAGAGCAGTTCATAAGTTGTGGCACTCAACTGTTCCGGTACATAAAGTGTCCGATATTGGCCATTGCTTTTTATCGCCATCTCAGCACTTACCGAATTAGCTTGGACACTGACCGCCTCACCGATACCCCCGCGTGCTGGCACAAACAAATTTTCCCGTTTGTTCGTTTTTAAATTGGTCAATTCTTTTGCTACCCGTGACATAGTCGTCCCACCCATGACAGCAATGATATTTTTCCCATCAGGAAGGTTTTTAGTCAAGACTTCATTAAGCAATTGACCAAAACGTGCCACCACTTTCACTTGCTGATCACTATTACCATCAGCGATCAAACAACGAGTGATATCAAAACGATCCGCTAAATCCTTTTCGATTTGATGGACCCCAAATAGCCGATCCATCATTTTGCCGAGTTCTTTATACACGACTTCGCCTTTTTCAGTTAATTTCATCCCACTTTTGGATGAAATTATCAAATCCAGGGAACGGAGCAGATCCGTTTCTGTACGTAAAACACGTTCTGTAAGTTGTAAACTCTCAGAAAGCATTCGTCTGCCAACCGGCTGCATCCAATAGATACGTTGTAATACGCGGTATCTCTCTTGGATCACTGCCAAGATATCAGGTGCAATGGCTTCGATCACTTCTACTTCATCTAGCATAGTACCCTCCGTTGGTCGGTTTTTGTCCAAGTCAGACTTATTTCGACCCGTGCACCGCAAAAAAAATATTGCTTAAAATCAAAAGCTATTTCCTTACGCAAAATATTGTAGCATGTCTCTTGACTTTTTTCAACCCATTTGATCATTTCTATGAAAATATTTTTGAAAAAAGTTTGAAAATATTTCGCCTTAAAAGTTGGCAAATGATAATTATCGTTTCTCACTGTCTTATCTAGACCTGTTCAAACGATTTCATCAATGTTGAAGTTATTTTTCACAGTCAGTCTTTTGCTACATTGGAAGATAGTCTTAGGTAAGTTTCATAGAATCACTGTGAGTCATGTTCTTAAGTCAGACAGGAGTAACCGCATCAGAGTAAGGTTATTCTGAAACTCTCATTTTCTTAACACGCAGTAAGCTGTTACAATTCATGGTCAATCTAGAGCTATACTTTCTCGTTTGTGTCTGCTACTGTCTGCTGTGGGACCGACCTGAGCCATGCCATGTTCTCAGGTCTGCCAAGCTTCAAACGGTGACTAAACGCTAAAGCGTTCAGTCACCGTACCAAGTAGGTATTTTTCATCATCTACTCTGTCTCGCTAAGCGAGCCAATCGTAGTGATTCAAAACAATTCACAT
>JBFLGC010000089.1:0-4448 GCA_041859945.1 Tetragenococcus sp.
CAAGAACCGTAGGAACTACGGGGATAGCTTGGTAAATAAGAGACACCGCTGTGAGTAAAGAAATACTCTTGCAAGTACGCTCTATTCCCAAGAAGCTCCCACTTCAAGCGTTAAGAACCATTAGGTTTAGCTAAGCGGTGAGTAGTTCACTTGTGGAAAATGGAAAAAGAGTGTGGCTTTTCATTAATTTCCGTTGAATATCATTGAAATCGAGTGAGATATGTTGGAATGACAACTTTTTTAAGTTATAATAAAATAGATTTCTATGCTTGATTTTAGGAGGAGGAAGATATATGTCAAAACAACAAATCGGTGTTGTAGGAATGGCCGTTATGGGTAAAAACTTGGCCCTCAATATTGAAAGTCGCGGCTATTCTGTTGCTTTATATAACCGGACTGGATCTAAAACGGAAGCCGTGGTAGCTGAACATCCCGATAAAAATTTGCAGGCAACTTATACGGTGGAAGAATTCGTTGCTGCCATCGAAAAACCTCGTCGCATCGTCTTGATGGTCAAAGCAGGCTACGGGACAGATGCCACGATCCAAGCGCTATTGCCTCATTTAGATAAGGGCGATGTCTTGATAGATGGCGGGAATACCTTCTTTAAAGATACCATGCGTCGTAGTAAAGAATTAGCTGATTCAGGTATCAACTTTATCGGCACGGGTGTTTCTGGTGGTGAGGAAGGGGCGTTAAAAGGGCCTTCGATCATGCCTGGTGGTCAAAAAGAAGCCTATGATTTAGTAGCACCCATTTTGGAACAAATCTCTGCGAAAGCCGAAGACGCCTCTCCCTGTGTGACTTATATCGGACCTAATGGCGCTGGACATTATGTCAAAATGGTCCATAATGGCATCGAATATGGTGATATGCAATTGATCGCTGAGTCCTATGATTTGATGAAAAATATTTTGGGGCTTTCTGTTACTGAATTAGCAGAAGTATTTTCAGATTGGAAAGTAGGCGAGTTGGATAGTTTCTTGATCGATATAACGGCAGATATTTTGACGCGTAAAGACGACTTAGGAACGGATCAACCGATCGTGGATGTGATTTTGGATCGTGCTGGTAACAAAGGCACTGGCAAGTGGACGAGTCAAAGCGCCTTAGACTTAGGCGTCCCACTACCATTGATCACTGAGTCGGTATTTGCCCGTTATATTTCGGCTTATAAAGACGAACGGGTCCATGCTAGTAAAGTCTTGCCAGTAACGACCACTTATGCCTATAAAGGCGATAAAAAAGAATTGATCGAAAAGATCCGTCAAGCTCTATATTTCAGTAAAATCATGAGTTATGCACAGGGCTTTGCCCAATTGCGTACTGCTTCAAAAGAATACGATTGGGATTTGCCTTTTGGTAAAATTGCTAAGATTTGGCGGGCTGGTTGTATCATTCGGGCGCAATTTTTACAAAAAATTACGGATGCTTATGAAAAAGACCCGGATATCGAAAATCTATTGCTAGATGATTATTTCAAAGCAATCACCGAAAAATATCAACAAGCCGTGCGAGATGTCGTCGCCATCGCCGTACAAGCTGGTGTCCCAGTACCAACGTTTTCTTCAGCAATTGCTTATTTTGATTCCTATCGCTCAGATCGCTTACCTGCCAATCTGATCCAAGCCCAGCGCGATTATTTTGGCGCCCATACGTATGAACGAACAGACCGTGAAGGGATCTTCCATTACGATTGGTATGGAGAAAATGAATAATAATAATTAATGAAAAAAGAGATGAGTCTATTCTGAGAAAAAATTTAGACGAATCTCTTTTTTTAATCGTCGTTACATGGTAGAATCAAACTAGTGTTCAAAAGAATGGGAAAAGAAGGGAAATAAAATATGAGTAATATTCTAATCATAGAAGATGAAAAGAACTTAGCTCGCTTTGTTGAATTAGAATTGCAACATGAAGGATACAAAACAGAGTGTCATTATAACGGTCGTACGGGGCTTGAGGCGGCTTTAAATGGGGACTGGGATGCTATTTTATTAGATTTGATGTTACCTGAATTAAATGGGTTAGAAGTCTGTCGTAGGATCCGTCAAGTCAAAAATACGCCGATCATCATGATGACGGCCCGAGATTCTGTGATCGATCGCGTCTCAGGTTTAGATCATGGGGCTGATGATTATATTGTCAAACCGTTTGCTATCGAAGAATTACTGGCCCGATTACGAGCTCTGTTGCGGCGGATCGACATCGAAAGTGACAAAAATGTCGTCAAGCAAACGACACTGACTTACCGTGATTTAACGATCGAAAAGGAAAATCGGGTCGTTCGTCGGGGCAATCATGTCATCGAGCTTACCAAGAGAGAGTATGAACTGTTGTTGATTTTGATGGAAAATGTGAATGTCGTTCTTTCGCGCGAAGTACTGTTAAAAAATGTCTGGGGTTATGAGACTGAAGTCGAAACAAATGTGGTAGATGTCTATATTCGTTATTTGCGCAATAAAATCGATGTTCTTGGAGAAGAAAGCTATATTCAAACGGTTCGGGGAACAGGCTACGTGATGCGCTCGTGAAAAAAAACCATGCTAAAAAGAAGAAAGAACTTAAAAAGCCCTCATTGACTGTGAAATGGACTTTAGCCAGTTCTTTTTTCATATTTGTTATTTTTACTCTTTTTGCAGTTGTTACTTATAAAACGGCAGTGAATCTTTTTGTTGAAAAAGAACGCAAAAATGCGGAAGAAACGACCTACGAAGCAGTAGATCGACTCTCTAGAGCTGATATTGAATTGAACTTAGTCACTAGTTATGAGAAACTGACTAGTAACCACGCTAGCGAAAATGAGCAAAATATTCGGACACCGCAAACGATCGAACCCTATGTCAATATTGACTCCTTTTTTTCAGATTTAGGGCAACCAGAACTAAGTTTGTACGTTTATGACCTCAGTGAGACGCTCGTTTATCAAACGCGTCAAAAAAAGATGGCACTTGAGTCAACAGAGCCGCTGTCTCCCTCGATCATGTCGGTGCACCAAACGACTGGCTTCGTTATGGTAGAACCAGTTTATTCTGAAATAAAACGTGAAAAAATTGGCTATGTACAAACTTATTATGAATTGACTTCCTTTTATGAGATCCGCAATCGACTGTTGATGACACTTGTCATCATCGAAGTCTTGGCCCTTATTTTAAGCAGTATCTTAGGCTATTTACTAGCGGCCTATTATTTAAAACCATTGAAAGTCTTACGAAATACGATGCAAAAGATCCAGAAAGATCCGCAATCTGATATTTATGCACCTGTCATCGATACTAATGATGAATTAGCTGATCTAGCTGAATTATTAAATGATATGTTAAATCGTATGCGTTCTTATACAGAGCAGCAAGAACAGTTTGTTGAAGATGTTTCTCATGAACTTCGGACACCAGTTGCCGTTATTGAAGGGCATTTAAATATGTTGAATCGCTGGGGGAAAGATGATCCGGTAGTTTTAGACGAGTCTTTGAAAGCGAGCATGCAAGAAATCAGTCGGATGAAGACTTTAATCCAAGAAATGCTTGATCTTTCCAGAGCTGATCAGGTCCAGGCCCATTACGCTAATGAAACATCTCAGGCCAAAGAAGTTGTCTATCAAGTGTATAATAACTTTCAATTATTATACCCGGAATTTACTTTTACCTTAGATGATGACCTTTATGAAGAAAAAACAGTTAAAATATATCGGAATCATTTTGAACAGATTCTAGTCATTATTTTAGATAATGCGGTAAAATATTCGACAGACCGAAAAGAAATCAATATATCTCTTTCGAGTAATACCAAAGAATTGGAAATCGTGATCCAGGACTTTGGTGAAGGAGTTCCACAGGAGGATCTAAAGAAAATCTTCAATCGCTTTTATCGAGTGGATAAGGCGCGTGCTCGCACAAAAGGAGGCAATGGCCTAGGACTTTCGATTGCTAAAAAGTTGTTGGATAGTTATAAAGGGAAAATCATGGCTCAAAGTAGTATGGGACAAGGAACGATTTTCAAATTTACGATCCCTATTTTAAAAGAAATAGAAACTAGTGAAAAATAGCGAATTTTTTTCTGTATTTTTGAATGAAAATAGAAAATAAGATAAATATATCGAACATTAGAAGCGAATGCGCCTAGCACGTTCGCTTCTATTTTTTTTGTAAAAATCAAGGCTTTTTTTAGTTGCTTTTTAGGCAAAGAATTGCTATATTAATACATGGCTTCAATTACTTTAATAAAGCAATTATTTGCTAAAAAGTAGTTGACGGTGAAAAGAACAAATGATATTATATTTTAGTCGCGTTTGATTGAAAGACGGTTTTGAAAAGAAATAAAAACTTCAAAAAAACGATTGACAAGTAAAAAATCTTTTGTTATTATAAGTTGGTCGCTGATCGAGCACTGAAAAAAAGTTCAAAAAACTTTTAAAACTTTTTCTTGACAAACGAAAGTGCGTCTGGTAA
>JBFLGC010000008.1:0-67409 GCA_041859945.1 Tetragenococcus sp.
TGGCTTGCGAGATCATTGTGTTAAGAATTCAATATGAATTACGCCCAGTTGCTATCTTTTTGGTTACTGGGCGTTTGCAACTTGAAAGTCGTGAGACTTTAGACTCACAGCGGTTCCACGGTTGACTTTAAGCAAGCCAATCTCGTAGTGAAGCGACTGATTCAGCCGTGAATTGTAACAAATTGAAGCCTTTTTTATCCAAAATTTACTTCTTATTTTGTTCATCTAGTAGATATGTCTGCTATCTTAATATCTACTTTCTTTTTATTTTTTCAATCCTTCCTCACCGAACAAAATGATTGATTCCGCCAGTACTACTTTGCTGTCAAAAAAAACTCCGCATCACCTATGCAATGCGAAGTTTTATCTTATGGGATCTGTAAGGTATCAGCGCTGTCGACCTCAGTCGAAACTTTACGTCCATCATCGATTTGATAAGCGATCGTTGCTTTGTCTCCCTCGACAACAGTGACTGGGACACTGATTTCTTTGGTGCCATCGCTCTCACCAATAGAGATTTGCGCCACTTGAGAAGAACTCGAGTGATCCGCGTCTTGTAAGTAAATGGTGACTTTTTGGTTGGCTCCATTACTACCAGAATAAGTCACTTTAAATTCGATCGTAAAACTTTTGGTCGTTTCTTCTTCAGCTGGGCCAGTCGAAATCGTCAAGATAATCGTAGAACCACTATTCACTTTTTGACCTGCTTTTGGATCAGAAGAAACGACTTTGCCAGCTTCGACGTTCTCACTTTCGGCTTCTTCTGTCTCCACATTAAAACCCGCATCACTAAGCGTTTTGGTAGCTTCATCTTTCGTTTTTCCGGTCACATCAGGTACTTCGACTTGTTCGACTCCTTGGCTGACATAAAAAATCAACTTAGTTTCACCAGGAATGACTTCAGTGCCCTCTTGAGGATCTTGATCAACGATGATCCCTGTTGTTTCTTCACTGTAAGTTGCTTCAAAAGAAACCGGATTGTCTCCTAAACCCAAACTATCTAATAAATCGCGCGTGGCCGCTTCAGTACTCCCAATAAAGTTAGCCATGTCGACAGGTTCAGGACCTTTGCTGACCACAAAGTTGATCTCCGTGTCTTTAGGTACGACTTCTTCCCCAGCTTCAGGATCTTGACTAATGACTTCGCCCTTATCGACATCATCGCTATATTCTTCTTTAGAAGTGATATTACTTTCTTGGAATTCTAATTTTTTCAACTCTTCTACAACGTCTTTATAAGCTTTTCCTGTATAATCTTTCAGTGTTACTTTAGGGCTTCCTGAACTGATATATAAGGTGATGGCTCGACTTTTCTTAACGACCGTGCCGATTTCGGGATTAGTTTTGACGACCTTTCCTTCTTCGATCTCATCGCTAGCAAAATTTTCGACATCATCAGCAACGGCTAAGCCAGCAGCGGTCAAAACTTCCCGTGCTTTATCCTCTGTCATGTCCTTCACATCTAAGATCTCGACTTGACCGCGACCACCGCCAGAAACAAGGTAAGCCATGCCACCGATCAAAAAGAGACCTATTAATAAGGGCATCAACAGCCATTTTTTCTTCTTCTTTTTCTTTTTAGGCTGTTCTTTTTCAGTTTCCTCTGGTTGCACTTCTGGTTGGGACATGTTTTTAAAGGATTCTGGCATTGGAGCATCTTCTGGGATCGGCGTCAATAATTTTGTCTCACTGTCCATCGCATGCCCTTGCCAACGCGGTTCATTCAACCGGTCTGGCGACAGGGCCGTATCAAGATCCTGATTCATTTCATTTGCTTGTTTATAGCGATCAGCGGGATCTTTGGCCGTGGCTTTCAGCACGACATTTTCCAAAGATTGTGGGACATTTGGGTCAAACATACGGATCTCTGGTATCTCATCTTGGAAATGTCTCAAGGCGATCGTCACCGCCGATTCCCCATCAAACGGGACACGACCAGTCAACATTTCAAATAAAATGATCCCCAAAGCGTAAATATCCGATTGATTCGTCGCCATCCCGCCGCGAGCTTGTTCAGGTGAAAGGTAATGGACGGAGCCTAGCATCGAATTAGTTTGCGTGATCGAAGTTTCTGACAAAGCAATCGCGATGCCAAAATCAGCGATTTTCACCACACCTTCTTCATTGATCAAGATATTTTGTGGTTTCAAATCACGATGGATGATACGGTGTTGGTGAGCTAAAGCCACAGCCGACAATACCTGCTGCATGATATTGACGACTTCAGGATAATCCATCGGGTAATGGGTCTGGATATAACGTTTTAGATCCATGCCTTTGACATATTCCATGACCAGATACTGCATACCGGCTTCTTCACCGACATCATAGACCGAAACGATATTGGGATGGACCAATTCGGTTGCGGCCAGTGCTTCGCGTTGAAAACGACGGATCGCTGCTTGGTCGTTTTGAAAGTCATAACGTAACACTTTGACTGCCACTTCACGATCTAGGATCAAATCCTGGGCCAAGAAAACATTGGCCATGCCCCCGCTGCCGATACTATCTAAAATCAAATAACGGTCATTTACTTTTTTGCCGATTTCAATCATGGTCGACACCTCCAAAGCTGATCAAAAAGACCGTGATATTGTCTAGTCCTCCGTAAGCATTGGCTTTATCGATCAAGCGACGACAAGCTTCCTCTAAACCTAGCGAACTATTGATGATATGTTTGATTTCTTCTTCAGAAACCATATTGGTCAAACCATCCGAGCAGATAAGTAACCGGTCATACGTCTGAAATTTATGTGTCGCTACATCGACATCAAGAGCGCCAGGCATACCAACAGAGCGTGTCACGATATTTTTCTGTGGATGAACCGCCGCCATTTCTTTGGTCAGTTCTCCCGATTTGACGAGCTCATTAACTAGTGAATGGTCTTCTGTCAATTGGATCAACTCACCATCGCGTAATAAATACAGGCGACTATCGCCGACATGAGCTGTCGTAAATTGATCGTCAAAAAGGGCGACCGCCTCAACGGTAGTGCCCATGCCTTTGAGCTCTTCGTGTGCTTGCCCTTGTTCATAGATCGCGGTATTTTCAGCTTGCACTTGCTGGATCAGCCATTGGACGGCTTTTTCACTTTCAACGATCTGCGTTTCTTCCCAGCTTTGGCCAAGTTCGGTGACTACTTCTTGACTAGCCACATCGCCAGCTTGGTGTCCGCCCATCCCGTCTGCTAAAAGAGCCAAGACATAGCCAGCTTGATTTTTAAAAGCTTGGACATAATCTTGATTGGTCTTCCTACGTTTGCCGATATCACTAAGAAAACTGAGTTCCATGTTCTCCACCTCACTACTTTTTACGTAAGCAACTGATAAAAAATCCGTCCGTCCCATACTGATGTGGGTAAATGGTCAATAAATCATCGACCACACTTTCTGAAACGACATCAACACCTGCGATTGCTATTTTTTCAAATTCGGCGTGATCGGCTAAAAATTGCGCCACCACGTCTTGATTTTCTTCTGGGGAAAAAGTACATGTGCTATAAACCATAATACCAGAAGATTTCAAAGTTGGCGCTACTTTTTCTAAAATTTCTAACTGGATCTGTGGCAATTTCTTTAAATCAGCTGCTTTTTTCGTATATTTGATGTCTGGTTTACGTCGCATCAGCCCCAAACCTGAACAAGGCGCATCTACTAATATCCGATCAAAGCTTTCTGGCGCAAAATTTTCGGAGACTTTACGGGCATCCAAGACCTGGGATGCAACCACTTGATCCACGTATAAGCGTTTGGCATTTTCGTTGATCAGAGCCACCTTATGTGCATGGATATCTAAAGCCGTCACTTTACCACCGGCAACTGGCTCTAAAAAAGTAGCGATATGAGTCGTCTTGCCACCTGGCGCCGCACAAGCATCTAGTACCTTATGATAGGGAGCTATTTGCAGGGCTGGCGCCACTAGCATTGAACTTTCATCTTGAACCGTTAACAAACCCTCACGAAATAAGCGAGAACCGGCAAAAAAGCCTTTTTCAGCAACGACGCCATAAGGAGAAATTTTACTTTCTTTTGCGTCTATTCCTTCTATTTGTAATTCTTCCAAAGCCTCTTGACGTGACAGAAAACGCGTGTCGATCCGGGCACTGGCCTGACTAGGCTCAAATAATGACAGGCCTAGTTGACGCGTTTGGGAGAAACCGATCTCCTTGACTAATTTCTCCGTCAACCATTGCGGCATACTGATTTCTGTCGCCAACCGTTCTAGCGGATCAGTGATTTCAGCCAAACTTGGCACGCCTTTGCGATCAATGTTGCGCAAGACGCCATTAACAAATTTACCGATGCCGACGTTGCCGCGAATTTTGGCGATTTCAACGGCCTCATTCACGATAGCATGGATCGGCACGCGATCCAGATAGCACATTTGATAAAGCGATAAAGTCAAAAGCTGCTTGACCCAAGGCGCAACTTTTTTAGCCTTCGCAATAAAAGGGGACAAATAATAATCTAGTAACAATTGGCGACTCAACGTCCCATAAACTAGTTCTGTAAGTAAACGACTGTCTTTGTCATTAAGGCGGCCTTCTTTGATGCGTTCATTCAATAATAAGTTGGAATAGGCCCCGCCTTTTTGGATCTGCTCTAAGGCATCTAAAGCTAGGTAACGCACCGTTTGTTTAGTTCCCATGCGGACCTACTTTCTGACCTACGGCAACTTTTTGACCAGCACCATTTAAAAAAGCTTGAATGGTCTGTTTGCCTTTTCCAGCCGGTTGCAACTGATCGATGGCCAAAACCGTCCCTTTTCCACAAGCGATGTGTAGCTCCTTTTTGTCACGATAAATGATCGTACCGGGAGTCGCCTCGGTCTGGCTTTTTAAAGGTGTTACGGCCCAGATCTTCCAACGGGTACCTGCATAAAAAGTATGCGCGATCGGCCAAGGACGCATGCCGCGAATTTGCTGATCGATCGCTTGAGCTGTCTTTTGCCAATCGATGGCCTCCTCTTCTGGTCTGATATTAGGTGAAAATGTTGCTTGGTCCTCATCTTGAGGGATCGCTTTTTGGCCGGCGATGATTTCTGGCAAAGTAGCTAGTAACAAGTCTTTGCCTAAAGTACTCAACTTATCAAACAGCGAACCGACATCATCCGTTTGGTTGATGGCCAATTCTGCTTGCGCATAGATCCCACCAGCGTCCATTTGCTTGACCATTTCCATGATCGTTACACCCGTCTTTTTTTCGCCATTAATGATCGCATAATGGACCGGAGCCCCGCCCCGATACTTGGGTAGCAACGAAGCGTGGACATTTAAAGCGGCGATTTTAGGCACTTGCAATAACTTTTCCGGCAAAAATCGGCCAAAAGCCGCTGTGATCAATAGATCTGGTGCCAAAGTAATGATCTCTGCCATTTCCTGGGAATCTTTGATTTTTTCTGGTTGTAAAACAGGGATGCCTAAGCGGATCGCTGCTTCTTTGACAGGTGTTGCGGTCAGGATTTTTTTACGCCCCACTGGACGATCCGGTTGGGTCACGACGACTTGTACATCATAATTATGCTCGATTAGACCTTCTAAGATCGGTACTGAGAACTGTGGGGTCCCCATAAATACTACTTTTGTCATGAATTTTACTCCTTTTAAATAAAACTGAGTGGCTCATTATCGATCGACACATAAAGCGCATGTCGTTGGTCTGTCTGACTCTCTTGTAAAATAGCTTGTAAAAAAGCCGGCAAATTGGGTTCCTTTTTATATTTAATGATCACTTGATAATAGTAACGATTTTTTACTTTCGCCACACTTCCGGGAACCGGTCCTAGTAAAATACTCTGCGCAGATAGAACTTGTTTCAATCGTTCGGCTATTTGAAACATCTTCTTGGCTGCGACTGTTTCTTCTGGATGGCTGGCACTGATCCGTAAGGTAAAGTAATAAGGTGGGTAACCAGTCTGATGCCGTAGATACATTTCTTGTTGGTAAAAAGTTTCATAATCTTGGGTTTGGGCTAAGACAATGGCATGATGATCTGGGTTGAAAGTTTGGATCACCACTTCGCCGGCTTTTTCAGCCCGCCCCGCACGGCCGGAAACTTGGGTCAATAATTGAAAAGTCCGTTCACTCGAGCGAAAATCTGGCAAATTGAGGGCGGTGTCGGCATTCAAGACGCCGACTAAGGTGATATTAGGAAAATCTAGCCCTTTAGCAATCATTTGTGTCCCCAGTAAAATATCCGCTTTTTGCTCTCCAAAGGCTGTCAAGATCCGTTCATGAGCACCTTTTTTACGCGTCGTGTCGACATCCATCCGTAAGATCCGCGCTTTTGGAAACAGAGCTTGTAATTCTGCTTCTACTTTTTGCGTACCGGTCCCGTAATAGCGGATCTTATTGCTCCCACAATCAGGACAGCGATTCGGGATCTGTTCTTCATGACCACAATAATGACACTTCATCGATTTAGTGTCCATATGTAATGTCAGCGAAATATCACAATTGGGACAATCCAGGACATAGCCGCAATCACGACACATCACAAAGGAAGAATAGCCCCGCCGATTCAGTAGTAAGACGATCTGTTCTTTTTTGGCCAGACGATCGGCGATTTTTTCTTGAAGACCCAGCGAAAAATTGCTGGTATTATGATTGCTATATTCTTCTTTCATATCAACGACTTCGACAGTTGGTAAAGATGCTTGTGAGTTGGCCCGATAAGGTAAACGTAACAAATGATACACCTTTTTTTGCGCCCGCGCTCGTGATTCCAAAGAAGGCGTGGCGCTGCCCAAAACCACGGGACAATGATGATAACGTCCGCGCCAAAGAGCCAAGTCACGAGCATGATAACGGGGCGTTTCGTCCTGTTTATAAGACGTTTCATGCTCTTCATCGATAATGATCACACCGATGTCTTCTATCGGGGCAAAGATCGCGGATCGAGCACCGACGACGACTTGGGCTTCTTTACGCTCGATCTTGCGCCACTCGTCATACTTTTCACCTTGGGACAGGCCACTATGTAAAACGGCGACCGCCGAACCGAAACGGCCTTTGAAGCGTTCGACCATCTGTGGCGTCAAAGAAATTTCTGGTACTAAGATGATAGCTGTTTTCCCTTTTTCTAAAAGTGCAGCGATCGTTTGCAAATAAACTTCGGTCTTGCCACTACCAGTGATGCCTTCTAGTAAGAAAACATCAGAACGTTGCTCCTTTTCAGCCGCTAAGATTTCTGAAACAGCTTTTTCTTGATCAGGATTGAGCTCTAAAGAGGTCGTTTGGGCAAACTTTCGATGTTGATACGGATCACGATAGGTTTCAACTTCTTCAAATTCCAACCAGCCTTTTTGGGCACCAGTATTCAAAATAGCCGTTGAAATACCTTGCTTTTTGTAAAAAGTCACAGGTTCAAAATCATGGTTCGTCAAGATTTCGGCTAACTCACTTTGTTTACGCGCCGATTTTATCAATGCATTTTGAATAGCCGCTAAATCACTTGTAGCGATTAAACTACGCACATAGCGCGTCGTTTTTACTTTATTTTGATTTTTCACTAGATAGCGTACATCGACGATATTTTGTTTACGTAATTTTTTCAGCTCATTCAAAAGGCCTTTTGCCTCGGCCTCTTCCCAGTCCAATTCATTAGCGGTCCCAAAATACTTGGCTTTCGCTTCGTGGGTCGGATCTAACAAAACGATCTTTTTTTGATACTTGGCTTTCATCACAGCCGGCAGCATCGTTTGTAGGCAAGTGACCTTGAAGGCGTAGGCGGTCTCTTTCATATAATCTGCTAGTTCCAATAATTCTTCGTTCAAGACAGGAGCCAGATCCAGCACGCCAAGGATCGGTTTAAGTGTCTGCTTGGCTTTCAATTCATTTTGCTTTTTCAAGGCTACAACAAAGCCTTGAATATGCCGATTTCCTTCGCCAAATGGCACTTCCACCCGCATCCCGATTTCGACGACTTCTTGCAAACTTTCTGGGATTTCATAAGTAAACGGCTGATCTGTCTGCATCGTATGTACATCCACGATCACCTCTGCAAATTTTTGCATGGTTTCTCCTTTCTTTGCCTGTTAATGACAACTGATTTTACACTGGTTTTTTCATTCCTATTTTACTAAAGATACGACCTTTTGAAAACCGCTACAAGAAAAACGGCTCGATTATGAACGGAGACATCTGTTCTCACAAAAAGGAAAAAGTCTGGAAAACTTTCCAGACCTCATTTCTTATGCTTTTTTGTCATCTTTGATCCGTTGCTCTAATTCTTTTTTCTCTTGTTCTTCTCTTTTGCGTTTTTCTTCTGCTTCTTTTGCTAAACGTGCCCGTTTCTCTTCTGGATGTGGATCGATCACAACGGTTTGCGCATCGATTTCCTCCAAGGCTTGACCGACACTTTTGACCGAATAAAAACGATTTAAAGTTGGTTGGGCGCCCGCTTCTAATTCATGCGCGCGTTTACTGGCTAAGATAACTAATGAATACTTTGAATCGACACTTTCTAACAGTGAATCGATGGATGGTTTTAACATCATAATCCTTACAACTCCTCTAACATTTTTCGATAGTTACCAATGACGCGTTCCACGCGAAAATGTTCACTGGTAATAATAGCTTTGATCCGTTCACAAGCTTTGGATACTTCATCGTTGACAACGGCGTAATCATAAAGAGACATCATTTCGATCTCCTCACGGGCCACCTTCATTCGTTCATCGATCACCTCTGGAGCATCTGTCCCACGTCCTGTGATCCGTGAGCGTAATTCCGTTAAATCTGGGGGCGTCAAAAAAATAAAAACGCCATCTGGTACCTTTTCTTTGACTTGGCGAGCACCTTGGACTTCAATTTCAAGAAAAACATCCTTGCCACGGTCCAAGGTTTCTAACACATACGGCAAAGGTGTGCCATAATAATTGCCAACATATTCGGCATATTCTAACATTTGGCCTTGTTTTATCATCTCTTCAAACTCTTCTCGGGTCCGAAAATAATAATCGACTCCCTCGATTTCGCCGATCCGTTGTTTACGTGTGGTCATGGAAACCGAATATTGGAAATCATTGTCTTCACTTTCGAAAATCGCTTTACGAACGGTCCCTTTGCCAACTCCAGAAGGGCCGGACAATACAATCAATAATCCTCGCTCAGTCATTTGGACGTCCTTTCCCATATAGGTTTGTTTAACGTCTATTTTGCACTTTTTTTTGAAAATTTTCAAGGTTTACTTTTAAAAAGTCATCAAAACCCTACATTTCAGCTAATAATTCTTTCAATTTTTCAAATTCTTCATTTGCTAAAGTAATGCCTTTGCCCATTTTACTATGGTCCCCACTCCACATCCGTAGATCGAACTTTGGGGGGCGATTATTCCAACTGACTAAATTCAATTCTTTGACCCAACCCTTATCATTTTCAGACAACACACCGATCGTTTCTACGATTTCATATTCAAAATTTGATGCCATCGTTTTTCCTCCTTTGTTGAATCCTCCTTTATGATACCAAATCTTCCAACAAAAGTTTCTCATTTAGAAGGTATTTTTTTCGATACCAAATGCTTGTTGCATCTCATCGGTTGCTTCTTTGATCGGCGTGATTTGTTCTAACGTTCCTTGAACGACCCAACGTGTGATACCGGCTGCTTCGGCACAGGTGACTAAGGTCACTAATTTCTGATCTGCCACCTCATCGACTACTTCCACTTGGGTTGGCTGGATCTGCTTAGATACAGTCGTCTGATAGACATAAATATTTTCCAGATCAGTTACATAGATCGTATCCCCAGCCCGCATTTGATCGATTTTGGTAAACAGTAGCTCTGTTCCTTCTACACGATGACTGGCCAAAGCATAATTGCCCAGACCCATCTTTTGTTCTGAGGTAAAAGTCCCCGCCCCATAAAGCAAAGCCTCATTACTCAAGCCTTTAAAAATCGGCAAATTGACACCGATCGTTGGGATCGCCACACCGCCGATCACCGGCAGTTGTGCTTGACCAAATTGTGCTTGCAATACTTTTTCAAAGCTGACTGGTTCAACGGCATCAAAATCAAAAGTTGCTTCTTGCTGCTCGTTTTTCTGAATATCAGCACGCGTGATTTGATCCACCGTATAATTTTCGGAAAAGCGCCCCATCAAGAAATGCTTGATTTGATCATTAAAGACCAAGGCTAACCCTAAAAATAGTAAAAGGCCAATAAAAAAATTCAGCAAACGATTTTTTAATTTAGAAGATTTCTTCTTATTAGGTTTCATGCTATTCTCCATTTATAGTTAGGCTCTTTTTATTTTACCATATTTTGCATCTAAAAGGCGAAATTTCCGTGATGTCAATTGCAAATTATTACCGTTTGTAATCTAATCTTAAAAGAATCGAAACAAGCTTTTTTTAAATTTTTATTGTAAACTATAGCTAAGGCATCTTGTAGAACGGGGGGTAGCAAAATGGCCGATTGGATTTATGTACATATCGATACGATCAGTAATTCTGTTTTAACACAAGGAATTCCTGCTAGTGATTTTCATAATGAAATCATTCATCAGCCCAAAAACTTGATGTTGTTAAATCCCGAAAGTACTTACGGAGAATTTGAAACCAATACAGCCTTGAAAATCATTCGTGGCAGTGAAGCCGTCGACAATTATTTACGAATGATCGATAAAAAACAAACTCGTTCTGAAAATAAATGGATCGATTTTGCTGATCCTATGATGCTCAAGGAGTTGACCCCTTTAGAGATTTCAGAACTGCTCTATTTCGGCCATATGAAGACCCATTTACATTCGCCTTTCTTTTATAAATTGCAAAATAACTTTGCTTATTTTGATTTAGAAGATGAAATAGCCCGTGTTTACTATCGTTATTTAGATGAGTTTTATCGCGTCTTGGCAGGGAAACTCACCCGTAATATGTTTGCTTTGATCAATAATAAGCGTTTTTTCCACCGCCCGATCTCAGTAGAAAAAGTTCCCATCGAGATCATCAAAGATTTAAAAGAACATATGCGTGACGGTATCACTTTTTCCTTTTCGCAAGCTATCTTTGAAAATGACACCTACCTGATCCCAATTTTTTTAGTTGGCGATATCCTTTTTCGGATGACGACTCCGCCCTTTCGAAAGGAAACGATCGTGGGCTACCTATGTTACGATCGTGAAAAGAAAACTTGGGGACTTCAGCTAAATGATGACAGTATTGGCTTATCTCCTTTGACAAGCCCTTATCTTTAAATTTTTAACTTCCTGTTGATAGAGAACAGGAAGTTTTTTGTTTAATAAAGGAGCTAGAAATTTTTTCTAGCTCCTAGCTATATCATTCGTAAGTTTATAGTGACTATTTTTACTAACAGAATTTTCCCTGAAACAAATCCATCCAACTCGATTTGAAACTTAGGTGGATTTGCCAAAAAAACAATCTAGTTCACATCTTTTGGCAAATAAAGCTGCGGATAAATATCAGCGATGATCAATAAAGCCACGATCGCCACAGCCCCAGTTGCAAGTCCGCTAGCCGCATTCATGACTAAGGAATACACCACAGGGCTCAACCCCCATTGGACATAATCGCCCCAAAAGACCCAGCCAGCCACAAAATGCCAAAAGTAACGGGCCGCAGCCCCTACTAATCCTGATAAGATCAGATACTTCTTTAGCCCTTTTTTATTGCCCTTTTTGACACATTCGCGAATCTTTGGTGCATAAACACCAGCAAAACCGACAAAAAAATAGGCCAATATATATTCGATCAGTACTTGTGGGATACTCAGATAATAAACATCACCTAACGGGAAATGCAACAATCCCCAGATAAGGCCTGCTAAAAGACCGGGTTTCACCCCTCTGCGTACCGCAAAAACGGTCAGTGCGATCTGTCCAAGCGAAATCGAAAAACTCGACCCGATCTTTAAGGGAATAAACGATAATACCATGGCTAAGGCAGCAAGAACGGTTCCTTCTACCCAAACTCTTGTCTTAGAATGCATAAAAAACTCCTCCTTTAGATTTTTCCATTCACAAAGAAGAAGTCTTCGCTTCTACTCTTCACAATTCCTACGTTCGCATGATCGAAACAGGTACGAAGGGTTTAGAATCACTTCAATCTCAGCCATTGTAGGCTCCCCTTTGTGAATTTTGATTTTTATTTATTTTTTGGTACAAACAAACTTGGTGCCACATTATAAAGCAAAACGAGGACAATGGCGATATAGATCGCATTGGCCAAGAAAGACGCTCCATTGGCTAAAAAGGAATAAAGATAAGGACTCATTTGTGGTGGCGCATAGGCTCCCCAGACAAATACTCCTGCCCAAAAATGCCAGAACCAACGGCTAAAAGCCGAAATGACCCCACCTAAAGCAATATAGCACATCGTTTTCGTTTTTTTAGCTTGAGCAATGCTAGCTTGGATCTTAGGCATCAAGATCCCACCCATACCACCAAAAGCAAAGGCAAAAGGATATTCAAAAATGATCTGTGGCACGCTGACAAAATTTTTCATGGCCGAGCCTAAGATAATATTGAGTAACCCCCAAATAAAACCTGAAAGCATCGCCGGGGCCCAACTTCTACGATAGCCATACAAAACCAGCGGCACCAGACCTAATGATAAATCGAAACTGGCATTGCCTGTTTGTAAGGGAATAAAAGATAAAGCCATCGCTAAAGCCGCGATGATCGTCCCTTCCACCCAAACAACCGTCTTTGAATGCATAAAAAAGCTCCTCCTTTTAGAATCTTGAAATTCACAAAGAAGAAGTGTTTGCTTCTATTCTTCACAATTCCTACGTTCGTATGACCGAAACAGGTACGAAGGGTTTAGAGTATCCTCAATCTCAGCCCAAATGGACTCCCCTTTGTGAATAGATCCTATTTAATTTTTACACTCTTAGTATAGCATAGATTTTAAAGAATGAAAGCAATTTGTTTAAACTATATCCATTTGAAATATATTCAATTTGGGTATATACTAATCATAAGCAGAACGGAGGAAACACATGGATAAGATCCCATTAAGTTATGCAAATTTTCTAATTCTTTGGGTATTGCAGACCCCTTCACACGGTTATGAAATCATGAAGAAAATCTCAGTCAAAACAAAAAACAGGATCACTGTTGGTCCCGCCACCATGTATAGAAGCCTTGCGTACTTTTTAGACAACGGTTATATAAAATTAGTTTCTGAAATGGATAATAAGAAAAAGTACCAATTGACAGCGATTGGACAAAAACTTTTAGATGAACAGGTTGATTTTATACAATTACTGGTAGACATCACTAGAGAGAAAGGAAAGTAGTCATGAAAAGATTCCGGTTGTTTTTTAAAGGCAGTAAGGGTGAAAAAGAGTTTTTACTCGAAAAAAAGCAAAAAGGATATATTTTAAAAAATATCAACTCTGGTCTGTACTCATTTGAAAAAGTACCACACTTAAGTAGTGCTTCGTTACAAATCGAATTTTGTACGAACGACATTTGTGATTCAGCTCCAATGATTCAAACCGTTCAAAAAAAATTGCTTTTTTCTAACTACTCTGTTTTATACAGTTATATAGAAAAAAACAAAATCGATCATTCTATTGTTCTGACTGAGACCAATGATGTAGAATTTGCGTATTTAAAAAAGTTGAACGCACGCTTATTCTGGCTAAATTTGATAGAAACCATTCTCTTTCTTATCATTTGGACTTATCTCGCCCTTTCTGATCATTCTATACATCTCACTGCCTTTTTCTCTATTACAATGTTTATTATTTGGTCGATCAATTTCATTTGGTCTAGAAAAATAAGCAAACGAAGTGATTCACTCGAAGAAAATGATTATGGAACATCAAATCTTATCGTAGTCATTGAAGGCTTACCCACTCAACCAACTTTGAAAACTTTAAATTACTTAGGGATCTGGTCCTTTCGTACCCAAAACAAAAGTAGCTATTATTATCGTCTGACCACAAGTTATTCTCAAGCACAAATAATCAATGAACTTTCCAATTTCTTAGATATCAATGAAGAAGATATCCAAATCATTTCCGATACCGGATTATTCCCTATCGGTTGGTTTTAATATTTTGATAATAGAATGCAAAATTTCAATCTATTTCATAATAAATTTTAGCTTATCCATGAAATATAAAGTAAAATAAAACCCGAACATTTTCACAAAAACATTTCAAAAATTACATCTTAACATTGACATTCTCAAAATTATCTGATAATTTTGAATCGATAAGAAAACGCGATGAAAAAGAAAGTAAACAGCTTGCGAAAATCAAAAGAGACTTCCGATCGCTGAAAAGGAAGGATTTGTCAGTTGTTGAAAATGGCTTTTGAGCGGATTTTCCGAAAATGAGTAGGAAAATACGGATGCTCCGTTAACAAGCAGCAGTGACCGATCCAATCGTTCACTGACAAAGGTAAGATCTGTGAAGATCTTATGATGTAAGGTGGTAACGCAGTCCATGCCCTTCAGCTTTTAGCTCAAGGGCATTTTTTTATTTTATTGAGAGAAAGGAATCAGAAATGAGTGGAAATTTAGTGGTACAAACCGATTTTGGCTTGCAAGACGGCGCCGTCAACGCCATGTACGGCGTGGCTTATCAAGTCGAGCAAAATTTAACGATCACGGATCTGACCCATGAGATCACGCCCTATGATATTCATGACGCCAGCTACCGCCTATTGCAAAGTGTGACTTATTGGCCTAAGGGGACCGTTTTCGTTTCGGTCGTCGATCCCGGTGTGGGCTCGACCAGACGTAGTGTCGTGGTCAGCCTTAAAAGTGGGCAATATGTCATCACCCCGGACAATGGAACTTTGACCTATTTGAAATCTTATGTTGGTATCAAAGAAGTGCGTCAAATCGACGAGAACACCCAACGCTTAGCCGGTTCTGCTGAAAGTCATACTTTCCACGGTCGTGATGTCTACATGTATAACGGCGCTCGCTTGGCAAGTCAAAAAGTGCGTTTTGAAGCATTAGGATCAGTGGTCTCTGTCGACTCCATTGTCACTTTCCCGCTTTTGGAACCGAAACAAACAAATGCCGTTATGCAAGGAACGATCGATATTTTAGACATTCGCTTCGGATCATTGTGGACAAATCTTCCTTTGTCATTCATCAAAAATTGGCACGTCGCTTATGGGGATCAGTTACAAGTGGAAATTTATTATCAAAACGTCTTACGTTATCGTGAAAGTGTCACTTTTGGCCGCTCGTTTGCGCAGGTTGACCCACAAGAACCTGTGCTTTACATCAATTCTTTACTCAATATTGGTTTAGGTCTCAACCTTGGTTCCTTTGCCGAAACGTATAAAATCGGGACTGGGATCAATTGGAAAATAAGGATCAAAAAGGAGGATTTATCATGAAAGAATCAAAATTTACCGTTAAAAGTATCGTTGCAGTAGGAATCGGTGCTGCTGTTTTCTTTATTCTCAAACGTTTCTTAGTCATTCCCACAGGTTTTCCCAATACTGACATCCAAACGGCTTATCCGTTTTTGGCCTTGTTGGGCGTCGTCTATGGTCCCGTCGTCGCAGGCCTAGCTGGTTTTATTGGTCACTGGTTGGGTGATCTGACTTCCTATGGCGCTTGGTGGTCGTGGATCATCGCTTCTGGTGTTTTAGGGGTGCTCTTTGGTTTGTTGTCCCGGCGTATCCCAATCGCAGAAGGTATTTTTGGTAAAAAAGAAATCACCATTTTTACAATCGGGGAAACAATTGCTAATTTAGTTGTTTGGGTGATCCTAGCTCCTATCGGTGATATTTTGATTTATAATGAGCCAGTAGCAAAAACTTTCACACAAGGCATTATTGCGGGATTGACCAATGCACTGGTAACTGGGATAATTGGAGTGATCCTCCTCAAATCCTACGCCCAAACTAAAACAAAAAAGGGCAGCTTAAAGAAGGAATCTTAAGTAAAGAAATGTGTGAACGATGAAAAAACCTATCATTGAATTTAAAAACTTCTCTTTTCAATACGATGCTCAAGCTGAGGCTACTTTAAAAAACATCGATTTAACGATCTATGCAGGTGAAAAAGTCTTGATCATAGGGCCCAGTGGTTCCGGCAAAAGCACTTTGGGCAAATGTCTGAATGGGCTGATCCCGCAGAACGACAAGGGACAATTTACAGGAAGTCTCCAAATTGGCTCCGACACGTTTGGGAAAGCGTCGATTTACGATCTTTCCTTAGAAGTCGGCACCGTTTTGCAAGACACCGACAGTCAATTCGTGGGTCTGACAGTCGGCGAAGATATGGCCTTTTCTTTGGAAAATGAAGCTGTGTCCCAAGCTATCATGCGCCAAAAAGTGACGACCTGGGCTGACAAGATCGCTTTAAAAGAACATTTGACCAAAAAGCCCCAAGAATTGTCTGGGGGGCAAAAACAACGCGTCTCGATGGCTGGTGTTTTGATCGATGAAACGCCGATCCTCTTATTTGACGAGCCTTTAGCGAATCTTGATCCGCAAACGGGTTATGAAGCCATCGAGATCATCGACCAACTCTATCAAGAACAAAAATTTACCACAATCATTATCGAACATCGCTTAGAAGAAGTCCTCGCGGCACCTGTTGATCGGATCCTTTTGATGAATGATGGGCAAATCGTTGCGGATAGCACACCGACTGCCTTATTAAAAAGTGATTTACTTGAAAAATATGGGATTCGCGAACCACTTTATGTCGCAGCTTTGAAAAAAGTGGGCCTTTTACTTGACGATTTTACTGATTTGACGGACCTAAAAAAACTGGCTTCGCCTGAAATCAGTCAACATTTACAAGCTTTTCAAGAGCAACATGTACCCATCCCTGCATTGTCTGACGGCGAAATCTTATTGACTGCTGAAGATTTGACTTTTGCTTACAAAAAGGGCCAAGATATTTTAAAAGGTCTCAACTTTTCGATCAAAAAAGGCGAAATGGTCAGTCTTGTGGGTCATAATGGGGCTGGCAAGTCGACATTATCCAATTTGATCACAGGCTTTCTCGCACCATCTTCGGGACGTTTACTTTGGAACAACCGTGATTTTAGCCACGATTCGATCAAAGAACGCGCTGAAAAAATCGGCTATGTGTTACAAAACAGCAATCAAATGTTATCAAAAAATTTCTTGTTCGATGAAGTGGCTCTAGGCTTGATCAATCGCCAAGTACCAGAAGAGCAAATCAGAGAAAAAGTCAATGAAACGCTGAAAATCTGTGGCCTGTATGAATTTCGCTCGTGGCCGCTTTCGGCTTTGAGTTATGGCCAGAAACGGCGCGTAGCGATTGCGGCGATCTTAGTTTTAGATCCAGAATTGATCATTTTAGATGAACCCACAGCTGGTCAAGATCATCGCCACTATAAAGCGATGATGGATTTCATTCAACAATTGAATCAACACGGCTTGACAATTTTGATGATCACGCATGATATGCACTTGATGTTAGAATACACGAAGCGCACGATCGTTTTAAAAGAAGGGCAGATCTTTGCCGAGGGCACCCCGGCTGAGATCCTTTCTTCGCCTGATATCGTACACTTGGCAAGCCTGCGCCAAACCAGTCTTTATACGTTAGCTAAAATAAACGGTCTGCCTGATCCAATTGATTTTGTGGCTTCCTTTATTGATAGTGAAAGGGGCACTACTCATGGAAAGTAATTTATTCGGCTATCTCGAACGCGACACCGTCATTCATCGGTTGAGCGGCGTCACAAAGTTGCTTTGTTTCATTTTACTCTCAGTGATCGGCATGATGACCTATGATACGCGTTTTTTATTAGGTATGGCACTTTTCTCAGGAATCATTTTTTATCTGGCGCAGATCCACTACCGCGATATTGCTTTCGTGATCAAATTCATCATCTTTTTCTCCATCTTAAATCTTGTGGCGGTCTATCTTTTTTCTCCTGAATATGGGGTGACGATCTACGGCACGCGCCACGTCATTTGGGACGGGATCGGGCGTTTTACCTTGACCCAAGAACAGGTGTTTTATGAATTTAATTTGTTCCTCAAGTATTTTGTCACGATCCCACCTGGCTTGATCTTTTTGTTTACGACCAATCCAAGTGAACTTGCTTCAAGCTTGAACCGCATCGGGATCTCTTATAAGATTTCCTATGCCGTCGCCTTAGCCTTGCGCTACATTCCCGATATTCAAGAAGATTTTCGGACCATCTCCAAAGCCCAACAAGCCCGTGGCGTCGAATTATCAAAAAAAGCTCCGTTAAAAAAACGCGTCACAGGTAACATCGCCATTGCTATCCCGCTGATTTTTTCGAGTTTAGAACGGATCGATAGCATCTCATCAGCGATGGAATTACGGCGCTTTGGTAAAAAGAAAAAAAGGACCTGGCTCATGGCTAGACCTATGAAAAAACAAGATTTCTTGGCCCTAGCTCTGGTTATTATTTTTGTTGGCATCGGTCTGTCTTTGTTTTCCATAAATGAGGGACGCTTTTACAATCCTTTCATCTAACAGTGTTACAATTCACGGCCGAATCAGTCGCTACACTACGAGATTGGCTGACAGTAGCAGACACAAACGTGTAAGTGTAGCTCTAGATTGGTCGTGAATTGTAGCTTAACAGTCTCGTCTCTTTTATAAGTCGAAAAAAGCCTCAAGGGAAATTTCTCCTTGAGGCTTCATTTTACTATTTATTCAGATTAAGTTGCGTTTCGAATAACGGACTAACTGGTTTATTTTCGTGGATCCGTTTGATAGCTTCGGCAATCAGTTCACTGACACTGATTTCATCGATCTTGTCGATTTTACGATCTTCAGGTAGATAGATCGAATCAGTCACAACTAGACGTTCGATAGCTGAGTCTTGGATCCGTTGTAAAGCCGGGCCGGACAAAACGGGGTGCGTACAGGAGGCATAGACTTTTTTAGCGCCCGCTTCTTTCAAAGCGTTGGCCGCTAATGTGATCGTACCAGCTGTATCGATCATATCATCGATGATCACGCAAATTTTGCCATCGACATTGCCGATAATATTCATGACTTCAGCAACGTTGGCTTTAGGTCGGCGTTTATCAATGATCGCAATCGGTGCTTTCAAAAATTCCGCTAATTTACGCGCGCGCGTTACCCCACCATGATCTGGTGAAACTACGACCACGTCATCACCTTTTATGCCGTGTTCGATAAAGTAATTTGCGATAAGCGGCGCGCCCATCAAGTGATCGACAGGAATATCAAAGAAGCCTTGGATCTGAGAAGCATGCAGGTCTAAGGCAATCACCCGGTCAGCCCCAGCTTTTTCGATCATATTAGCCACTAATTTAGCAGTGATCGGTTCGCGCGGACGTGCTTTCCGATCTTGACGTGCATAACCATAATAAGGCATCACCACATTGATCGTCTTTGCACTGGCCCGTCGCAAGGCATCGATCATGATCAACACTTCCATCAAATTATCATTGACGGGACTACTCGTTGATTGAATGATATAGACATGATCGCCACGGATACTTTCCTCGATATTGACTTGGATCTCGCCATCGCTAAATTGTTTCACAGTACATTTTCCTAACTCTACCCCTACAGCCGCTGCGATTTTTTCTGCTAATGGTCGATTGGAATTTAGCGCAAAAATCTTTAATTTTGGATCAAAATAATGATTCGCCATGAGAACCTCCACTTTCTTTACATTGTCGAATTTTTCTTTCTACTGTTATTATACGGTTTATTACTTGTTAAAACAAGAGTCAAAAGCCGTAGAATCACGGTTTCAGTGTGAAAAATGGTTTTTTTCAATTAGGCAAATGACGACTCTTTTAACAAGATCCTTTGCTTGGCGACATCGGCTTCGACCGTTACGCCGAAAGGTAAGACACATCTAGGATACGCATGACCAAAGTTGACATTAAAGACAAGTGAGATAGGAAAGTCAGCCAGTTCTTCACAAATGATTTGCTTATACTCCTCATACCAAGCCTCGTCTTGGGGCTTGCCAAAAAGGACGCCCTTTACTTTTTCAAAAACGCCAGTTGCTTTCATGGTTTGTAACATTTTTCGATAAAGATCAGGGGCTGGCTTTTCTTCACAGGTTTCCAAGAACAGAATGTGATCCTGTAAGGCTTCGACTGGTGGAAAGATACGGTATTTTTCACAGACTATTTTTTCTTCTGCGTAACGTGTTCCAGTCAAAATATCGTAAAAGCTATCGAAACAACCGCCAAAAAGTGGACCCGAAAAAACAGGCGCGCCCTGTAACAATTCGTAACCTCTTTGTTCTTTATGAGCCGCACGATCAATTCCCACAGAAGCTTTGGAAAATTCCGTCCTTTCTTCATACCAATACGCGCTTGGTGTGATTTCCCTTAATTCCGGTCGATCGTCGATAAAATTTTCGAACCATTTTTTCGTATAAGGTAACATTTCATCAGAAATATCGGCCAAGTCAGTCACAAAAGTGGGTCCATAGTAAGTAGTCAAACCTAATTTATAAAACAGCCAATGATTGAGCGATGTATCCGAAAACCCTGTAAAAACCTTGGGATGATCATGGACTGCTTGAATAAAGGACTCATCTTCAAGTAAATATGGCAGCAAGCGGTAGGTATCATCGCCACCGATCGCACAAATCACACCCTTGATCTCAGGATCTAAAAAAGCAGCTTTTAAATCGGCCGCACGTTTTTCGGGATGATCGTGGACATAGACTAGTCCCTTTAAAGCATGGGGCATGAAGATCGGTTCTAACCCAAAATCGTGCAGACGTTTAGTCCCTATCTCCAAGTTATGGGCATTGCTGGTTTCGCCTAGCATGCCACTAGAAAGACTAACGATCGCTACTTTATCGCCTTTTTTCAAACGTTTTGGTTTTTGCATCTAACGCTCACTCCTTTTTAAGAATAAAAAATCGTTTGGACCCATTGTGCAAATAAATCAGGCCAAGCGGCTACATCGGCCCGTAAATTAGGACTGTCGGGACGATCTGATTCAATGCTCGCCAAACTCAAACCATGACCGCCTTTAGGGAAAATGTGTAAACCAAAAGAAATTTCTGCTTGACGCAAACCTTGTGCAAATAGCAGACTATTTTCTACCGGGACCACATCATCTTCGACCGTATGCCATAAAAAGGTCGGAGGCGTTTTTTTACTGATCTTCTTTTCTAATGAGTAGTCATCTTTGTGAGTCAAATCGCCGCCCAATAGACATTCAAAAGAGCCTACATGGGCAAATGGCCCACTAGAAATGACTGGATAAGCCAACATCAAAGCATTCGGTTGCCAATCGCTATTGGTCCCGCCTAATTCTGCTTGTAGAAAAGACTCTTGCCAGGAAACACCTAAATTTGCTGCTAAATGCCCACCTGCTGAAAAGCCAGCGACAATGATTTTTTCAGGATCTACGCCCCAAGCTTCATGGTTGTCACGCACCAACTTGACCGCACTCGCTAGCTCCAATAAAGCTTGCGGATAGACAGCTGGTTTGACACTATAATCGACAACAAAAGCTTGGAAACCATAGCTGAGCATTTTCATCGCAATTGGTTCGGCTTCTCTTTCAGACACAAACTCATAGCCACCACCAGGACAAATAACGATAGCCGGACGTTTTTTCTCATACTGGATCTCATTTACTTGATCGATAACATAGGTAGTCAATGTGGCTTGACCATTTTTTAGAGCTAATGAAATTTTTTCTTGGATCATTTCTTCACCTCATCTATTTTTTCCTCTTCATTGTACTACAAACTAACTTACAGAAGGAAGAGAAAATAGATTTTTGTGCCTTTTTTAAAGCACCCTAAAAACCTCTTGAAACTTAATTCAAGAGGTTAAAAGTTATTGTTGATAGGGCACATGGTCAGCGTAATCGGCCTTATTGACTTGTCTAGCACGAGCAATCGCCAGTGTGTTTTGCGGCACATCATCGGTAATCGTCGAGCCAGCGGCGGTACAACTATTCGGTGCAATCGTTAACGGTCCGATCAAATTCGTTCCTGAACCAATAAAGCTGTGGTCACCGACTGTCGTGTGATGTTTATTTTTGCCATCGTAATTCACAAAAACTGTACCACAGCCGACATTGATGTCTTTGCCGAGGGTGGCATCACCGACATAGGTCAAATGTCCCACTTTGGTATGTGGGCCGATCTCTGCTTTTTTCACTTCGACAAAATTACCGATATGCGCTTTTTCCCCGATATCGGCTTGTGGTCGTAAATGAGCAAAAGGACCGACATCGGCTCCCTTGCGAACGATACTTTCTTCGATCACCGAAGCTTTGACGGTGACATTATCTTCGATCGTACTATCGACGATTTGCGATTGAGCCGTGATGACACAATTCTCTCCGATCACAGTGTCTCCTTTCAAGTAAACGCCGGGCTCAATGACCGTCTCGGCACCGATTTTAACATCAGCGTCGATATAAGTTGCCGCCGGATCGATAAAAGTGACCCCATTATACATGTGCCTCCGATTGATTCGGTCCCGCATGATTTTATTGGCTTGAGCCAAAGCTACTCTGTCATTGACACCAAGTGATTCATTAAAATCAGGTGTTTGATAAGCCGCAATATTCAAGCCTGCTTCTTTCAAAATACTGATGATATCGGTCAAATAATATTCGCCTTGCGCATTATTGGTCGTTACTTTGTTCAATGCCTCAAACAACACTTCATTATCAAAACAATAAGTTCCCGTGTTGATTTCTTGGACACGAGTTTCTTCGATCGAGGCGTCTTTTTGTTCAACGATACGGTCCACGATTCCAACATGATCACGTAAAATACGTCCGTAACCAGTAGGATCTTCGGCATGTGCAGTCAAGATCGTCGCTGCGGCCTTTTTACCTTGGTGGTAATCAAACAAGTTATCTAAGGTTTGACTAGTAAGTAGTGGTGTATCGCCACTGATGACCAAAGTCGTGCCCTTTTTCCCTTTTAAAAATTTGGCAGCTTGTAAAACCGCATGACCAGTCCCTAATTGTTCGGCTTGTAGCGCATAGTCACAACGGTCATCCAATTGTTCTTTTACCTTATCAGCGCCGTGACCGACGATTGTCACGATTTTATTTGGTTTGATTTCTTCGACGCGTTCAATAATGTGCTCGACCATTGGCTTGCCACAGACAGGATGAAGGACCTTATAAAGGCTTGATTTCATACGAGTACCCTTGCCAGCTGCCAAAATAATAGCATATCGTTCGCTCATGTATCTCAACTCCATTTTCTTTTACGGTTTAATTGCTTTTTAAGTGTAGCCCAATGTCAAGAAAATTTCAACCACATGAGCAAATTTTAACTATACCAATTTCAACGATAAAATTCCGCAATTTCTTTTTTAGCAGCTTCTAATGAGTCTGAAGCATGGACTAAATTCTGTGTTTTATTTAGACCAAAGTCGCCGCGTAAGGTCCCCATTTCTGCTTCTAATGGATCAGTAGCGCCCACTAATTGGCGTACCTTTTTAATGGCATCTTCCCCTTCCAAAACAATGATCACGACCGGTCCAGACATCATATATGCCACCAATTCAGTAAAGAAAGGCTTGGCTTTCAAATGCTCATAATGTTCATCTAGCAATTCTTTTGATAGCGTTGTCAGTTTCATCTGTACGATTTTTAAATCCTTATCTTCAAAGCGTTGAATGATCCGCCCCACTAACTGCCGTTTGACGCCATCTGGTTTGATAATAACTAAAGTTGCTTCCATAAGTTACCGCTTCCTTTCCTCTATACTTCACTTCTTAGTTTAACCTAAATATTCAGAAAAAGATATCCCCAACTTATCAAAAAGAAGGATCGGCTAAAGACCGGATTTATTAGTCTAACGCCCATCTTTTGTACCAATAGTCGCTTGATCGTCATACATTCCTGCTTATGGATTCTTGGCGCCTTTCATGCCGTCATAGGCACTCCCTTTTCGATTTCGGGTGTCTTTCTTTTCATCCCACCTTGAACTTATTTCTAGAGTCCTTCTCACCAATAAAATTGACCTGTACTCTCCTGCTCAACACCAACACGCTATACTTCCTTAATAGTCAGAAAAAACGAGGCTGAAAAAATCAGCCTCGCAAGTTTTAATCATCAAAATAAGTTCCCGGTACCACGGAGATCGTTTTGGTTTGTGTATTGACATCTTCCACATAAAGCAATGAATCATAGTCAGTCACGATGCGTTTGCCTTTGAAATTCGCTTCTGCAAAAACCGTGACACCAACTAATTCTGCTTCAAATTCATGGATCAGGCTTTGCATGCCGTTGACTGTCCCGCCGCCTTTCATGAAATCATCCACGACTAAGACACGTGAGCCCCGCTTTAAGCTACGTTTGGACAATTCCATTTTTTCAATACGTTCTGAAGAGCCCGACACATAATTGACGCTGACAGTAGAGCCTTCTGTGATTTTAGAATCACGCCGGACGATCACGAAAGGAACATTTAAATAATAGGAAACAGCTTGAGCGATCGGAACGCCTTTGGTAGCTACCGTCATGACAGCATCAATTTTCTTTTCGACATATTTAGAAGCAATGATCCTGCCGACCTGACGCAACAACTGCGGTTCGCCTAAAAGATCTGATAGATACACATAGCCTCCAGGTAACAGACGATCTTGTTCAGATAAACGTTGCGCCAAATTTTCGATATAAGCATGGGCTTCTTCTCTGCCAATGACCGGGATAAAGATCACTCCCCCAGCCGCTCCTGGCAAGGTCTCTAAGATGCCTGTCCCTCTTTCTTTAAAGGTCTTTTTGACGATCCCTAGGTCTTCACTGATAGAAGATTTAGCAGATTCATAGCGTTTCGCAAAAAATGTCAACGAAATCAATTCATGGGGATGTTCTAACAGATAATGGGTCATATCGACCAATCGCTCGCTTCGACGGACTTTCAAACGTGTCCACTCCTTTTCTGAAATTTTCTTTTTTTCTATTATAAAGCTTTTCAAGAACTTTTTCGAGCATTTTCTTCCTTTTTTTGAAAATTGTTCGTCATTTATTAAAAAATGCAAAAAATAAGGTGAGAAATTTTCGTTTCTCACCCATTATTTAAAGGTTGACCTGTCTTTTTCGTCGAAAGCGGATAAGCAGATACTTGATGATATTGACTACTAAAAAAAGAAAGATGAAAACCAAAGTGATCGTTGCTCCCGGTGGTGTGTCCAGATAGAAGGAACTGGTCAACCCACTCAACATGCCGATCAGACCAAGGCCAACACTGATCAAAATGACCGCATTGAAGCTTTTGCCTAGGCGCATACCGATCGCAGCCGGCAAAACCATGATCGCGGAAATCAGCAAGGCTCCTGCGATCGGGATCATGATCGCGATCGCGACACCGGTCAAAATGTTGAAGGCCATCGACATTTTTTGTGTCGGTAACCCATCAACAAAAGCGGTATCTTCATCAAAAGTCAGGACATACATTGGCTTTTTAAACAAGAAAAACAAAAGCGTGATCAAAGCAAAGAGAAGGCCTAAGAAAATGACTTGATTTTGTGTGATGGTAACGATCGAGCCAAATAAATAAGATTGGATACTGACCGCCGAATTGCCACCACTACGGTTCATCAAAACCAAAGCCAAGGCAAGGCCACCTGCCATCAGGATCGCAATCGAGATCTCGGAATACCCGCGATACATGGTCCGCAAATACTCCAGTAAAATTGCCCCTAAGACAACCACGATCAAGGTCGTAAAGGTTGGATTCAAATTCAAATAAAAACCTAAAGCGACCCCTGCTAAGGAAACATGCGACAAAGTATCTGCCATCAAAGATTGTCGTCGCAAGACCAAAAATACGCCTAGCATCGGCGCGATCCCAGCTATAAATATGGCTGCAAGTAGAGCTCTTCTCATGAATCCATATGAAAACAACGCCATTGTGAATCCTCCTTTCGAATCAAGCGGATTTGACGATCCACATATTCCTTGATATCTTCGTGATCGTGGGTGATCATGAGCACTGCTTTATCGTGTTTATGAGCACTATGGCGCAACAAACGATAAAAATTGGTCCGTGATTCCAGATCCATACCGGTCGTTGGTTCATCTAAAATAAACAGATCCGGATCCGTCGCAAAAACCCGCGCTAAGCTGATCCGCTGCTTTTGACCACCAGATAACTCACCAATTTTCTTTTCACGCATGTCCCACATATTGACAGCTTCTAAAGCCTTTTTGACATGCTCATGGTCCGTTTCTGTCAATTTTTTGAACCAACGATCGCGCGGATAACGTCCTGAACTGACCAATTCATAGACCGTACTAGGGAAACCAACGTTAAAAGAGGCTATTTGTTGAGGAATATAGCCCACACTGATCTTTTCACCCAAGGCATTGGTTTTAGCTATCGTGACTTGCCCTTTCGCTGGTTTTAATAAGCCTAAGGTCGCTCGGATCAAAGTGGATTTAGCCGCGCCGTTTTCACCGGTCAAGATTACGAACTCCCCATTTTCCACATGGTAACTGACATCTTCTAAGACTGGTTCGTCATCATAATAAAAAGTTAGTTTTTTTACATCGATATATCGCAAGGAAAAACCTCCTCTGCCTTTCTTGATAAATCGGAACACATCCGATTTAAAGCAATACATAATTTACCAAAAATAAGTCCGTCCGTCAAGAAGAAATGATCGGCAAAAAAATTACCTAGGGACTACTGATGTGATCCCTAGGTAATTATGCTTGGTCAGCCTAGCGTCCGTACCATGTATACTTCATCGCAAAAACCTTTCAAACCATTGACGATCCGCTGGGCGCGTGATTGTTTTTGACACAAAGCAAAAACGGTCGGACCACTGCCACTCATTAAGGCAGCATCAGCGCCATATTTGATCATACGATCTTTGATTTGCTGTACGATCGGGTGTTTAGGAATGGTCACATCTTCCAAACTATTGCCCATATAGCGAATCATTTGTTGGTAATCTTGGGCTAAAATGGCTTGCGCCAATTGTTGCATATTTGGATGTGAGATACCTTCCAAATCGACTTGTTGAAAAATTTTACGGGTCGAGACACTCATCCGTGGTTTGACCAAAACGACCCAACACTGGGGCATGGGACGTAATGGTTGCACTTTTTCGCCTTTTCCGGCAATAAAAGCTGTCGTTCCATAAAGACAATAGGGTACATCTGTCCCTACTTCCATACCGATATCGATCAAGTCCGTCATCGGAAGATCTAACTGCCACATGCGATTCATCCCGCGCAAAGCGGCGGCACAATCGGTACTACCCCCACCAAGACCTGCTGCCACGGGGATATTTTTAGTGACGGAGATCTTGATGCCTTCCCTGATTTGATAGCGTTCTTTGACGATCGCGGCTGCTTGATAGACATTGTTACGCCTATCGACCGGTAAAAAGGCTTTATTTGACTGCACGATGATTTTGTTTTCAGCGATAGGCTCCAAAACAACGCGATCGGCCAAGTCCACACTTGACATCACCATTTCCAATTCATGATAGCCATCCTCGCGCTTGGCTAAGACATCCAAGCCAAGATTGATCTTAGCTGGCGCCTTTTCGATTATTTCCATATTTGTTTCCACCTACTTCGTTGAAGAGTGAGGCGCTCTTTTTTCTTATCTTTCATTTTAGCAAATTTTTAAGCTGTTGACACTTAAAAAATTCTAATGTTTATTTGCTAATCACTGCTTTTGGCCCGAATCATGTTAAACTGACTTAAAAAAAGAGAATAGTAGGCGAAAACATGACTAACGAAGAACTACAAAAGCGCTATTTTGCTTTTGCTTTTACTGATGATTTGACCCAAAACGTCCAAACTACTTGTCAGGCTTATCGGCAAACAAATCCTGAGCTTTGGTCACATTCCCAAGCAGTTGCAAAAGAAGCCGTTCATCTAGCACAAATCTTTGACATTGATGAACAAGCTGCTTATAGCGGTGGACTCCTTCACGATATTGGTGGGATCGTCCCTAATACAGAGCGTATCTCTTTAGCAGAAGACTTAGGGATTCCTTTGCTTCCCGAAGAACGAGCTGTACCGATGTTGATACACGCTAAATTTTCGGCCTATTTTGCCGAGCATATCTATCATGTCGATGACCCAGGGATCCTAACAGCCATTACCTATCACACTACCTTGCATGCTTCTGCCACTGATTTAGAAAAAATCGTCTGTTTAGCTGACAAAATCAAATGGGATGCCCAAGGGACGCCTCCTTATCTTGAAGAATTACAGATTGCTCTCACTCGTTCTTTAGATGCCGGCGCGGCATTTTTCATTGATCATCTTAGAAACGATGACCTGTTGATCGTCCATCCTTGGTTGCAAGAAGCCTATAACTTTTATAGTTAAATTTGATTTAGAAAAATGATGGCTATTCATTTTTCTAAATCAATTGGCCATTGTCTGTCAGCTTAGCGACTTGCTTTTTATCCACAAAAAACAGATCCTATTTAGTCTAATACTAAATGGCACCGATAATTCTGGTTTATGGCAAAAAAATAGGGACTGCAAGCACTATTGTTACTATCCCTATTATTTTTTGCTGTTATCCTTTTAATTTGACTTCGCCGATAGAATCTTGTGCTGAGACCTCGCCTGTTTTAGCGATTGTCAATTTTTCGACCTTTTCGGCATTGGTGAAGACAGTTAGGACATCCGTCTTCTTGCCAGCTTTGACGACAGCATCGAGATCCATCTCTGCTAACAAAGTAGTCGCGGTGACCTCTTCGCCTTCTTCCACATGGATCGTAAAGGGAGCGCCTTTTAATTCGACCGTATCTAAGCCCATGTGCACCAAAACTTCGGCACCACCTGGAGTCAAGATCCCCACGGCATGTTTGGTTTCAAAAATACTGGAGATTTTTCCGACTACTGGCGCATAGATCTTACTATCAGTTGGTTGTACAGCAAGCCCGTCACCCATCATTTTTTGTGAAAAGACTGGATCCGAAACGTCTTCGATCGCGATCAATTTCCCATTGACAGGTGCAAAAACTTCTTCTGTCACGCTGACTTTAGTGGTTGATTCGGTCGTTTGAGTGGCATCTTCAGTTGCTGTTGTCCCACTTACGACAAAGCCTTCCGGAGTTACCAGTTCGGGTTCGACCCGATCGTCTTTATTGAAAATATTGTACTTACGAAAGACCATAGTCAAAATGAATGGGATTACGGCTGCGATGATCATGGCGATCAAGAAGCCTAACCAGCCAGCACCGATTTCTCCGTTGATCGATAAGATTCCCGGAAGACCACCGACACCGATACTATTGGCCCGCACGCCCAAAATATTATTGACCATACCAGCAAAGGCCGAACCGATCATAGCAGCGACAAAGGGATAGATATATTTAAGATTGATCCCAAACATGGCCGGTTCAGTAACACCTAAGTAACACGAAATCGTAGCCGGGATCGACACTTGTTCTTCTTTTTCATTGCCACGGTGCAAGAAGATGATGGCCAGTACTGCAGAACCTTGGGCAATGTTTGACAAAGCGATCATTGGCCATAAATCGGTCGTTTTATAACTTGCAATAAGTTGTAAGTCGATGGCGTTGGTCATATGATGGAGCCCGGTGATAACCAGTGGCGCGTAAAGTCCCCCAAATAGGAAACTAAACAACCAACTGATAGATGAAGACAAACCAGCATTCACGACTTTAGCGATCAAATCACCTAACCACCAACCAACAGGACCTAAGACAACGTGAGCCGCAATGATTGTTGGCAACAAAGAAAGCAACGGTACAAAAATCATTGAGACGGCTTCAGGAATGTGTTTCCTAAAGAATATCTCTAAATAAGCGAGTAAGAAGCCAGCCAGCATCGCCGGAATGACTTGGGCTTGGTAACCGATCTTATCGATTTGGAAATAGCCAAAATCCCAAACTGGAATGTCAGCCGCTGCTGTCGAGGCCACATCATACGCATTTAAGAGTTGGGGCGATACCAAAGTGATCCCCAAGACGATCCCCAACATTTGCGTCGTGCCCATTTTCCGAGTGATGCTCCAAGTGATCCCAATTGGTAAAAATTGGAAAATAGCTTCACCAGGCAGCCACAGAAAATCATTGACCCCATTCCAAAAAACTGATTTTTCGATAATTGTCGAGCCGCCAAAATCGATCCCGCCTAGAATATTCCGAAAACCTAGGATCAACCCACCAACGATGATAGCTGGAATGATCGGTGTGAAAATCTCCGCCAACACGCCAATGACTCGTTGTAGCCAGGGTTGTTTCTTATTGGCTGCTTTTTTAGTTTCTTCTTTTGAAACCCCTTCGATTCCCGAAATCGCCGAAAATTCATTGTAAAAAGTCGCCACATCATTACCGATGATCACTTGAAACTGACCAGCGTTGGTAAACATGCCTTTGACGCTGTCGATATTGTCGATGGCGTCTTTATCCGCTTTCGATTCATCATTCAGCACGAAGCGCATCCGTGTCGCACAATGAGTAACGGCTGCAATATTTTCTTTACCACCAACATCTTTTAACAACTGCTCAGCATCTTGTTGGTACTTTCCCATAATGATTCCTCCTTAAAATTGTATATACATGTACGATTACAAAAATATAATAACGTGTATGGATACAAATTGCAAGCGTTTCACACTATTTTTCAAAAAATTTTTTTTTGAAGGTTGCTCTTTCACTGAAAAAAAGTCGAAAACAGGCTTTTTTTCTGAGGAATGTGTATTATTTTTCAATAAAAAAACAGCATTCCCACTTGTAAAAGCTTTCATTTTCCGTTATAATTTAATTGCCTGTATAGACAAGACAGCCATGAAAGGAGCTAAATTTCACATGACAACGATGCATTTGACCATTCAAAAAAATTGGACAGCTTTTTGGGAAGACCAAACGAGTTGCACTTACACGGGACCTTTACTTGATCGTTTAAAACATTTGATAAATGATTTAAGAGCTCATGATACCACAGCTGGAACGATCGCTCAGGAAGTTGTTTTCGAAAAAGAGGATACGACAATAGAATTGGCCCAATATTTGACAGAAACCTTAAACCGGCCTTTTGTGATAGGTAGCCCTGAAGATTTAGCCGAAAAAACAGCTCAATTGCCTTGGGAAGTTACCTACCATGGCTATCATCCCGGTAAAGATGAATATTCGGTCGAGTCCTTACTCACAGTTGGCAATGGTTTTTTAGGTTTACGCGGAACGACGCCTGAAATGGAGATCGCCGATGCCAACTATCCAGCTCTTTATTTAGCGAGCCTTTATGACCGGGCGCCTTCACAAGTTTCCGATCGAACGATTTATAATGAAGATTTTGTCAATGCACCGAATCTACAAAAAATCTATTTAGTGGTCGATGACGAAAAAATCGACATTGCTTCTAATGAACCCACACAAATGAAACGACGCCTCGATCTCAAAACTGGGCTATTTGAAGCTTGGACATTATTTACATCAAAAAGCGGTAAAGAGATCGCCGTACATGCGCAAAAAATCGCGAATATGGTGGATACTCACCAATACAATGTCCGTTATGAATTTACACCATTGAATTTTTCAGGGGCGATCACCGTCGTCTCCGAGGCTGATGGGGCGGTCTATAATTACAATGTTGCCCGCTATCGTAGCCTCGAACAGAACCATTTGAAAGTCTTACAAACAACAGTCGATGGCCCCTTAGCTACTTTAACTGCCGAAACGATCCATTCTAAGATTCGTGTCGTACAAAAGGCCCAATTATTTAGTGACACACTTGATCTAAACACTTTAGTTACCAGTAAGGATGAGCAAAAAGTCTGGCAAAAGCTGACAGTGGCAGCTATCAAAGGGCACCCCTATGGTTTGGAAAAAAGTGTTTTTGTGCAACAAGCACGACTAGGAGAACCATTACCCGAAAATACGCCTATCTTCCAAACTTTTACGGAAAGTTACACTGATTCAAAAGAGGCTTGGGTAGAACTTTGGGAACAAGCCGCTATCAAGGTCTCAGGAGATGTGATGTCGCAAAAATTATTGAACTTGCATACCTATCACCTCTTGTGTTCAGCTTCTCCTAACGGCAACAAGGATCTGGATGCTAGTATCACGGCGCGTGGCTTGCATGGTGAAGCCTATCGAGGACATATTTTCTGGGATGAATTATTCATCCTACCATTTTACATCTTGCATTTTCCCAAAACGGCGCGCCAGTTGCTGCTGTATCGTTACCGCCGTTTACAGACCGCTAAAGAAGATGCGCAAAAAGCCGGCTATGAAGGGGCAATGTATCCTTGGCAATCCGGCCTTGACGGCTCTGAGCAATCGCAAGAATTACATTTGAACCCTATCAATGGTCAATGGAAAGAAGACAACAGTCGCTTGCAACGGCATGTCTCGTTGGCGATTGCTTATAACATTTGGCAGTATTGGCACAACACTCAAGATGCCGACTTTATGGAAAATTATGGTTTAGAAATGTTACTGGAGATCGCTCATTTCTGGCAAAGTACCGCCACATTTAACGAAGCGACCCAGCGTTATGATATCGATCGTGTCATGGGCCCTGATGAATTTCACGAAGCTTATCCAGGAGCCAAAAATGGAGGGCTAAAAAACAATGCCTACACGAACATGATGGTCGTTTGGCTGTTTGAAGAAATTGCCGATTTGAGGGAACAATTTGCGCCTGAGACCTTTGCTGCTATTCAAGAAAAAACCGAAGTCACCGACGATTTGCTTGAATCCATGGAGACCATCAAACATCAATTAGCCTTAGAAATCAATGAGGATGGGATCATTGCCCAGTTTGCCGGTTATTTTGACTTAAAAGACTTAGATTGGGAGCATTACCGTAAAGAATATGGCAACATCTACCGGATGGATCGTATTTTAAATGCCGAAGGAAAGTCAGCAGATGCTTACAAGGTTTCTAAACAAGCGGATAGTTTGATGATCTTCTACAATTTTGCCAAAGAGCAAGTCGATACGATTTTAGAAGACTTAGACTATTCTTTGCCAGAAGACTACGTGACCGGCAATTTGCATTATTATCTAAAAAGAACTTCTCACGGATCGACTTTGTCGCGAGTCGTGCATGCGCAATTGGCCGCCATGGTCGCAGATTTTGATTTGGCTTGGAAACTGTACCAAGAAGCCCTATATTCCGATTATCAAGATATCCAAGGAGGCACGACCGCTGAAGGGATCCACGCCGGTGTGATGGCAGCGACTTTGTACATTCCGCTAACGACCTTTGCTGGCCTTGATATCCGCCAACCGACGCTTCGTTTTGCGCCGAATCTACCGGCAGCTTGGGATTCTATCCAATTTAAATTTAAAAATCGTGGCGTCGACTTTGATGTTTGTGTCGAAAAACAACGCTTGACTTTGACTGCTGATCAAGAAGTAGCTGTCACTGTCAATAATAAAGCCATTTTGCTAAAAGCAAACGAAACAAAAACGATCAACTATTAATGGAGGAATAAAGAAATGAAAAAAGGATTTGTCTTTGATTTGGATGGCGTGATCACCGATACCGCCAAATTCCATTATATTGCTTGGAAAGATCTCGCTGATTCGATCGGGATCACCATCGACCTTAAATTTAATGAACGCCTGAAAGGCATCAGCCGCATGGATTCTCTGGAGCGTATCTTGGTTTACGGTGGTAAAGATGCGGCCTATACACCTGCCGAAAAAGAAGCACTTGCGACGCAAAAAAATACTCATTATGTCGAACTGCTCCAAGCCTTGACGCCAGCCGACCTTTTGCCGGGTGTCAAAGAATTTTTGGCGGAAGCTAAAGCGTGTCAGGTGCCTTGTGTGATCGCTTCAGCCTCAAAAAATGCCCCTTTTATTTTGCAGGTTTCTGAAAGCGCGATCCGTGAAATCGTCGGCCGACGTCCTGCACAGGACGTGTTCCGTGATAATCGTGCCGCCATTGCTGAATCGGTACGTGATATCGTTCAGGCAACATTGAACGGCTATGGCGCGGGTATCCAGATCACAGCACTTTCCATCGAAGATGCAGCGCCGCCGCGTGAAGTGACCGATGCCTTTGATGCCATCGTCGATCCAGCCAGTTTGCACAAAGGCAAACCCGATCCGGAGATTTTTATCAAAGCTGCCCAAGCAATCGGTTTAAAACCCGAAGAAGCAGTCGGTTTTGAAGATGCTCAGGCTGGAATCGATGGTATCAAAGCATGTGACATGTATGCCGTTGGGGTCATGTCAAACGAAGAACTCCATGGTGCTGATGTTGTTGTGAAAAAACTGACTGACCTGTCAGTGGCTGATTTATTAGAAAAATAGCACTGCTTTCTAACTGCTTATTGTTATACTAATTGTAGGAGGAAAGGAAATGAATAAATTTAGGGAGATCTTCTTAGATCTGGAACAAAAAATAGTGGCCGGGGATTATCCGGCCCACAGTCTACTTCCAAGTGAAAATCAGCTGATCAAAATATACGCCGTATCAAGAGAAACCGTGCGTAAAGCTTTAAATATGCTTCAGGATGCCGGCTACATTCAAAAAAAGCAAGGTAAAGGTTCGATCGTTCTAGATTTGAATCGCTTTGATTTTCCGATCTCGGGATTGACCAGTTTCCGCGAATTACAAGAGACACAACAGATTCCTAGCCAAACCAAGGTAGTCGAGATCCATAAGATCGCTGTTTCCCCAAAATTACATGAAATCACCGACTGGCCGGTCGCTTCTGAAAGCTGGAAATTGATCCGCCAACGTTCGATCGATGGAGAAGTCGTCATTTTAGATAAAGATTACCTAGATGCCACGATCATTCCAGAGCTTCCCAAAGAAGAGGCCGAGCATTCGATCTACGATTATTTTGAAAAACAATTAGGACTAGACATCTCTTACGCGCAAAAAGAAATCACCGTCGAACCAGTCACCAAAGAGATGCGTGATCTCATGAATCTACGTCCCGAAGACCAACATGTCGTCATCGTCAGGAGTTTGGTCTATCTTGAAGACACGCGTTGCTTCGAATATACCGAATCGATCCACCGCCTTGATAAATTTCGTTTTGTTGATTTTGCCAGAAGACGGAAAATGTAAAACGCTCGGACAAACAGGCCGCTCCCATCTTGGGACGGCCTATTTGCGTTTTTTCATACTAATTGCTTTTAATATCATTGATTTCTTTCGTTTGACTTAGACGTTCGTAATAGAAAGGTTTATGACTGATCCAATCAATTCCCATCGCAATGAGCAAGCCAAAAAGTAGCAGTACAAAAGCAAAAAAGAGACCTAAATAAACCGTCGTAAGGATGCTAAAGAGCTCATCCGTGTTATTTTCATTAAACAAGCGATTAAAGTAACTAGCCCCAATACTTAAAATAGACGTCAAGCTGTAAAGCCAAGTATAACGGCTAAAAAAATCTTTAAACTGCCCTTTTTGCCCGTCGTTTCGAACAACTTTGATTCTAACTATTTTCTTACCAACTGTTCTTCCTTCAAAAAACGTTGGCAACACGATAAAATATAATAAGACTTGCAAGATTCGACTGAAGACTAGGTAAACAAGGTTTTGTATCAACGATTTGGACAAAAAAATCTCGATACTATTCGTTACAAAATTTATCAAAACCCAATCGATCAAAAAAGCCACGAAACGTCGTGTCAGGGTAATATTTTGACCTTTTTCATAAGCTAGAACATCGATTTTCTCACGGGCCGGGAAAATTTTCTCAACGACCGGAGCAAAACCGTAACCGATCACAGCACCCAAAGTATTATTGATCAAATCATCGACATCAGCTAAACGATAAGGTCGGGGGTAGATAAAATACAGGCCCGTGAATTGAGTAAACTCAAAGAAGAAAGACAGACAGAAACCCAAGAGCATCGTTTTTTTGAACGAAAAGTTGAAATAATAACGTAAATAGACACCAAAAGGAATTGTCAGAAGGATGTTAAATAAGGGCTCGAGCACTACACCTTGTTTTAAAGCTGGTAAATAGGTGCGAGGATCTTTAAAGTCCAAAACAGTCTCGGTCAAGAATCGGCTGACATTGGCGAAGGGACGCAATTGAATCTTCATTGTCGTCATCTGGGCCACCTCGGCGCGCGGTGGTAAGGGTAAAATAACTAAAAAAAAGGCACAAAGCAGATAGAAGATAAAGCTATATAAAATAAAGCCTTTGATCAAAGGAAACGCTCCATATTTGCGATACTCTTTGATTAGTAGTGGAAGCGCCAGTAAAAAAGCTAGTATCGGGAAAGTCAACAACGCTACTTTGATAGGAAAAGCATATATTGCCATACTCAACCTCCTAAATTCATTTAGATTGATTATACAAGTATTTCACTAAACATGCGATTGAAATGTTTCCGGTCAGTACAAGCAGAATCGTCAAAACATTGACCAAACTATGATTGATCACACCAAAGGCTAGACTCAAAAGAAACAAAGTAGGTAAAGCGTATATAAGAATGTGTCTCTTTCTCAATCCAACCTTTGTTGTTTGACCGGCTTGTGCAGAAAGCTCTACTTTTTCTTGCTCATCACGGATCAGATAGTCGATCGTTACGTCAAAAAGATTAGCAATAGCAATCATCTTGGAAGTTTCTGGTACAGCCCTTCCGGTTTCCCACTTTGAAATAGCTTGGCGAGAGACCCCCACCTTCTCACTCAACTCCGCTTGGCTCAACCCAGCTTTTTTCCTCAATAAAAACAATTTTTCTTCAAACTGCACAAAAATCCCTCCTCATCTTTGCCCTATTTTACCAATTTTAGCTGCAAAAGAAAATCACCTTTATCTTGCAATCAGACAACCTACAGTTGCACATGGCAATTAAGTCACCCACCATTCTTTCAGTTTTTTCTCAAGTTTTAGTGTGAATTTTTTAAAGGAAATTTTGTACTGAAGATCAAAGACAAGTGGTACAAGAAGAAATGAGATGACCGGGCGAATGAACACTTACTAGGAGCCAACAACGGTTCTCGTTTTTTGATTTCGAGAGTCTTTATGGATACTAAAACGCAAATTCGATAGCCAATTCTGGATTCGTTGTCAAAGATACTTGCTTGTTAATTGTGGTACCTTTCGTTCAATAAAACTAATACGTCAGGATCTAAACCACACTTTAAAATATATTTCCTTAATAGTTAAGAAAAAACCGTTCTTTTCCAGATCTTTTTTGCATTATGAGTCAAACGTCACTCTTATAGACAAGGCTAGTCCGATTTTCTTAACTACATCCCCAAACATTTCCTTTATTCACATGCAAAAACCCGCTCTGGCTTTCCAGAACGGGTTTTAAATTTCTTATTTTGCGTAGTCGACGGCGCGGGTTTCGCGGATCACGACGACTTTGATATTACCAGGATAATCCAAATCTTTTTCAATACGTTTGCGTATATCACGAACAAGTCGGACCGCATCCAAATCAGAAATTTCTTCTGGTTTGACCATGACACGGATCTCACGGCCTGCTTGGACCGCAAAACTATTTGAAACACCCTCAAAATCATTGGCAATATTTTCGAGGTTTTCTAAACGACGAATATAATTTTCTAACGATTCGCTCCGAGCCCCAGGTCGCGCTGCAGATAAAGCATCGGCTGCGGCTACTAATACTGAAATCACTGAAGTAGCTTCGATATCGCCATGATGTGAGGCGATAGCATTGATCACAACGCGATTTTCTTTGTATTTAGCGGCAAGTTCAGCTCCGATTTGGACGTGTGAGCCTTCGATCTCGTGATCCAAAGCTTTGCCGATATCATGCAGTAAGCCGGCACGTTTGGCTAGTTGAACATCTTCACCAAGTTCAGCAGCCATGACACCGGTCAGTTTGGCCACTTCGATCGAGTGATTCAAAACATTTTGGCCGTAACTGGTACGGAAATGCAAGCGGCCCAAAATCTTAATCAAATCAGGATGTAAAGTATGTGCGCCCACTTCAAAAGCGGCTTGTTCTCCATATTCACGGATGCGTTCATCCATTTCCTTGCGTGATTTTTCGACCATTTCTTCGATACGGGCTGGATGAATCCGACCATCTTGGATCAGTTTTTCCAAAGTCATGCGGGCGATTTCGCGACGGATCGGATCAAAGCCTGACAACACGACTGCTTCTGGCGTATCATCAATAATCAAATCGATCCCTGTCAAAGTTTCCAGAGTGCGGATATTTCGGCCTTCACGACCGATGATCCGCCCTTTCATTTCATCATTTGGCAGAGTCACGACAGAAACCGTGGTCTCTGATACTTGGTCAGCTGCACAGCGTTGGATCGCCATAGTTAAGATATTCTTGGCTTTGCGATCGGCTTCTTCTTTTGCTTTTTGTTCTGATTCTTTTACCATTAAGGTCAATTCATGATTCAACTCTTCTTCAGTCGATTTCATGATAATATCTTTGGCATCGTCTTTTGTTAAAGCGGCGACACGTTCTAATTCAGATTGTTGCTCTTCAATAAGTTTTTCGACTTCTTTTTCTCGCTCGTCAATTAATTGCTGTTTATCACTGACTTTATTTTCTTTTTTTGTCAATGAACGTTCACGTTTCTCCAAAGAATCATCTTTGCGATCAAGTAATTGTTCTCTTTGTAGTAAGCGATTTTCTTGCGATTTTAATTCAAGTCTATCTTCTTTCAACTCACTTTCAATTTCTGACCGATATTTCTGATTTTCTTCCTTAGCTTCAACTAACGCTTCTTTTTTCAGATTTTCTGCTTCTTTTTTCGCATTTGACAAGATACTTTCAGCACTACTATTGGCGCCGTCTATTTCTTTTTCATGACGATTCTTGGCAACAATAAACCCAATAAAAAGTCCCACAATTAAACCGATGATAGCGAGGAGAATTTTAGGTCCCATGGTAAATCACCTCCTACTATCTTTTTATTCAAATCTGTAGTTTTTTTGATAAGCCTACTTACTCTAAAATTATCAATATGCCTACTCCATATGTGTGTTAGGTACACATATTTATTCTAATGTTTGTAAGAGTTGGTGTCAACTGGGAAAGTTAGTTTCTCTCCTTACTTTTGAAAATCAAGACAGTTTTTTTTACGCTTTTTTAAGGTCGAATAACATCTTAATTTAAGCTTATTAATGACTGATATGAAGAACAAAAGAGGCGACCTATTAAACTTTTTGATGCCTATTGACAATTTGTCTTATTTTCTGATACCTACCTTATAAAAAATTCTTTACCTTAAAAAAATGAGACTATTTTTCGCTATTGCCATTTTCCCTTGCTATATCAACGATTTTTATTTTTCAAAGTAAATGTAAGCTTTTTCTTTAATAGTTATTTTATTCCTTTTACTTGCTTAAACAGCTATTTATTTATTTTTTAAAACCATTTTTATGAAAGCGATTTTGTTTTATTTTTAATAATATGATAAATTACTTTTCGAGGTGATAAAATGTTTGCAAAATTACTAGAAAAAAATGACAAAATCATGTACCAACTATTTTATGAATTAAAAGCAGCGAACACGCAAAATATCGCAACGCTTGCGATTAAGACAGGCATCGAAAGCCAGAGTCTGCGACGCTTGATCAGCCTGTGGTCAAATCATAAAGAGTATCTAACCACAGGTGTTTCTTTTGTTTGTCAAAAAGACTTGATCACTGTTTTCGTTACTGGAAACACGGAAGAGACCTTTTATAGTACTCTTTTGCGTCGAAGCAAAACCTTTCAGTTGCTGCTTTCAGTCATACGTGATCCTTATGCTCGTTTCAATAAATTAGCAAGCATTATTGGCGTTTCAGAAGTGACTTTGCGCAGACGTAAAAAAATTTTAAATGACTTTTTGACCGACTACCAAGTGACCCTATCTTTTGAATGCGATCCTGTCTTAAAAGGAGAAGAAACGCAGATACGTTGGCTTTTCCTATTGGTTTCACTAGCCTACGATCCACCTTTTGTTTACCAAGGATCCACTATTTTCTCACGTTATGAAGAAGTTCAGCAATTTCGCATTCGCCAAGGATTTACGTTGCATGACTCTAATGCTTTTGCAACAAATACTTGCTACCAACTGCCTTTCCAACTAGATGACCATTCCTTACTATACATTTGGAGACAATTGACCGGCTGCATTCCCTTGGAGGTAAGTAGTGAAGTCAGTGACGCGATCACTTTTGCTTTGAATAAGGCTTTTGACCAACCTAATTGGTTATTAGATTACTACAAGCAAAAAATCATTCATTGGTACTGTTTGGCCACTTTTTTTCATGGATCGATCCTTCCTGAATTTCCCAATCAAGCCAAACTCAGTAAACCGGTCCAAGCTTTCCATGACGGTCTACTAAATCAGTTAAAAGACTATGCAACAATTTCAAAGCAACATCCTGAATTACTGACAATTTTTATGTATTTACTCGATCGAGCCCATTTTAATGCGAATATTTCTCAAATTTCTGAAGATGATGACTAAAGGATCATTGCTCTTAAAAATGACGAAAAGATGGAACTTTTCTAAAAGTCCCATCTTCTTGCCTCTGTCTATTATATCCAGTTATTTTTTATACTAGATAGTCATTCAAGCAGTTCTTGATGTATTCCAAATGACTAGATTCGACATTAGCATCATCGTGTTTAAGTGCATAAGCGGTCAAAGACTCGAGGTCTTCTTCGTTTGCGATGATCTTTTTGCCGATGCCGGTTTTAAAGCTGGCATAACGTTTTTCTTTGATATCATCAAAGAAATGATCTTCTTTTAATTTTGCCGCAGCTTTGAGACCGCGAGCATAGGTATCCATGCCGGCGATATGCGCTAATAATAGATCTTCCATTTCAAAAGAAGAACGACGGACTTTGGCGTCGAAATTGATCCCACCTGGTGCGATGCCGCCATTCTCTAAGACTTCATACATAGCAAGGGTCGTATCAAAAATGTTAGTCGGGAATTCATCCGTATCCCAACCTAACAAGACGTCCCCTTGGTTAGCATCCATCGAACCTAAAGCATCGTATTGTCGTGCCACATTTAATTCATGTTCAAAGGTATGACCGGCTAAAGTCGCATGGTTGGCTTCCAAGTTCAATTTGAAGTCACCTGTTAATCCGTATTTTTGGATAAATGCCATGGCTGTAGCGGCATCAAAGTCATATTGATGTTTCGATGGTTCTTTAGGTTTAGGCTCCAATAAGAATTGTGGTTTATGACCGATCTTTTCACCATAAGCAATCGCCATTTTAAACATGCGTGCAATATTGTCTTGTTCAAAGCCCATATCGGTATTGAGTAAAGATTCATAACCTTCACGCCCGCCCCAGAAGACATAATTTTGCCCGCCCAATTTTTTCGAAAGATCTAAGCCTTTTTTGATTTGGGCGGCAGCATAAGCATAAACATCCGCCTCGTTGGTCGAAGCTGCACCATTGGTATAACGGGGATGAGTAAACATATTGGCCGTATTCCACAATAGTTTGATACCGGTTTGGTCCATCTTTTCTTTGATCAAATCGGTGATTTCATCCAAGTTGTCGTAAAACTCTTGTAGTGAATCGCCTTGCGGGGCTATATCGACATCATGGAAACAGAAATATTCAGCGCCTAATTTTTCACAGATTTCAAAAAAAGCATCGACCCGGTTTTTGGCCGTTTCCATTTCTGTTTCGCCAAACCAGCTACGCCGATTGATCGGTGCCCCAAAAGGATCGGAGCCGTCTTGGGTCATAGTATGCCAGTAAGCCACGGCAAAACGCAGGTGATCTTTCATCTTTTTGCCCAGCACTTCTTCTTCGGCATTATAATGACGAAAAGCCAGTGGATTTTTTGTGTCAGGACCTTCATACTTGATTTTGTCTACATTTGGAAAATAACTCATAGTGATTCCTCCTAATTATTGTTCAGACAAGGTTTGTAACTCATGGCAGAGTGCAGCTGTCTGTGGATAAACTTTTTTATATAAGGCGTATACTTTTTCGTAACGAGCCACCTTTTCAGGATCAGGCTGGATCTTTTTGGCATAATGGACAAAGCGATCAACACAGCTTGCAAAATCCGCACATAAACCACTGCCCACTGCTGCTAACATCGCCGCGCCTAGACCTGGTCCTTGTTCGGTTTCAAGCACGAGCATCTCGGCATCGAAAATATCTGCCTGCATTTGTAACCAATCGGGGTTTTTAGCGCCACCCCCGACGGATATGATTTGCTTGAAATTTCGTCCGGCTACTGTTTTCATGATTTCTTGTGAATCTTTCAAAGAAAAAGTGATGCCTTCTAGAACGGCACGGGCAAAGTGAGTCAGACGATGATGGGTACCGATACCAATAAAACTTCCCCGGATCTGACTATCTTTATAAGGAATGCGTTCACCCACGATATAAGGAGAAAAGAGCAGACCATCTGATCCAGGTGCGATCTTGCCAATATCCGCTAATAAGTCAGTGAAATTTTGCTCTGGCGCAAACGTATCACGGAACCAGCTCAAAGAATTTCCGGCTGCTAAGGTCACGCCCATGGAATAGACTTCTTTAGTAACCGTATGGCAAAAAACATGGAGCTCGCCGTGATAATCGACCGAACGTTTTGGTTCATAGGATAAGAAAACGCCACTGGTGCCAAAAGAAGCCATTGCGGCCCCTTCTTTGATGATCCCGGCTCCTAAAGCCGCACAAGCATTGTCGGCTCCTCCGGCAAAAATTTTTACTAGATGGTCAAAGCCAAATTTTTCTTGTAAAGCAAGCCTCAATGTCCCGATTTCAGCCGCCGAGTCATACAATTCAGGCAGGATCGCTTTCGAAATGACAAATTCCTGCAAAATCGCTTCTGACCAAGTATTGTTCGTCATGTCCAAAAGTAAGGTCCCGGCCGCATCAGAGTAATCGGTCGCAAAATTTCCCGTCAGCCAATGATTCACATAATCTTTAGGCAACATCAGATGCTTTACTTTGGCCCAATTTTCAGGTTCCTGTTCTTGGACCCATAAAATTTTGGGTAAAGTAAAACCTTCTTGGGCAATATTTTTCGTGATGGCCAAAAGCGGCTCTCCAAAGCGGGCCATGATTTCTTGACACTGCTGGGTCGTGCGCACATCGTTCCATAGAATCGCTGGGCGGATCACCTGCTCGTCTTCATCCAAAATGACCAAGCTGTGCATTTGTCCTGACGTACTAATGCCAACAAGTTCTTGTTTCATCTCCGGATGATCACGAATCAATCGGGTCATTACTTTCTCCGCTGAGGCCAGCCAATCATCAGGATCCTGTTCGGAAAAACCCGGTTTAGGTGTTGCTAGTGGGTGCTCTGCGACTGCTTCTCCAACCAAATTTCCCATCTCATCAAATAACAAGCCTTTTAATGAACTCGTACCCAGATCTAATCCTAGTACATAAGCCAATTTCACACCTCCTAAGTTAATTAGTTATACAAACCAACTAAAATGATTATAAATCAGAAAAAAGCACTTGTCAAACGATTTCACAAAAAAATACTATCTTCCTATTTTTTTTGTGAAAGACGTGAAAATAAAGCTCTTGCCAAGATTGCTTTTTCAAAGTAAACTTAAAAAAAGGAGAATCAGCATGATCATAAACAAACTCGGGATCCGTGAACAAAATGAAGCGGCTGTTTTGCAAGCAATCATTAATCAAAAAAATATCAGTCGGGTCCAAATTTCGCACATGACCCATTTAAATAAAGCTTCCGTTTCACAAATCATCAAAAAATTGCTCGACGACCAACTCGTTTTTGAAGTCGGTAGTGGAGCTTCGACAACAAGTGGTGGCAGAAGACCAATAAAACTGGCTTTTAATGGGATGTGTGGCTTAGCGGTAGCCTTTGATGTCGGCTACAATTATATCAAAAGTAAACTGGCCTATATCGATGGCACGCCAATAAATAACATTTCCAAACAAAACTTAATCTTGACCAAGGAGAATATCTTTCCTTTCTTACAAGAAACGATGAATGAACTATTGGTCGACCTGCCCCAGACTCCCTTTGGTTTGACCGGCATCGCTATTGCTATTCATGGTATCGTCGAAAACAATCAGATGACTTTCACACCTTATTATGATTTAGCTGGCTTAGACTTGGTGACCCCACTTACGTCAACCTACCAGGTCCCAGTCTTTTTAGAAAACGAAGCGAACTTGACTGCACTGGGGGAATATTGCTTTATTTCTGATCAAGAAAATCTGATTAGTGTCAGTATCCATAGCGGGATCGGTGCTGGTATCATCACCAATGGCCAACTTCAAACAGGTCCACATGGCGCCTCGGGCGAAATCGGTCACTCAATCCTTTTTCCAAATGGTACGCCTTGCCCTTGTGGCAACCACGGTTGTCTGGAGCAATATGCTTCTAATAAAGTCTTATTTGATCGTTATGCCAAAGAAAAGAGCTTAAGCTTGGTCAATTCTGATGTTTTTGCCGAAAAAGTTGCTGAAAAAGAGCCCCTTGCTTTAAAGTTGGCCGATGAGAACTGCCATTATTTAGCTATTGGGATCAATAATTTGATCACCTTGTTCGATCCAGAGACCATTTACATGAATAGTTCGGTTTATCGTAAGGTTCCGGACTTAGTGATCCAAATGGAACAACTGCTAAATAGTCGCTTTACCAAAGAGGTCCACATAAAAAATAGTCTTCTTGGCGAAAACGCGACGCTCTATGGCGGGATCGCCCGCATCGCCAGCCAATTTTTACACATCGAAAAATTGAAATTTCCCGCCGAAGATTAGGCAATGCCCCATGACTCGTTTCATGGGGCATTGCTTTTTAAAGATGATTATACAAAAAAGCGGAAAGCAGATAAAGAATAGCAATATGCGCCGGATAGAAAATGTAGAAAAAGTATTTCATACCGCGGCCTTTTTGCCCATTATATAAAGCAATCGGTAGGATCGCAAAAATCATCAATCCTTGCGTTGACCCTAGCAAGCCATAAAGTGCGGCCACTATAGCGATCACTAGACATTGTAATTTACGATTATCTTTGAACAGATACAGTAGTGGGATCAGCAACACCATGACATTATTTTCGGCGGCCAAAATAGCAGGCAGGACCATCAGCATGAACGATTTGACAATTTGAGGACTGTTTGGGTTTTGCAGGACCCCCATCAGCAAAACGCTAAAAAGGAAGGGTAAACTGAACCATAGCAGGCCGAGCAGAATATGCTTCGTACGCTTTCCCGTTTTGGCTGCCTTAAATTGATCGATGCCTGTCATAAACATGGTCCCGATAAATAGATCCCGAAAGATATTGTTGATCAAAACCACTTGATCAAAGCCCACGACCCGTTCCAAAAGCTGCATGAATGCGGCCATTAATACCATACTTATATAGAGACGGAGCATATATTTTTTCTTATCATGGGTATGACTAAAACCGACCACACTCGTGAAAAAAAACAAAGTGGCAACAGGCCGTCCGAACCAATCGAGCCAAGTAGGCGCACCGAATGGGACGAACATTTGGTGGACATGATCCACTACCATCAGAGTGATCCCGAGTATTTTGATTTGGAAAGTGGATAGGCCTTTTTTAATAACGGTTGTTTGCATTTTAATAGCTCCTTTCAATTTTCATTTTACATTATAGTATTGAAAGCTTTCAAATTTCTTACACATTTCTTACAAAAGGCTTACATTGACAAATTGGTTTTTTTAAGTAAAAATAAAAGCAATGAAAGAAGGGATCTATGTTGAACGCACTGGAAAATGTCCGGCGTTTCCGTAATGAACGCCACTGGCTCCATCCTCACAAAGAAAAAGATCTGGCGCTATCGATCAGTTTAGAAGCCGCCGAATTATTAGAATTATTTCAATGGAAAACGTCAGAAGAAGCCATTGCGCAAAAGAAAAAAGAACTGGCCGAAGAATTAGCCGACGTTTTCATTTATGCCTATATGTTGGCTGACAATCTAGATTTGGATGTTGATGAGATCGTTGAAAAAAAATTACAGAAAAATACCGAACGCTACCCAGCGCAAGTGTTGCGTGAGCATCCAGAGTCCTATGCGGCATTACGGGCTAGCAGTCGCGCTAAACTCAAACATGATCAAAGTTGAGCGTTGCATTTCCGCACTTTTCCGTTTAAACTAGAGATGAGTAAGCGGCTACAAGGAAGTGAGCAACATGGATCCAGTCACCATCCGCGGCAAGACGATCGACAAGCATCTAAAAGCCATCGCCTTGTCGCGCCAAGAAGTCCTTTCCTATCAGCCCCTAGAAAACAGCGTTTTGATTTCTTATGGTGGCTCCTACAAGGGGCAAATCGCGCGACGAGTCCCTGAAAAAGTAAAGCTGCGCTACCGCGATGTATTGGAACTTGCGGTCGATGATGTCATCAGTGATAAACGAGATAGTAAGCACTTGTCGCTTTTTTCTAGTTTTGATGTCCATGCCTTCGATGAAAAGGATTGTCAAAAAACGCGGCAGTTTATCGAAAAATATGCCGATGCCTATTTTGTCGTCCATTGCGATGCCGGTATCAGTCGTAGTTCAGCTACTGCCTATTATATCGCCGAAAAATACGCACCAGAAGATTTCAAGTCTTTACAAAAACTGGGTATCTATTTCCCCAATCCTCGTATCTACGGCTTTTTAAAAGATGATCATTTCGATCCGAAAGTTTATCGTCGCTATGACTAAATTTCACTGCTTGATGTTTCTTTCTAAAAATTTGATACAGAACAAAAAAGCGAGCCATCAGCTGCTCGCTTTTTTGTTCATTTCAGACTCTATGGCACCTTATTTCCCGTACTTACGTGCATTCGATAGATGTTAAATTGAAAACATAGTTGACAAACACGACGATTTTTAATGTGCCGATTTTTTCAATAATTGGAAAATAAAGTACGGTGCCCCGACCAGAGCCACGATGATTCCCGCTGCCATCTCTCCATTTGGCAAAACGATCCGACCTAAGACATCGCTATATAACAAAATCAAGGCACCGATCGTAGCTGACAGTACAATCGTTTGATTATTTTTACGTTGCAACAATTGTTTGGCGATATGAGGGGCGATCAAGCCGATGAAACTGATCGAACCTGCGACCGCGACACTGATAGCCGCCAAAATAATGGCCGCACATAAAAAGAAGAGTTGCTTGCGCTTTAGCGGCACCCCCAAGCCGATCGCTTCTTCATCGCCTAATTCAATGACTTCTAAACTTTTTCCTTGCGCTAAAATAAGTGGCAATAAAACCATGAGTCCCGGCATGATCATAACCACATGTTTCCAAGTCGTGCCCCAAATCGTTCCTGAAAGCCAAGCCGTGACAAAACGATAACTGTCTCTAGAAATCTTGATCGTCCCGATCAAGGTCAAAGAGGAGATTCCCGCATTGACTGCCACCCCGGCTAATAGTAAGCGGTTCGGATCAAATCGCCTTTTTTGTTTACCACAAAAATAAACGAAGTAGGCTGCCAAAAAACTACCTACACACGCAATCAGCGGTAAGAAAGCATTTGTTTTCTGCGCAGAAAAAAAGCCCAAATAAAGCAAGACCAACAATCCAGCGCCCGAATTGATGCCTAAGATCCCGGGGTCGGCTAAATCATTATGGGTGATCGTTTGAAAAAGATAACCTGAAACGGCCAAGCCTGCGCCAGCAAAGAGCGAAATGAACATTCGTGGCATCCTAAAATCATAAATGATCAATTTTTGTGCCTTTGTCCCTTTTCCTAACAACGCTTGAAATAGTTCACTAAATGTCAACATATTCTTCCCGACCATCAAACTGGCACAAAGTCCAAAGACTAATAGCAGCAGTAAGAAGCTCCACGTACTTTTTTTCCTCATACGTCTCCCCTCCTGACCTGAACCAATAAGAGTGGCACACCAATAAGCGTCACCAGAACTCCGACAGGCGTTTCCAAAGGTGGTGCGATCAAACGCGAACCGACGTCAGCTAGCACAAAAAATAAAGCTCCGAAAACGGCCGCTGCCGGAATAACTTGCTTATAGTCATGGCCTACAAAGAAACGTACGATATGCGGAATGATTAAGCCTAAAAAACTGATCGTACCTACCAGTGAGACTGCCGTTCCGGCCAATAATAACACACAGATCATGGCTTTTTCTCGGATTCTTTGCGGATTTTTTCCTAGCGATATAGCTGTTTCATCGCCCATACTAAGTAAGGTGATTTCTTGACTAATTACACAAGCACCTCCGATCGCCAGTAGTATCAGTGGAAGTGCAATCTTGATTTGAGGGGCTGTCACATTGCCGGTCCCGCCCACTAACCAAAACGTGATATCTTGATTCATGTCAAAGAGTAAATTCAGGCTTTGACTGACTGCCGTAAAAAAGGAACTGATCGCCGTACCCAATAGTACCATGCGGATCGAAGAACGAGCAAAAGTGATCCGACTTGAAGCAAAATAAACGATCGAGAGCGCCACTGCCGCCCCGATAAAGGAAGCTGTGATCGTGATCACAGGTTTAGGTGTCGGCATAAAAGCAAAAGTTATTGCCAGGCCCAGGCCAGCACCAGCATTTATACCCAGTAACCCAGAATCGGCTAGAGGATTATTGGTCACTCCTTGCATCAAGGCGCCTGAAACAGCAAAAGCCGCCCCTACCGCCGCTGAAGCTAACGTGCGCGGCATTCGTAATTGTTGGATCAATAATTGGATCGGATCATTTTTGTCAAAAGCCGAAAGTGTCTGCCAAACCTCTTGCCAACTACTCGTGACCGCGCCATATTTCAAAGAAGCTGCCAGTGCCAAAATTAAAAAGAGCGTACTCAATCCAAAAAATATATGTTTTTTCATCAGGAAGACTCCCTTGCCAAATCATAAGACACGATCATGGGTTTCTGATTTTTTGGGGAGAGGATGATTTGTGGATAAATATCGAAAAGGGTCCGTAAATTTTCGACTGTAAACACTTCTGTCGGACTGCCTTCCAAAATCAACTGACCTTGTTTCATAGCCAAAATGTGATCTGAAAAGCGAGCTGCATGATTCAAATCATGGATCGTCATCAAGATCGTCTTGCCTTGTCGGTTGATGTTTTCTAATAAGTAAAGGATCTCTAATTGATGGGCCGGATCCAAAAAGGAAATCGGTTCATCTAAAATCAGGATATCCGTATCTTGTGCTAAGGCCATCGCGATCCAGACCCGCTGTTGTTGTCCGCCTGACAAAGTGTTCAAGGGGCGATCTTTGAATTCGCTCAAGCCCGTCGATTCGATGGCCCATTGGATTTTTTCATGGTCTTCTTTTTGCAGGCCCGAGAAGCCAGTTTGATAAGGAAAACGCCCGTAAGATATGATTTCAGCTACTTTTAACCCCGCAACTTGACTGGTTTTTTGTGACAATAAGGCCAATTTTTGTGCCACTTTTTTCGTATCTAAGCTATCGATTGCTTCATCGTCGATACATACCGTCCCCTTGATTGGCTCTAAAATCCGTGCCAAAGTTTTTAATAAAGTCGTTTTGCCACTTCCGTTAGGCCCGATCAGACTAGTGATTTTTCCTTCTGGAATAGCGATCGTCACGTCATTGAACACGATTTTCTTCTCATAGCCACACGATAGCTCTGCCGTTGTTAATCTTGCCATTCTCTTTTCCCTCTCCATTTGATAATCATTCTCAATTATCGCTTTCTTTTGTGATTTCGTCAACAGCTTTTGCGAAATTTGCCAGTTATTTTTGCTTTCAGCTCAAGTGGGCTATTTTTAACTTTCCTATTTTGAGGCGATCCATCTTTTTACGATTTCCGATGGCAGACAACACTTCCTTATTCTTTTGATCATTTTTCTGATTACATCCATTTCTCTAGCCAAATTTTTTTAAATCAGGGTTGACATTTGCTTGTCCTTTCACGATAATATTAATTGAGAACAATTATCAATTAAAAAGGAGAAATTTATGTCTAAGAAATTTTTTACAACTATGCTTAGTTGCTGCTCGATATTCCTGCTCTCCGCTTGTGGCCAATCAGACACGAGGGATTCAAGCGAACAAGTTTCCACAACTTCTACTACGGTCGCAACAGAAAAGACACTGACTGACTCGCAAGGTCATGAGGTTACGATCCCAGCCGAACCAAAACGGATCATTGGCTCTTACTTGGAAGATTATCTCGTTGCTTTAGATGAGATCCCTGTGGCCCAATGGACAGTCGGCAAAAATTCTAGTCAAGGTTATTTGCAAGACGAATTAGCCGATGTGCCTTTGATCAACTACGATTTACCTTATGAAGATGTGCTGAGTTATGAACCGGATTTGATTTTGATCGAGTCAGATGCGGCAGTCGAAGGGGATAAATACGACGAATATGCTAAAATCGCACCGACTTATGTCGTTAAAAACGGCACTGATGTCTCTTGGCAAGAACGCTTAGAAGACGTTGCGTCTGTTTTTGGCAAAGAAGATAAAGCCAAAGAAATCGAAGCTGATTATGAAAAATTAGTCACTGAGACTAAAGAAAGTGAACAAGATAAAATCGCTGGCAAGTCGGCCGCAGTCATCTGGGTCACCAATAATTCGGCCTTCATGGTAGCAGGCAATCGTTCGAGTGGGAAATTGATCTATGATGAATTAGGCTTTGAAATGCCCGAATTGACGCAACAAATTTCTGAAGAGGCGACTTCCGACTTTTCTGCTGTTTCTTTAGAAAGCCTTTCGCAATTAAATGCCGACTATTTGATTTTGGTCAATAGTGACGAAGGTGCGGCGATGTTTAGCGACCCATTATGGGAAAATATCCCGGCAGTGAAAAATGATCAGGTCTTTGAATATGGACCGGATAAGAGCTGGTTATATAGCGGACCTATTGCCTACACAAAAATGTTAGAAGATATCAAAGAAAGTTTACAATAGCAAGAAAGCTGTCCCATTTCACCTTGGGACAGCTTTTTCGGACTCTAAAAACGCACTAGCCTCACGATGGATCTGCCGAAAATCGATGCCTTGTTGTTTGCCAGCAAAAATACAACCACAATAACATTGTCGATAGACATCATAGTCTTTACACAGTTGGAGCGAACGTTGATAGCCACCTTGTTTCTTAAAATCGCTTGGCAAATAATTCACGTCATAGATTTTTTGAATCTCAAAACCGATCTCATTGATCAATTGAGCATTTTTCTTAGGTGAAATAGTTAAGGAACTGCCGAAATAGTCATAGCCGCCAGCAAGAGCCGCTTCGGCCACCAGATCCAAGCGCATTTGAAAACAAGCACTGCAACGTAAGCCGCCTTCTGGTTCTTTGGTCAAACGCTTTTCTTGCATCAAACGCACAAATTCATTGGGTTTATAATCGGCTTCTATGAAAGCCACTTGTTTTTGAGTTTGCTCATTGAAATGATCGATAAACTGTCGCTGCACCAAGGCCCGCCGCCGATATTCACTTTCTGGATAAATATTGGAGTTGGCATAATAAACCGTCACATCCGCAAATTCTGTCAAAAATTCCAACGTGTAAGTACTACAGGGCGCACAACAACTGTGGATCAAAATTTTGGGACGGAGGTCCTCTGCTTGCCATTTAGCGATCATTTTCCGTAAAACACTATCATAATTTATTTTTTGATTCGACATATGAGCAATGATTTCATTACCATCTAACATGCGATCACATCCAACTTTCTTTCCTTTTATTTTAAACGAGATCACACCTATTTACAATCGTAGTTTTATCTCTCGTACTCATGCATACTTCCGTCAGCACTACTTTGCTATTCTCGTACTCACGCAAACCTCTGTTAGTCTTATCTTGCTTAAAAAAAATAGCCAGCCAAGCCTTTTCGCTTAGCTGGTCGTATTTTTAAGCAAATGTCCCATTTTCCACATCAGCCAAGAAAGTCATCAAATGCTCGAAGTAAACTGGCGCATTATCGACCATGTGATGATGGCCTCCATTTGGCGTTGTCACAAAACGCGCGTGGGGAATGGTTTCAGCCATGCGACGGCCTGCCGCTAGCGGCATCGATTCGTGTTCGCCAAATGTGATCAAAGTTGGGATTTGGATCCGATGCAAATCGTTGCGCCGATCCCAACCTGCTAATTTTCCGGTCACGACAAATTCGTTATCACCTTGGAAATAATTATAGACTTGCGTGCCCATTGTCGGGACTAAATGACTGATAGCCGGTGGTTGTTTACGATCGATGTAGTCACGATTCAAACGGTCGATCAACTCTTCATAACGTTCGTTAAAATCATTTTTAGCTTCACATTCTTTCAAGAAAGCTAATTCGTCGGCTGTAAATTCTTTTTCGCGAATGGCGTTGATACTGTCGACATATTCATCAATATTATCCGTCATCGAGGAAATGATGATGCCCTTCAAATGGTCGGGATACTTCAAGGCATACTCTTGTACCAAAGCACCACCCCAAGATTGACCGATCAAATAAAAGTCGTCTAAGCCTAGCTTTTGTCGCACTTCTTCCACTTCATCCACAAAATAGTTCATAGTCAAAAAGCGTGCCACATTTTCCGGATCCGAGAAATCAGGTTGATCTGAATACCACGAACCTAATTGGTCATACATCGAAACCTGTACATTCAATTCACTCAATTTTTGGGCAAAGTTTTCATAATATTCGTGGTTACCACCAGGGCCACCATGTAGGCATAAAAGCTGAATGTCGCCACCGACATTGTCGGTGTGTGTCCAAAGATGATAGCCATTTTCTAAAGTGATGATCGTTGTTCCTTCACGCATGATTCCACCTAGTTTCCATAAATTTATTTACTCCTTCATCTTACCACTTCTCACTTACTTTTCCCATTGACTGGGTGACCAAAGTTCGCCATCAAGCCGTCCTTGAATCTGATCTTTACGCTTGGCTTGCTCTTGCAATAACTCTTTTAACCCCAGATAAAAGGCGCGCTCTTTATAATCGTTACTAGCTTGAAATAAACGGTCCAACTCCATTTGGGCCCAAACTATTTTTTCATCCAATTTTTTCACCTCTCACAAGTCGCCATCCAGATACGCTTGGATCTCATCGATATCTTCGCGCGCTTCTGCGATCATGTCCCTGATTTGTTCCAATACAAAGCGGTCCTCTTGAGATACTTTTAGTTCTGGCAATCTTTGCCGATACCACTTTTCTTTGGATTTCAAGGAGTCAAAATCAGCCATGGTCAGGTATTGTTGGTAAGCCGTCAGTAAACGCATTTTTTCGATTTCTTCCAGATAATGAAATTGAAAAATCAAGAACGGTTTTAAAAAGCGCATCTGAGTCTTTTTAGCCATCGCTTGAAAGGGCGTCGTCAGTGCACTGATGGTAAAACCCTCACGACCTGAAACTTGATATTCTTTTTCAGGCGCACCGATCACCAGAACCAAGCCCAATTCTTTGTTTTTGAGTTTGTCCCCACGCGCTCCGAAGGCAAAATGTTCTGTCAATACTTGATCTTGCCAAACTTTTAATAAAGCCGGTGCCGCGTACCAATAAAAAGGAAATTGCAAAACGATGCGCTCATGCTGGCGCAGGAGGTTTTGTTCAGCCTTGACATCGATCTTGCCATCTGGATAACAAGTCTCCAAATGATGAACCGTCACTTGATCTGTTGGCGGTAACGAATCTTTTAAATATTGCTGGCTAGCTGAGCTCAAAATATCAGGATGCGAAATAATAAGTAGTGTTTTCATGACGAACTCCTTGTGATTTGCTACTCTCATCTTAACGAACAGCGCCTTATTTGCAAAGAAAAACGGCTTAATCGAAACCAATCAAACCGTTTTTATAATATTTGAAAAAATAATTATTAACTTAAACTATGTCTAACCATAAATCTTTAAGTCGCTTTACATGACCGTCGACATCAAATGAGAGTAAACTCAGTCCAATATAATTTGAGCTAAGCGTATAGAAATTCTGTGCCAAATAGTCTAGAGCTAAGTTATGAGCAACGCTTGAAAGATGATTAGTGACCGTTACATGTGGATAATAAGTAAAATTACTATTATCGGTCCAACTTTCTATCCTATTAAGATAATCCATTCGATAATTAAAAAATTCATTCGAAAAAGTTGGTTTTAAAAAAATAGCTTTGCCAACACCAAAACTATTATAAGCAGTTATTCTTAATGGTAAGATAGGAAATTCTTGATAAACTTTCTCAAAGTCTTCCTTAACTTTCTGTTCAAGGTCTTTCGTATCGAATGAATAAAAAGTAATATGTGGAAACTTGTCTTCTTCAAGATGATAGTTGGAAATTTCTTGTTTTTCTAAGGTTCTCCAAAAATCTTGTACCATTTCTTTGAGATGTTTTTCTGGCAACAAAACTATTGCATAGCTCATTATATTTTCTCACTTTCATGCAAATTAAATCCTGATTTAACTAAAAGTTCAAGCCTTTTTTATTCAACTTCACTCAAAATCGCACGCACTTCATCGATCGACTTGGTTCCCATTAAACGCACCCGTAATTCACTGGCGCCAGGAAAGCCTTTGACATAGATTTTAAAGAAGCGATGCAAGCCCGCAATTGCGCGAGGCACCCTATCAGCATAGTGATCTTGCAGGTCCAATTGTAATTTTAGTAAATCTAATAACTCTTTGGTCGAGTGTTCTTGTGGCTCTTTTTCAAAAGCATAGGGATTTTTGAAGACACCCCGCGCGATCATGATCCCGTCGACCCCATATTCGTCGACCAAACGTAAACCTGCTGTTCTATCCGCAATATCGCCATTTATCGTGAGCAAAGTTTGCGGGGCGATCTTATCGCGTAGCGCCATGATTTCAGGAATCACTTCATAGTGAGCCGGAACTTTACTCATTTCTTTACGTGTCCGTAAGTGCACCGTCAAATTGGCGATGTCTTGTGCTAATAAATGACTGATCCAGGGCACCATTTCGTCTTTTTTCGTGTAACCGATCCGCGTCTTGACACTGACCGGGATCCCACCTGCTTTAGCAGCGGCAATCAATTCAGTTGCTACTTCCGGTCGCTTGATCAAGCCACTACCTTTCCCATTGCCAGCCACATTGGGAACCGGACAGCCCATATTGATATCAACGCCCGCAAAACCCATGTCGGCCATGCCGATACTCATTTGGCGGAAAAATTCCGGCTTGTCGCCCCAAATATGCGCCACAATTGGTTGTTCATCTTCGGTAAAATATAAGCGGCCAGAGACACTTTGTCGCCCGTCTGGATGACAATAACTATCCGAATTCGTAAATTCGGTAAAGAAAACATCCGGTGCTCCGGCTGCTTGTATCACATGGCGAAAGACGACATCGGTTACGTCTTCCATCGGTGCCAGTATAAAAAAGGGCTTCGGTAAGTCTGCCCAAAAATTTTGGTTCATTTGATTCCTTCCCTTCATTCCACAAAAGTTTCTGATTCATTATACTAGGAAACAAGCAAAGAAGCAAAAACCGTGAATTTGGAGCCTGCAGTTTACGAGCTAAATTCGCTAAAATAAATCTATGGTTGTTGAAATTGGAAAGTAACAACCATAGAGGCTTTCCTCTTGTAAGCAAAATTAAAGTGATTCAAAATTCATTATTTTATCTCTCTATTCATCTAGCAAACAAGTGTTCTAAGTTGTATAATAAACTCACAAGAAGTTTTGAGGGCGGTGGCTGTCACTTTTCTCTAAGGAGATGATTTCTATGAGACCATGGAAAAATCTTAAGAATGAAAAATAGCACGTGAGCGTATTTGAAGCTCTGTCACTGATGATTGCCTTTGGTGCATTAGTGGCTACGATTTTGTCCAATAAAAAGGACAAATAAAAAAGCCGCCCCGTTTTTAACTTTGACCAGTTAACGGGACGCCTTTATGGTAAACGTTTCTTGTCACCGCCTTTAAAGCGGCTTGTCAGGGACCATGCTTGGCATGGTTCCTTTTGCTATCTTTAGTGTAACCGATTCTTTGAAAAGTTGCAAATTTTTCTAGTCACTTTTCTCGCAATCATCAATAAACGTGTAGCTACCACCGTCGTTTTTGAACGAAGATGAACACCGATGTTAATAGTGATACTCAAATCTACATATAAATTTTACTCACAAGAAAAATTTTCCTTATCATCTGCTTGTATGATCTGATTTTTTAAACCGTTGTCGGTCGTCACCTCATGATTCATTTTGTCTGTACATCCGGACAAAGAGCTGGCACACAAGCTTAAACTCACCAAACAAATAAAACGTTTTATGGAAAAATACTCCTATTTTTAGTTGAACAGACTTCCCGTTTCTTCATTTTCTGATACGATGACTGATTTGTCAGCGCCTAAGGATACAGTAATATTAACATCGGCTCCGCTCTCTGAGATCCCACTGACACTCACTTGTCTATCATCGATGATGACAGTAAAGCTTCCATCATATATCGGTGAACTTTGGAAGCCATTGAATTCAACGTGTTTGGCTTCAATTTCTCGTGGTGATTCTGCCTTTCGAGCTGTCGAATCGATGACCTGTACATTTCCTGGCGCTGGAACATTACTATTGATTTTACTGGCAATCATGATACTGACTCCCAGAAAAACGGCAGCAATCACAATGGCAATGGCTTCTTTGGTTGGTTTCATTTAGATTCTCTCCTTTTCATAACGAGTATTTCAATTTAATTATACCGTTTTCAAATAAATAAAATCAACTATTTTTCAGGAGCAACAAATTGTTTCAGATAGATAGGATATGGTAAGATGAATGCAATTCATTCAGAAAAGGAGCCTATCATGTCTAATCCACTCATTTATTTTGCCCAACATCCGATCTTTGAAACCAAACGTCTGATTCTAAGGCCTCTCCAACTGACCGATCTGGAGGACTATTACGAATACGTGTCAGATGATGTGCTTTTAAATTATGATTTTCCAGCTTCAGAGACTAAAGAAGAGGCCTTAGAAGGTCTGGTCGTCTACAATCTCGCCCAACCTTTGGGAAGATATGCACTAGAGTTAAAAACAACAGGCAAAATGATTGGCCATTTCTCACTACGACTTGATGTGTTACACACAAATATAGAAATCGGTTATGTCGTCAATCGGCTTTTCCACAACCAAGGACTCGCTAGTGAAGCGCTGACTGCTTTGATAGACTTTATCGACACGATCCCCACCATAGAAAAAAGCTTGGCCACAGTCGACCATCAAAATGTAGCAAGCCATAAGCTTCTACTTAAAGCAGGTTTCGTTCAGGTGGCGACTGACGACCAAGCAGAGTCTTTGCGTGGCTTTTCCACGATCAATTTCTTATTTGAACGAAAGAAAAAGCTTTGATCCGTAACAGATCAGAGCTTTTTGTCCACTCTATGATACAAAATCACACCTATGACCATCAACACAATAGCAACACTAATGGCCGCCATGCCAGCAAAAATACCAAAGTGTGCCGAAAGTAGACCGGTCACAAAGGGCATGGCGATCCCGCCCAGGCCCCCAATGATCAAAAGCCAGCCCAGTGCCAGTGGATATTTACTGATAGATGGACCTGCGATCGTTAGCGCACTCGGATAGATTCCGCCCATAAAGGCGCCCAAACCTAAGATAGCGGCAATAATGACCGGATAACTGGTTGTTGAAAGCAACAAGAGATAAAAGAAAGTCGTGCCGATCGTTAAAATCAAAAGGAGTTGGCTTCGTTTCAACCGGTCGCCATAAATTCCGCAGAGCAGACGCCCAACCAAAATCGCCAGCCATAATAAGGACGCGATCAACTGACTTTGACCAATACTCAAAATATGGGCATCTAATAAATAGGTCACCAACCAACTACTGACAGCTGCTTCCACACACAAATAGAAAAACAAGATCATGACCGTGATCCAAAAATAGCGATCTTTCAAAAAAAGATAACTCGCCCTTGAGTTATTTACTTCTGGCGTACTAAAATCGTCTTCTAGCGGTACTTTAGCTAATAGGACTTGGGAACATGCGGCTAATAACAAAATGATCAAACAACTGATTTGCCAACCACTATCGCCAAAGACAATCGCTGCAGTCATCACCAAAACAGGAGCTAACAAAGCACCAATCGCAAACAAGCCGTGTAATAAATTAAGGGCTGCCGGACTACTATCGGTCACATCATTAACAATTTGATTGTCAAAATTAGAAATACTACCACGGCTGATTCCGATCGCAAAAAAAGCGATCATTAACAGGGTCGGTTGTCCTGTAATGATGATTGTTACAAAACCTAGTAAAACAAAACTGCTCAAAAAAAGATTGGCTCGTTTTCTTCCTAGATAGATAGGTAAGATCCCAGCGATGAAGCTAGCGATCAAATTACCAGCTTGATGGACCGAAATGAGAAGGCCACTCAGCGTATCACTTAACTGGTAGGCCGCACTCAAATAAGGGAGCAAGGAGCCAAAGACCATAGCATAAACGCCGCTGACAAAGAAAGTGAAGAAACTACTTTTGAGTAAAAATCGCTCCTGCTGATTTAAACCACTGTAAAATGACTGCTTTTCCATTAAAAAATAAACCCCTTTACAATTGCAATACCTTCATCATACAGAGGAATGATAAAAAACTCAAGCTGGTTTTTAGTTTTGCACCACCCGCCGAGCTCCGTCATAAGCCGCGCCGATCATACCAGCCCGATCAGACAACTCAGCCACGACAATTTGACAAGCCTCGCGCGAAATTTGCAGACTATGTTGGGCAACTATTTCTCTGGCCGGGCCCAATAGTCGTTCACCAGCTTTACTCAATCCTCCACCGATGATCAGCATTTCTGGATTGTATAGATTAATGATGTTCCCTAGACCAAAGCCTAAAATCTCACCGGTCTCTTGGAAAACTTTCTGAGCCAACACATCGCCTTTATCATACGCTTTAGAAATAAGTTGTGTCGTCAAATTTGTTGTCTGTGCCAATACGCTCTCTGGATGATCGGCCATTTTTTCTTGCGCTGTGATCAACATGCCTGTCGCTGAAACATAACGACTCCAGCAACCTGAACTACCACAACGACACGGGCGCCCCTTGCGATACATGTTCATATGGCCGACTTCACCAGCACTATCTGTTTTTCCATATAGCACGTGCCCATCCACGACAACCCCTGAACCCACTCCCGTGCCTAACGTGATCAATACTACATTTTGCTTATTTTGACCCGCGCCAAAATGCCACTCACCATACAAATTGACGCGCACGTCATTATCGATAAAGGTTGGTATTCCAAACTTTCCCTCAATCAACTGAACCACCGGAACATCCTCCCAATTCCAAAAATTAGGCGAAAACCTTGAAATACCTTGTTCTCTAGCAAGTAATCCTGGCACTCCGATCCCGATCGATTGAACTTTTTGATCGGCCTTTTCCAAAAGCTGAGCAATTAATTGATACATTTGCGCCATCACACGTGATGCACCTTCTTTAGCACAACTAGGCAACACGATCGTATCGATCCAATCAAATTTTCCTGAAAACAAACTTCCCTTTAAATTCGTTCCTCCTAAATCAATGCCGATATACATCTTTCTCTCCAATCTATAACGTATTTAAATATCCTTTTAATCGGTCAACTTGTGACAGAATAGCCTGATCCGAGTTCATGAAGGCCTTGAAATCTTGAGCTTTTAGCCACCGAAAAGCACAGGTCTCACCAGCTTGCAATCGGATGTCTCGTTTTGCTTGGTCTGTTATGCACAAAAATTGAACATAGATCGTATTTTTGTCAACTGTCCGGAACAATTCGGTCATAGCTTGCGGTGCTGTGATCCCGGTCTCTTCTTGCAGCTCACGAGTTGCGGCCGCAATCGCTGATTCCCCTTGTAAGGCACTCCCACCAGCAGATGCCTCGAATTTCCCTGCTTCCATCTTTTTCTTTAATGATCGTTGCATCAAAAGATAACTACCATCTGTATGTCGGACCAATACCTCAGCCACCAGATGATAGCAACCTTGCGGGATCGGCTGATCACGGACCAAATAGCCCGGCAATTTATCCCCAGACTGGTCATAGGCATCCCATTGTTCCATTTCTTTCACCTCACCTGACTCTTACTTACAAAATAGTCCATGTTGTGTCTGTCAAAACCACTATATCTGTGTGTTTGGGTATCATAGACCAATAAGGGGATCCTGCCGCTTTTTTCGACGGTCCCGTCAATGAAATAATGATTTTCTCCATCCCAATAGACTTTTCCCAAAAAATCGATATCATTCGCCACTTCCGCCGCAGAAATATGTCCGGAGATGATATCTTTATGAAACCGTCCCGTTTCAGCTGGATATTTCCAAAGAAATTCATGATCAGAAGTTGCTGTTGCCCACATCGTTTCATCCTCAAAAATCCCAGCATGCACAAAAATCTGTGTTGCTGTTTCATAATAAAGGGGTCGTTGCTGTGCTATCTTCTTGAACCACCAGATCAGCTCCTGATGCTTTTGTTGAATCGTTTCTGAAAAAAAACAGCTTATTTCTATTGGATTTGTCTCTAACTCGGTCAAAATTTGATCAAAATTTGTATCAGAAAAAAAGCTACGGATCGTTTTGATTTTTCGTTCCATATAATCTAATGAACTCCATGGGTTTTCCAGCCAGTCTAAAAACATCTGATCATGATTGCCGACCAAGACGATGATTTGATCTGGATAGGCTATCGCCAACTCCATGACTTTATAAAGAACTTGGCAACTTTTCTCACCACGATCCACATAGTCTCCTAAAAAAAGAAGCTTGTTTTCTCGATCTGTTAAATCAACTAACTCAAGTGTGGTCATCATTTCTTCATAAAAGCCATGAATATCACTCAAGGCAACTATTTTTGACATCCGTTCATCTCCTTATTTTATCCAGTATTTCACAGAGCATATTCTAAGTCAACAAAGAAAAATCACTTTCTATTTAAGAAAGTGACGAAAATGGCTCCTCTATTACTAAAATCGGATCATAGGTTACTAAAGCTGAGGTGATAAAACTAATATTACTTTGGTCGGTTTTGAACTTGATCGATTGTAAAAATCGAAAGGCTTCTTCAGAAATTTTTATTGGTCGCGTTTCTAAATGTCCAAAATTACGGATATCTTCGGCGCAGTGGGCTCATGGAATGACATTCCGCCCTATCAAGCTCAAGAACGCGGATTAACTAAAGCGTATGAGCTCCTTTCAGATGGATTGTTGAAACAGATCAACTTAGCGGTATTTTTTGTGGTAAATGAATGGTAAAGCCATTAAAAATAGTGTATTACCAACTGCTTTTTTGTTTTTCGGTTAAGGCCATATTTATTAATAAGTTTAAAAATGCCTTTTTATCTGAATTTACTTTAATGTAATAGATGAACATCATACCATAAGCCAAAATTAAAAAAATACTGTTATCACATTACTGAGATTCTGAAAAAAATACTTGTAGCTAACTTCATTTAGACCTAATAAACCAATGCATGATATAGCCAAAGTTAGTGTAGGGGTTATTGAACGTCCCTTATTTAAATGATATTGTAATTCCCAAATCGTCTGATCAAGACCATTTTCATTAAATTCAGCGTATGTTTCACGAATCTTTGTTAAAAATTGTCTATTTGGGCTCTTGTAGTAACCTTCAGAGATAGAATAGATAAGCGTCTTAGGATACTCTTTTTCTTTCAAATTAAATCCGCAATCTTTATTTTTCAACCATTTGTTTACTCTCCTAGTTTCCGATACCATGTCCATCATCATAGGAATAAGTGTTACGATAGAAGTAGATATCGTAAAAAATATTGAAATAATCGACTGTAAAACCACATGCCCCTTAGAAATAAAAAGCAAAATAGCATAGATACAAGAAAAAATAATTTGTGCCAAGAAAATTCTAGAATACCTGAGTGTCTCATCTTTTGAGAAAAAAAATTTATTAAACATATCGTTATTCCTTCATCTTTCCAAAATATAATACTACTACATTTCCATCCGCAAAAAAGGCATTCCCTGATAACAAGGAATGCCTTTCGTTGATATATTAACGTTTTGAAAATTGACTTGATTTACGGGCTTTTTTGCGGCCTGTTTTTTTACGTTCGACCATACGAGCATCACGCGTAAGTAAACCAGCATGCTTCAAAGCAGAACGGAAGTCGGGGTCGACTTCTAACAAAGCGCGGGCGATACCATGACGAATCGCACCAGCTTGTCCTGCATAGCCTCCACCATTTACATTTACGAAAACATCATAGTTTCCTTTGGTTTCAGTTACTGCAAATGGTTGGTTGATGACTAAACGCAAGTCAGCATGTGGAATATATTCTTCAACATCTTTTTTATTAACAGTGATTTTACCAGTTCCTGGTACTAAACGTACGCGGGCAACTGCATTTTTACGACGGCCAGTGCCGATATATTGAGCTTGTGCCAATGAAATTCCCTCCTATTAGATTAAGTTAGTAATGTCCAATACTTCTGGTTGTTGTGCTGCGTGTGGATGACTATCGCCTTCATAAACATGCAATTTAAGCCCTTGAGCACGACCTAAAGTATTCTTAGGTAACATACCTTTGACAGAATTTTCGATCAAACGACGAGGGTTTTTGTCACGCAATTCACCAGCTGTGATCGAGCGCAAGCCACCTGGGTGTTGTGTATGATGGTAATACACTTTACCGTCTGCTTTATTCCCTGTTAATTTTACTTTTTCTGCATTGATAATAACGACAAAATCGCCTGTGTCCACATGTGGAGTGTAGGTTGGTTTATTTTTTCCACGTAAGATAGAAGCAGTAACCGTGCTAAGACGACCTAAAGGCACATCCGTTGCGTCGATCACGTACCATTTACGTTCTACTTCGCCTTTTTTGGCCATATATGTTGTACGCAAGATTTTTTCCTCCAATTTCAATATCGAATGTTTGACATACACTTGAGTTCCGGGGCTCTCGTGGGGCAAACAATACCATTTAATATAATACAAAGAATTTGGCGTAAAGTCAACGTTTTTCTACTGGATAGCACAAATTTTTCTATTGGCTAACCGAAACTTTGCAGAAAAATCTTATTCACTCGTAATAGCCTCTAGTTACTTTTTAGATTTTTCACTTCATCATGTGTCTCTTTTTTCGATTCTTAGATTACTTCACCTCGCCATATGTCCTTTCTTTGCATGTCTTTATACAGTTCATATGAATCGGTGTTATTTGCCAACTTTTTTGCAGAACAAAAAAGCCAAGACCGCTTAAAAGGCCTTGGCTCAAAAATTTTATGCTTAAATGCGTTCGTGCGCTGGAGCAATATTTGGTGCTTTGTCGATTTTGGCAGAAAGCATCCAGATTTTCTTTTCGAGGTCTGTTTTGAAACCAATGAAAATATCTTGGGTGCAATCGTCGCCTTCTTCACCAGAAACTTCAATCCCTTTTTGATAAAGGTCGGCTAAATAACGGTAGCCTGAAATCAAAATTTCGACACGTTCGGGAATAGGACGATCCCAAGTACCGATTTCGTCTTCGATCTTGGTATGGTCAGCAAATTCTCGCAAAGTCGAATAAGGAGAACCATCCAAAGTAATCAAGCGTTCTGAAATCACATCGAGTTGGTCATTGATCTCATCCATATAATCATCCATTAAAGGATGCAACGTCAAAAATTCAGGTCCTCTCATGTACCAATGCGTTTGGTGGATGACTACAGAAAATTGGCTCAGGTCAGCTACTAATTGGTTCAATACTTCTTTTGTTTGTTCGAATTTCATTTCTGAATTCCTCCTTCATTTCTTATACTCTTAGCTTAGCTCATAAATTAGAAAAAGTACACTATTCTTGTCCATTTGAGAAAATTTCTCAAATGTTCTCAATTAAGTTAAAAGTTTTTTGAAGACAATGCCGTTTTTTGGCGTACTTTATAAGGAGACCCCTAGGAAAGGAGGAAAAATCAATGTGTCTCATTTATTTTGTGGTCGGTAGTATCTTGGGCTCTTTCTTTTGTTTATGCGGGGAACGGATCCCACTCCACGAACCTTTTTTAGTTTCGCGCTCGCATTGTCGCCATTGCGGAGAAAAGTTGGCCTTTTGGGAAATGATCCCGATTTTTTCAGCTTTGTTACTAGGCTTTCATTGTCACCATTGTCATCAACGTTTCTCAAGTTTGTCCTGCATAGTCGAATTTACTTATGGTTTGATCTTCAGCTTTTGTTTAAGCCAAGCCGAAATCAGTAGGTGTATCCTAAGTTTACTTTGGCTAACGATGGCCGTGCTCTTGACTGTGACCGATTTATTGTACATGACGGTCGAGCCCAGGTTATTTTACCTCGCGGCGTTTTTCCTATGGATCGCCAATAGTTACTTTCAACGCCCGTTTTATTGGGAAAGTTTGCTGATCATAGTTGGCATCGTCCTGTTATTTTTAGGGAAAATGCGAGCAAAAATGGGTGGTGGCGACCTATTGTTATTATTGGCTTGGGCTCCTTGGCTGTCACCTTATGAACTGGCTTGTTTTTTACTCTTGGCAAGTGTCCTTGCTTTACTTACTTTTGCCCTGAGCTATTTGCTAAAGAAACCCTTAAAACAATTACCATTTGTTCCTTTTTTGAGTCTTTCCCTATTTTTTGTGAAATTTTTTTAAAAAAGTTGGAACTTGTCAAAAGCTAACGTCCTTTTTTTGCGTACTTTATTTATAAGAGGAGAAGCAAAATCTTTTCTTAAAAAAATATGGAGGTGCTACATGAGAAAAATGAAGCATGAATTACAAGTACTAGAAACACTCAGTCACCGGATGGAACTAGATCAGAAAGGAGTGGAACGCTATCAGTTTTTGAAATGGGAAGATTATACCAAAAAGGATTTTGATGCGAAGTGCTCACTGGCTTTAGGTGAAAATGTGTCCCAGGTAAACGACCTTAGAATCGCTTATGACGACATAAAAGAGCCTAAAGTAGCTCTCGAAAAATATATTTTGATTGGCCATCATGGTTATCTGATCGAGATGCGCAATGGTTGTAACGAATATGAGGAGACGTCTGGCAAATGGCAGGGCGACCCCACTTTTATTTCTAAGATGGATTTTAAAAAGATGCAAAATACCCGTCTCACCTTGCAAAAAATTTATCGGGAAGCTATGATCAAGATCGACATCGAGCTCGTGATCGTGATCCTTGCCGAGCAAGAAATCACTATGGCTGAAGACCTCCCTGGTACTGTCGTGCGTTATGCAGCAATCGATAGTTGGTTGGCTGCTTTGAAAAAAGAGCAAGTCACGGTCCTCCCGATCACACAACCGACCACCTACGCCATGGATTGGGCACGTGAGTTAAATCTTTATGCGAGTCAACCACAATTATCCGGCATTGGCTTGAAGCTATCTGACAAACACTTGTTAAAGACTGGTATCTGTTGTGATGAGTGTCATCATATTGATATGTCAGAGGTTTCAGTCGGTGCGGAAACGGCTTTTATCTGCAATCATTGTGGGGCAATGGAACCGATCGAGATTGCATATTGTCGGACCATTTGCGAGTGGGGTACGATCTTTAATGATTACGACCTATTGCCTGAAGAATTAGAAGAATTTTTTGGGAAAAATCTACGGCGTGATTATTTGGATTCTGTTTTAAAGCGCCATTTTACACCAATCGAGCCCTGGGAATATTTACAGGATCCAAGCTTTGAAGGGAAGATCAACTTGTAACGATGCCAAAGATGGCTCAAATCGATCACTCGCTGAAGCTGCTACAGAAGAAGGCCGAAAAATAATTCAAACTCTTTAAAACTTGTATTCCAGCGTACAAACAATGCAGCGATTCAATTATGATTTTAGCTCCTACTATTTTTAGTGGGAGCTATTTGTATTCCAAGTTGACACCCTTACCTTCATTACTACATCCAACAAAATTGACAACATATGCGATATATCCCTTTGAAAATTTCCAAATGATAGGAAAGTTGTTTCCGAAATTTCATAATAAATTTGTGAATATCAGAGCTCAAATTCGGTATCCGCAAAAAAATAATTAGATACTAAACTGGAGTCCTGATATCCGCAAAAACAAACACGAGCAAAAAGAAGCCTAACTTGTGGTATTGCTACTCTCTATGATATACGTAAAGATAAAACACTGCATCTTCCCCATTTCATCCTTTTATTATAACGGAAGACAGTCTTGCTAAGTTTGATAAACTAAGCTTGGACCGCTGCTCAAAAGAAATACCTTTTTAACCGTTCAAAAAAAGCTGACGATTTCTCGTCAGCTTCAGCTTTACTAATTTTTAATTACATACGAACGGCAAAATCTGGTGCCCAGTAAGAAACAGATGAAGTCGTCACGCTTTGTCCTAGTTGAGGAGCATGAATGTACTGCCCGCCACCAAGAGCTAGAGCCACATGAGAAGAAGCTCTTCTTGATCCCCAGAAATAAAGATCACCGGCTTGCGCTTGACTTACTGGAATAACCGTACCAGCACTTTCTTGTGGCACTGTCCAACCACCAATTTCGCGACCAGTTGCTTGTTTGTAGACGTACCATACAAAACCTGAACAGTCAAAGCCACTTGGAGATTTGCCTCCCCACACATAAGGGACGCCGATATATTGCATGGCGACATCAACCACTGAGCCACCGGTTACTGAAGGTGTCGTATCCACTACTGCTGACCCTGAATCGCCACCAGTAGTTGTATTGCCACCAGTATTAGTAGTTGTACCACCATTTGTAGCATTACCAGTACTTGCAGTTCCACCAGTATTTGGTACAGTATTAGTAGTCGTTGGTGTATTGCTTTGATTTTGTGTGGTTACTGGTGTTTCTTCGACCACTTCTGTTGCTTCGGCAGCTGCCTTGCGAGCTTCTTCAGCTAAGCGTTCTTGTTCAGCAACGCGCGCTGCTTCTGCTTCGGCTGCTTTCTTTTGTTCTTGGATGGCTGATTTTTCGCTTTCTTTGGTAGCTTGTTGTGCTGCTAAATCAGCTTTTTTCACGTCAAGATCGGCTTGGCTTGCCATCAAAACACCTTTTTGGCTTTCAAGTTCCGCTTGATTTTCTTGGATTTTTTCTTGTTTTGCTTTTAAATCCGCCTGTTTGTCTTCCACGGCTTGTTTATCTGTTTTTTGTTGTTCCACTAAATCGTTGTTGGCGCCAACGATAGTGTTCATCGCTTGCACGCGGCCGATGGCATTGGAAAGAGAGTCAGCATTCAAAATGGCACTCACGATACTGGTATCTGTTCCATTCAATTGAACGTCACGCGCTTGTTCCCGAATTCGGTCTTCACGTTGTTCGATCCGTACTTGTAAGTCTTCGATTTGTTGTTGCAATTCTTCCGTTTGCTTGGAAAGCTTAGCTTGTTGGTCCAATAAGTCTTGTGCTTTATCGTTGATATCTGCAACTTTTCCTTCTAAAGTATCGATTTCTGCTTGAAGGCTTGCTTGTTGGTTTTGCAATTGATCGATTTCACTACTCTTATTTTCAATTTGTTGGTCGTAATCATCTGCTAAGGCAACACTTGGAGTGATAGCTGGCGTAAGTACCAATGAACAGGTCAATATAGCTGTAAATAATCGCTTCTTCACTTTTCTTCCTCCGACTGTCTTTTTTTAAATTTACTTTAGGTCAATTAAATTTTCATTAATTTTAATCACAAAAAGATTGTAACATAGCTAGATGTCAATTCGATAAAAGTTATATTACAAAAACATTTCATTTTGCAATCGAGTAGAGGGAAAAGTTAATAACTTTTCGCCCCTCTCACACCACCACACGTACGGTTCCGTATGTGGCGGTT
>JBFLGC010000090.1:0-4367 GCA_041859945.1 Tetragenococcus sp.
TTTGATCTTTGTCATAGCTGTCTGTAGCAATTACAAGTATTGGAAAAATCGTCATGAAAAAAATTAATAATTTTCCAAACAGGCCTGTCGCGACCAATACGACAGGCCTGTTTATTCTTATTTGATTTGCCTTAAAAATTCGTCCAGATCTTCGCGATGATGTAGTTGACAGTTGCAAGCTTTACTGTCGACGCAAATGTAGTTGCCTTTTTTAGTGTACCGTCCCTCACTGCCTTTCTTACTGATGGCGGTAAATAGTGCGACATTCGCCTCGTGATGACAGATCGAGCAGTAACCCTTGACGACTTTGGTAGAAAGATCGCCATAAATGCCTTCTAGGCGTTCGTCATTGTAATAAAGTAGGAATTTTTTTTGCGTTCCCGGATCGTTCCACCCGATATACGTATGGTCGCGCAGATCAAAAGATTCAAAATCTGGCCGTTGTAATTTTTTTACTTTACGAAACACTTTTTCGATTTGCTTGTCACTTGGTTGGACAAACGGTAACACATTTTCTTTAAAAACAAGTAATTGTTTTTCTAGTGAGTTTCGCGTCATTTGTCGGTCTAAGGCAAAGGAAACCAAGTCTTCTAAATCAACTTTCGCCATGGGCAAAGTTTGATAAATTCTATCGATCGTGATAGCTTGGACCGCAGCGATCGTCTTCATATCACTGACGGTTTGATAGGTATGCAGCAGCTGATCAAAAATTTCTGTCAGATGCATAAATTGATATGGTTGGATTGTTTTCATTTGGAATTTCCTTTCTCAAACAGGAATCAGTAGAAAGAAAATTTTCTAGTGATTCGGCTAACAGACATCAACCTTAGCACTAGATGATACAAAACGTACCATGTGACCACCCCCTATGAGCAAGAGTAGTATAGCAGATAAAAATCGCAGCTGCAATTTTTAGCGTTGAAAAAAATAACTGTAGTTGGTACCATTGACCAATTTTCTAAAACCAGCTTGCTCAAAAAGCCGTTGGGAGCCCTTGTTGTAAGAATAAACTTCTTGGACCCTCATTTGGGCAGATCGCTCTTTAAAAAATTGGACGACTGCCGTGCCGACCCCCTGTCCTTGATAATCAGGTGCGATAACAATGGCAAAATCAGTGTCACAGATCCAGACATCGCCGATCGTTTGCCGGTCTTTTTCACCATATTCAATATAATAAAGGTCGCCATGGGCCTTTTGCCAGTCATACATCTGCTTGACTTGTTCGACTGAATAGGCCGTTTTAATGCCATTGACGAGCCACTGGATTTCAGGATCGGCATACCAAGCCAAAGCCTCTTTGCGTAATGCTTGATAAGGGATCAAGTAAAGTATTCCTGTTATTTTAAGTGAGATCATACTAATTCTCCAATTCTTCAACTGTTGTTCAGAGCAATATATTTCTTCAAGCTAAGAGTTTTTCTAAGATATCTAAAATTTCTTTTCTTTCTAAAATGATATCTCTATTTTGATGATGATCAGGAAGGTCCGCCAAATTCTTTTCTAACTGACTTAAAAATTCTTGCATATCTTTTCTCACACTATTACTTAAAGGCATTTCATCAGTATCTTCCAACGATCCCACTAATCTAGCAATATCATTCAGATGCTTTTTAATATTTTTACTGTCCACCTGTTGTCCTGATTTTTTTCTATTCCTTAAATCAAGCCAGGCTTTTGCTTTAAAAACAATCAAGTATTTGTTGTTCATAACAGAATAACCATCAACAAGAATTTGCCCTTTTTGTATAAGTTGATAATATTCCTCATCAAGTAACAAAGCAGATAGACTCATCCCATGCTCAAAAGAAACTGGAGCTGTGCGCCCAATTTTTTGTAATGGAAGAACTGGTTCATTACAAAATAGTTCGATTATTTGGGGATATTCCTTATTTTTCGTCTGAAAGCGAAATAATTTCCCTTTCTCATCCAAACTTTCTGGTTGATAATCTCCTTCTTGAATAAACTGAACAAAGCATTGCAAAAAAGCTTGATTTCGTACTTCAGTTAAAACGACATCATAATCAGGAGTACTACGGCTTCGTAAGCCAACATTAGCTAAAATGATTGATGTCGCAGTGCCACCTATCAAAATGTAACTATCTGAATATTCTTTGAAAGCTTGAATAAATCTTTGATTATAACTTGCTGTTGCCATCTCTTCAACTCTTTCCTAAACTTTTATATAGCATGTCTTCCAAAGCTTGATCTAATCGCGGATCTTCCTGTTTTTCAAAAGACAAGTATAAGGACAACGGATCTACCATATTTGCATCTGTGATCGACTCATATTTCCAAAGTTGTAATTCCTCTAGGCCTTCTAGGTAAACATCAAAAGAATCAATTGAATCTCCCATGGTCAAAAAATTTTTTTCAGAAATGGCGTAACATGGTTGATTTGCAGATAAAAAAGCATATTCTGATAAAGCCATTTCCCCAGCACTTTTTATTTTCGGTTGCATCGATTTAAAAGCTTCCATAACTGGTGGCTCGATATATATTTTCCGTTTAATTGGATCAAAAAAACGTTGCTTTGCCTCCTCAAAAATTTGAACTTTATCTTTTTTCAAAATGAAGTCTTCTTTCATTGATTGAAGCCACCCCATTTTAGTAAATTCTTTTAACGTACGATAAATCGTTGCTTGTGAAAATGAAGTCATTTCTATCAAGTCCTTATAGCTAAATCTTTTCTCACTTTGCAATAAGAGATCGATCAAAATCAGTTGCTCACTTTTTGTAAAAGGTTTATCGCTAGTAAATTCTTTTTGAATTGGTACATTACGCAAAGAAATAGTCGGTAAAAACAGATTTCCTTCATAATCCATGAAAGAAATACCTCTACTTATCAAGACTTTTTTACTTTCTGGAGCAATCTTTTTGAAACATAGAATTGGTTCCATGTTGAATCGTTCCTTAAAAATTTGTGCCTGTTTAAGAAAACTATCTAATTTCCCTTCTCGTCTTTCTTCAATAATAAGTAAACTTTGATCCTTATTTAGTACATCGATTTGGCACCAATCATAATGTTTTCCATAGATTAGTGGCAGTTTTTGCTCGACTTGACTTATTTTGATCGTAAGCCCTATTTCTTCAAATAGTTTCGTTATTTTTAAGATATTCATAAAATCACTCTTTATCATTTTTTCTTTATTTTATCATTAAAATGATAAAATTATAAAAAAATGATAAAAGCTTTCAGTTAGTACGTAACTGCACATGCTACTAAATTTTCATTTAAAAAAAAGAAAGCAAGTTATCCTTTTTGTATACTTACGCTCTAATTTTTAAACAGTTCAAACTTGCCACCTCTCACTAAAACTTGGAAAAAATACTTATCCAAAGTGACTATAGCAGGTTTTAACAGCATAAATTCTCATTTCAACGACTTTTTTGTACCACTTCACTTATTTTCTGCTAAAATGGAAACAAATCGATTTTCATTAAGAAAGAAGTGAAGACTATGATCCGTGAAATGCGTGTCACCGATGCCCCTGCTATACAACTTATCAATAAAGCTAGCCTCGGTTACGAATTTCCTGTTGATGGCACCAAGAAACAGTTGCAAACAATTCTGACCCTTCCCACCAATCAAATTTTTGTCTACGAAAACGAGGCAAATCTGGTCGTAGGCTATATCCACTTGGCTGATTACGAAAACACCTATCACAAAAGTCTGAAGAATATTGTCACCTTAGCGGTAAGACCTGACTATCAAAAACAAGGGATCGCCAAACGATTATTGGAGCGGGGACAACAGTGGGCCAAAGAACATGGCAGTGCGGGGATCCGCTTAGTAACTGGTTTTGAGCGCAAGCAAGCTCGTCGTTTCTATGAGAATAACGGTTTTAAGAAGCGCAAAGATCAAACTAATTACATCAAATGGTGGGAGGAAGACGAATATGATCACCTATACCAATGAAAAAAAGCTTACCGCCAAGTCTCTTGCCATTTTATTTCAAAGCTCTGGGATCCATCGCCCCATTCAAGATCTGGGCCGCCTCGAAGAAATGCTTGAAAACAGTGATATTCTATGGACCGCTTGGGAAAGTGATTGCTTGGTCGGCCTTGTTCGGGCTCTGACCGATTTTTCCTATGCCTGTTATGTATCCGACTTAGCTGTCGATCAAAACTACCAAAAACAAGGGATCGGTAAAAAACTGCTCGAATGCTTACAAAATCAATTGGGTGAAGAAGTTGTGCTCGTACTTTTAGCGGCTCCAAATGCTATGGATTATTATCCAAAAGTTGGTTTTGAGTCTGCGCCTAATGCTTTTCTCATCCCGCGCAAACCTTTTTAGAAAGACTAACTATATAAAGTCAAGTGAAAACAAACAAAATTTTCTGAATGAAAAATAACAAATAAGTGCACC
>JBFLGC010000091.1:0-4177 GCA_041859945.1 Tetragenococcus sp.
CGTTTGAAGCTTGACAGACTTGAGACTTTAGGCTCAAGTCTGTCCCACGGCAGACAGTAGCAGCCACAAACGTGAAAGTGTAGCGCTCAAGTTGGCCGTGAATTGTAACATCAAGAAGACAAGCAAAATTTTTTAAATTCTTCTATGCAATAATTTGAATCTTTGTTATGATTATAGAAACATGATAAAAAGAAAGGACTTTCCAAGTACATGAATAAAAAATTAGGATTTTATCTCGCTTCACTCGTAATAAGTATCACCTTACTTGGTGCATGTGGTTCAAACGATTCAAAAACCACCAGTACAGCTAGCTCTAAAGAGGTGACAGCCACAACGACTAGTTCTTTTGCGGACCTAAGTACGATCGAGTTACCACAATTAGACTCAGAAGTACAAGCTGATGAAGACTTGATCGAAATGGTCACGTCAGTTGGCACGATTAAAATCAAACTATTTCCGGCAATTGTCCCTAAAGCTGTCGAAAACTTCATCACTCACGCCAAAGATGGCTATTATGATGGTACGACTTTCCATCGTGTCGTTAATGACTTCATGATTCAAGGTGGCGACCCCGAAGGTACCGGAGCTGGTGGTGAAAGTATCTGGGGCGATGGTTTTGAAATAGAACCTTCCGACCAACTTTATCACATCCGCGGGGCACTTTCGATGGCGCGTGGTCAAGCAACAGATAGTCAAGGTAGTCAATTCTTTATCGTCCAAAATACGCAAGATATGTCCAAAAATCTGGCCATTCAATTTACCCCAGAAAAAATCATCGCAGCCTATAAAAATGGTGGCGTGCCCTCTTTAGATGGGATGTATACTGTTTTTGGTCAAGTCATCGAAGGAATGGACGTTGTCGATAAGATCGCCACTGCTGAAATGACAGATGAAACAAACTCTCAAGGGGAGCAATCGACACCCAAAGATCCTGTCACGATCGAAAAAATCACTGTTTTACAAGAAGCTAAATAATCGCAGAACCCCCTTAGGAATTTATTGATTCCTAAGGGGGTTCTTTTAATCGCCAACGATAAAGGTAAATTCACACTCTGCTGCAGTTTTCCCGTCAACAGTTGCTACGGCATCAGCGGTACCGACCGAGCCTTTTATCTTAGTGATTTCAAAAGATAATTTCAAGGTATCACCCGGCACGACTTTTTTGCGAAATTTTGCTTTGTTGATCCCGCCGATATAAGCCGTATGTCCTAAAAATTGTTCTGATTTCAAAATCAAGATCGAACCAGCTTGAGCAAGCGTTTCAAGGATCAAAACACCTGGCATCACTGGATTTCCCGGGAAGTGTCCTTGAAAAAACTCTTCATTTATCGTCACATTTTTGGTGGCAATGATTTTCTTTCCTGGATCAAGTTCCTCTACATAATCGATATAAATGATTGGATAGCGATTAGGGATCAAATCCATTACTTCTGTTTCTGTCAATACTTTTTCCATAGTAAAACGACCTCTTCCTATTTACTAACTTACTTTGATTATCAAACTATCATATTTTCGACTATTTAGCAACAAAATATTTATTTTTTATAAATTAGTTTGACAATCAAACGATTTTATCTAATAATAGATAATCATGGACCTATCATGAAACAATTATTCATCAATAGCAATTATTAAGGAGTGAAGATATGAGTTTTTTAACTGGTAAGAAAATCGTCGTAATGGGTGTGGCTAACAAGCGTAGTATTGCTTGGGGCTGTGCCAAGGCCATCACCCAACAAGGTGGCGAAGTCATTTACACCTATCAAAATGAACGTATGAAAAAATCATTAGAGAAACTATTGACAGGCAATGAATTTTTAGTCGAATGTGATGTGGCTAGTGACGAAAGTATCGCCACGGCTTTTGAAGAAATCGCTACTTATGCCGGAAAAATAGATGGTGTCGTACACGCGATCGCTTACGCAGACAAAGAAGCTTTACAAGGTGATGTGACAGACATCAAACGTGACAGTTATAGTTTAGCTCAAGACGTCAGTAGTTATTCATTGATCGCAGTGACGCATTATGCCAAACCGATCTTATCGGAAAATAGTGGCATAGTGACTCTAACCTATTTAGGTTCTGAACGGGCGGTGCCAAATTACAACATGATGGGGATCGCAAAAGCCTCATTAGAAGCTGCTGTGCGTTACTTAGCCGCCGAATTATCACCTCAAAATATCCGCGTCAATGCTATTTCCGCTGGTGCTATCAAAACCTTAGCTGTAACAGGGGTCAAAGATTACCATAAGCTGATCCAATTATCTGAAGACCGAACTCCTGACCATGAAGGTGTGACGATCGATGAAGTTGGCAATGCCTGTGCCTTTTTGCTGAGCCCTTTAGCAAGTGGGATCATCGGTGAAGTGATTTTTGTCGACAAGGGCGTCCACCTATCTTAGATAACTTGCTTTTTTCTTAAAATCATTTCTTTTTCAACCAAGGATTGTTACAATATAAATGAGAATACTTTGGAGGAATAAGTGATGTATTTTATTTTAACAACTACTTCAACAACAGATTCCCAGTCTCCGCTCATCGAACCGACCACTCAGCAGATCAATGCCTTTCAACGTTGGTGGCAAAATATCGATTGGGAACAATTGATCAGTTTGTTGATCCAGAAAGCTCTGACTTTGCTCTTTATCTTTCTTTTATTTGCAATTTTGGCCAAGTTGATCCAGTTTGTTTTAAAACGAACTTTTAAAAGTTATCGCAATCGAAAAATCACTGGTGGTCGCTTAGACACGATCGAAGCTGTCACCAGAAATGTCATCAAATACACTTGGGGATTTTTACTGGTCTACGCGATCCTCTCGACGATTGGTGTGCCGGTAGGTTCTCTGCTAGCCGGAGCAGGGATCGCCGGATTAGCTGTTGGTTTAGGGGCACAAGGATTTATGAGTGACATCATCAATGGAATCTTTATCATTATGGAACAACAAATCGATGTCGGTGACTATATCAAATTAACTAATCTTACCATTGAAGGAACGGTCATAAATGTTGGCATCCGGACGCTGCAATTACAATCAGTGGATGGTACAATCCATTTTATTCCCAATCGGAGCATTACCACTATCAGCAATACCTCGCGTGCTGACATGCGGGTCCAAGTTGACGTACGTATCGATCCAACTGATGATATTGCCGCTATCGAAGAAATCGTTAGTCAGGCAAATCAAACCATCGCAGAAAACTTTGTTCATGACATTCAGACCCAACCAACGATTTTTGGGATCGTAGATTTGGGAAATAACAATTTTGCTATCCGCACGACTTTCCACGTTCGAAATGGGCAACAAGGCAAAATCAGTGAGGAACTTTTGAACTTGACGATAGGTGAACTGACAAAAGCTGGCTTTAAGATCCCTAATACCCCAATCATTAATAGCTGATACGCAAAAAGCCTGATTTCCGTTAAAAACGAAAACCAGGCTTTTTTAAAGTTTTAATTCCACTTTGACTTTTTTTGCTTCGATTTCTTCCTCTTTAGGAACAAAAACGTAGCGCTTTTCTACTTCATGTACTAAGTGATTCACTGATTTTAAAATTTCTTTTCGTGTGATGATTCCTTGAAATATCCCTGTCCCATCTACTAAAGGTAGAAAAGAGGCATCCACTAAAAGATGCAAGATCTCTTCCAAATCATTAGGGTCAGAAATCGTCGGCACACTGACTTCCATGACATCAGCAACGGTTAAGTCTTCCATCAGCTTTAAATCAAGGCCGGTAAGTTCGATCATTTTATTGACGATGTTCGCCAAGCTGATCAAACCGACTAAATGATCTTGGGCATCCAAAACCGGGATCTTCGAATACCCCACTTTCGACAACACCAACAAGGCATGTTCTAAAGGATTACTATATAAAACGGTGGCAACATTTTCGGCGGGTATTATAAATGCCTCTTGATTTTCCATTAACAAAGATGCTGTTTTCTTACCAATCAAAACAATTCCTCCATTTCCCTCTACGTACTCTTCTATTTTACCGCAATTGAAAATAGATACCACAAAAACCGCTTCCTTTTACCAAATTCTAATAATTCTCTAGCACAATTTTTTCTACTCAGTCAAAAAATCTACAAAACAAACTTCATCCTGAATGATTTATGAAAAACTGTTGATATTTTTTAAATCGATTTTACAAGCGTTATTTATCTCGAAAATCATTC
>JBFLGC010000092.1:0-3740 GCA_041859945.1 Tetragenococcus sp.
GTCCTTTCTTTCTGATACTTGGATCACTTCACGCCGTCATATGTCCTTTCTTTTTAATACTTGGATCACTTCACGCTGGCATATGGCCTTTCTTTCAATTTATTTTACCAATTGACCTCACTCTTTTCATAGATCGAATCATTTCGTTCGTTTCCCAATTTAAAAACCTAAAAAATTTTTCTTAACTGAGAAAAAAAGTTTCAAGTTGAAAAAAAGTCCTTTTTAAAAAAAGCTAAAGCCGATTTTTTTCGTACTTTATAGTGAGGGGAGGTGAAAAGATGAGAAAAAAATCTCAAGAGTATCAATATTTGGAAACTTTGGCAAAACGATTAACTTTATTTAAGGATGAAAAGGAAAAACTCGAAGATCTAAAGAAAGGCTATGCGGCCGAATGTAGCTTGGATCGTTTGCAGAACTTTTTGACAGAAGAAAAATTGCCCTGCATCGATGATCTTTATCTAGAAACACATGACAGCTGTGTGCAGATCGATAAACTGCTTGTCGTTGACAAGGTCGTTTACGTGGTCGATGTGAAAAATTACAGTGGCAAGTACACGTTCAGCGAAAACGAGTGGGTCAAAAATGAGATGCCTCTGCAAGAAAATATTTTTGAACAGCTTCATAATGCGATGCGCGCCGTTAAACGAGTGTTATTACAAGCCGGCGCAGACGACTTGACCGTCAAAGGCGTGCTTGTATTCATGAATCCAAATGCAACCATCGATATCAAGGATCCGGTCACAGACCTCGTTTACGATGTGCGGACCGTTTCTGGCTGGTTGATCGATTTGGCAACAAAAGTAACTGCAGCCGAAGATGATTCTTGGTGTGAAGTTTTAAAGGAAAATTCCTTAAAAAATTTCAAATACACAAAAGCACTAGCTACTGCTCGTGTCGATTATTTAAAAAGAGGAATCCTATGCCGCGATTGTGCCCAAGTTGATACAAAAAGAACAAGGTATTCATATAAATGCTATTCTTGTATCGATCAAAGTATTCACAGTGAACCAAGAGAAACAGCCTACGTTCGTACCATTTGCGAGTATGGTACAATTTTTCGTGAACGAGACTTAGTTTTTCACGATCTTGTTGCATTTTTTGGTAGCAAGATCGATAAACAATACTTGAGGAAAATATTGAAAAAACACTTTAAGTTAAAAGTTACAAGAGGTCAATTTTCTTGTTACCATAACCGGGGAATCATTTTCGAGTATTGGTTTGAAGATAAAATGGACTACTTTTGCTCATTAGAAAAGCGAAATAACTGGTCCCTTTAAAAAAAAGCTGACTTATTAGTTAAGTCAGCTTTTTGTGATAGTTTTTACTTCTGCTCGTCATATGTCCTTTCTTTTCCACTTTTGGATCACTTCATCCCGTCATATGTCCTTTCTTTTCCACTTTTGGATCACTTCACGCCATCATACGTCCTTTCTTTTCCACTTTTGGATCACTTCGTACCGTCATATGTCCTTTTCTTTCCATTTTAATGTCAATTCATAGCGTCAAGTCTTGTAGAGTCGTCCAATGTTCCACTCATCACTTTTCCAATTTCTGCTTTTCGATTTAAGAAATTTGAAAACGTTGACAAAAAATAACTTTCATAGTATAGTTGCTTTTGAGATAGTTATTATTAAGTTAAGCTAGACTCGAGCAGTGGTCCTGCTTGGGTCTTTTTGTGCTTATTAGGAGAAAAAGCCATGAAAATCGCAAGAATATTGAATAATAATGTGGTAACGGCCTTAAATGATCAGGACAAAGAAATCGTTCTGATGGGCAATGGCTTAGGCTTCAAGCAAAAGCCAGGCTATTTGATCGACGAGTCAAAGGTTGAAAAAATTTTTGAACAAAAAGATTCACAGGAGATTGCCAATTTTGAAAAACTTTTGACCGATATTCCTGAAGAAATCATTGCTCTCTCCTATGAAATGATGACTTACGCGGAAAAAGAAATGAACAAATCGCTGAATGAAACAGCTTTTATTGCGGTGGCTGACCATTTATATGCCGCGATCCAACGAGCACAAAAAGGTATTCAGATCAAAAATTTCCTACTATGGGACATCAAACGTTTCTTTCCCGAAGAATTGGCGATCGCCCGCAAGACGCTTACGGTGATCAATGAACGCTTGCATGTACAATTGCCCGATGATGAGGCGGGATTTTTGACCTTACATTTAGTCAACTCAACGATCGATTCCGGTGATCAAAATGCCATCGACCTGACACAGATGATCGAAGAAATTTTGACAGTCATTAAATACACTCTGAAGATCAATTTTGAAGAAAATGACATTTATTTTCAGCGATTCATCACACACTTGCGCTTTTTCTCGGAGCATGTCTTGAATCCTGAGAGCCAAAAGATCGAAGAAGATCAAGTGGCAAATGAACTTTTTCTTTTGATCGTAAAAAAATATCCGGAAGCTTTTGAAGCGACCAAAAAAGTTGTGGATTTGGTGCGCACGCGTTGGCACTATGAAACGACAAAAGACGAGCAAGTTTACATCACTATTCACATTGCTCGTATTCTTGAAAAAATGAGATAAGCGCTGAAACGCTTGCTATAATTAAGCAGAAAGGAAAACGTACGGCCTGCGGAAAAGGCAACGGATCGTGACATTTAGTTGGCGAAACCTCTAAAAAATAAAAATTTGGAGGAACTATTCATGGGTAAATATGAAGCATTAGCAAAAGATATCGTTAAAGAAGTCGGCGGCAAAGAAAATGTGCTTTCTTTGACCAACTGTATCACCCGTTTGCGGTTTAAATTAAAAGACGAAAGTAAAGCCAATACGCAAGCTTTGAAAAATATGGATGGCGTAGTGACGGTCATGCAATCTGGAGGTCAATACCAAGTTGTCATCGGTAATCACGTCCCCGATGTGCGGCAAGATGTCGATGCGGTTTTGGGAGTGTTACCTGAAACAAATGAAACTAGTGGCACTAAAGGCAATCTATTCGACCAATTTGTCGATATCATTTCTAGTATTTTCCAACCGATCTTAGCGCCTTTGTCGGCTGCTGGTATGTTAAAAGGAGTCGTTGCGCTCTTATCTTTCTTTATGGGCAGTGAATTTGCGGCTGGACCTACTTATGCTGTTTTGAATTCAATGGGTGATGGTCTTTTCTTATTCTTACCAATTTTTATTGGCTACACTGCAATGAAAAAATTTGGCGGTTCTCCTTTTGTGGGGATGATGATTGCTTCTAGTTTGGTTTACACGGGCTTTATCGATGGCTCGGCTACAGCTACTTTTGCCGAAGCAGGGGGCTTGAATTTCTTTGGCATTCCGTTTTCGATCCCAGCGGCAGGCTACGGTTCGACTGTTATGCCGATCATTGCTGCCACGGCTTTTGCAGCCCTTCTCGAAAAACAACTACGCAAAATCATCCCCGACGTGGTGAAATTGTTTTTAGTGCCCTTCTTTACTGCTTTGGTCACGATTCCATTGACTTTTCTGGTGATCGGTCCGGTCATGAACTTTGTCTCTGATGCGCTTGGGAAAGGACTCATTACGGTACAAGACTTTAGTCCTGTCCTATTCGGTGTGATTTTAGGTTTTGCTTGGCAAGTATTGGTCATGTTTGGAATGCACTGGGCGATCATTCCCTTTGCGATCATCGCCTTGTCTTCGGGACAACCGACCATGCTTTTGACACCGATGGGCAGTGTGTCTTTTGCTCAAACAGGGGCTGTCATCGCGGTCATGATGAAAACTAAAAATGCTAAATTGAAAGAG
>JBFLGC010000093.1:0-3462 GCA_041859945.1 Tetragenococcus sp.
TTTTCAAAAAATTTGATATTTTGAAAATTGGACAAGTGTTTACTTTTTTAAAAAAGGCAATTATGAAATTAGCTCATTTGTAAATTTACTTACATCCTAAAAACAATGATGATGGGAGGACACAAAACTGTTGACAAATTAAAAGTAAAGGATTTTTTTATTTTTGCATGACTTTATAGTACGTTGCTTGATATAATGAAATAGACAAAAATAAATTTAGGAGCTGACAAATGGATACTCGATTAATGCAACAAATAAAAAATATTTTAAAAGAGTTCCCTCAATATTGGAACGGTGAAGAGCTACAAAGACCAATAGTTATCGATGATTTAAAAAGCTATGATGCTTTGTTAATTTCTGCATTACTGAAAAATCAAAAGATTAGAGAAAACTATTCAGTAAAAGCTGGAGATGTCGTTATTTTTAAAGTGCAAGAATTTATTGATATTTTGAGATATAAAGACTACTGGTCAGATAGCTACACTAAATATTCAAATACTATTGGACTATCAAGTGAAGGGAAGTATCTTCAATATAACACAGATGTAGTCCTAGATTTTCCTTATAAAGACTGTGTTTTAGAAGGTGGGATGACCAAGGAAGATGTTGGAAAAGAAGAAGTTTTCTATAATGAAGTCATCGCAAGAGATGAAATAGATACCCTTTTAGCACCTAAAGCATTTGTGAATGTGAAAAAATATGATGCTGATGGAGAACATAAAGTTGATTCTTTTAGTAATGAAGATAATTTAATTATCAAAGGAAATAACTTATTAGCTTTGCACTCTTTAAAAGGAAGATATGCAGGAAAAGTAAAATGTATTTATATTGAAAAAACTGTAGCGTAAATGATACAATTTAATACTTCGGAATGTGGCTATTTCAAGCCTTTATAAAGCATTTGATTTTTACAGACTATTAAGAAGAGGTCTTTTTTTATTGCTCATTTTTTAGAATTGTATCTTATGCACACAGGGTATAAAGTTTAAACCTATACCTTTTAATGTTTTTGATATTGGAGTGTTTTATGATATAAAAGGGTATACATAAAATGCATTAAAATAATTTAACTATGCACTAATTATTTGGAGGAGAATAATGGCTTATCAAACACCACTCACTATAGCAACTGTAATTAAAGATATTTCATCAAATAGATATGTGTTGCCATCCATACAGCGTGAATATGTATGGGATGCAGAACAAATTGAAACACTATTTGACTCTTTGATGAGAGAGTATCCAATTGGGACATTTTTATTTTGGCAAATAGATAAAGAACATGTACGAGACTATGATTTTTATGCCTTTATGAAAAATTATCATGAGGTTAAAAATAGACACAATGAAAAGGTAGATTTAAAAGGATCTGACGGAGTTATTGCTGTATTGGATGGACAACAAAGGTTGACTTCTATTTATTTAGGACTTAAAGGGACATATGCATATAAACGAAAATACTTATCAAGAAATAATCCAAATGCATATCCAACCAGAAAATTATTTTTGAATCTATTGGGTGAACCTAAAGATAGTGACAATAAATATGACTTTAGATTTTTAACTCCAGAAGAAGTAAAAAATGATTTAAATACCTATTGGTTCGAAGCAGGTAAAATATTAGATATGAAAGAAGATGGAGATGTTTCTCTTTACGTAAATGATAATATTAGCTTTTCAGAAGATTTTGAATACACAAGAGAACAGTCACGATTTGCAATTAATGCTCTCTCAAAACTTTATAATGTGATAAATAAAGCTGGTACAATAAGCTATTATAAAGAAGACTCAACAGAACTTGATAAAGTTTTAAATATCTTTATAAGGGTTAATAGTGGTGGAACAAAACTAAGCTACTCAGATTTACTTTTATCAATTGCATCAGCCCAATGGGACAATCATGATGCTAGAGAAGAAATAATAGACTTTGTTAATGAAATAAATGAGATAGGTGATGGATTTAGAATTAATAAAGACTTTGTTCTAAAATCAGCCTTAGTATTAAGCAATCTATCAGACATAGCATTTAAAGTCGATAATTTTAATAAAAAAAACATGGAAACCATAGAAACTAAATGGGAAACTATAAAGAAATCTATTAGGCAAGCAGTTCTATTGGTATCTTATTTTGGATATTCTGGAGAGACTCTATCTTCAAATAATGCATTGATTCCAATAGCCTATTATCTCATGATAAAGGGAAATCCAGATAATTTTATTGACTCCGGAAATAATAGAAGTGATAAAGAAAAAATAAAGAAGTGGCTTATTTCATCACTTCTTAAGAGGTCATTTAGTGGTCAACCAGACAATGTATTAAGACCAATTAGAGAAATTATAAAAGAAAATCCTAATAGTGAATTTCCTATTGAAAAAATACAAGAAAGATTTAAAGGAACAAATAAATCAATTTTATTCACTGAAGTTGATATAGATGAGTTTTTATTAAACCTAAGATATGGTAAAAGTGACACTCTATCTACACTGATGCTTCTATATCCTTCATTAGATTTTAATAATAAGTTCCATATTGATCATATCTATCCAAAGAGCAAATTTAAAAGAGGATATCTAAAAAAACAAGGTATATCAGAAGATAAAATTGATGAGTATATCAATTCTGTTAATGATATTACAAATCTTCAGTTATTAGCAGCACAAATAAATGAAGAAAAACTTGATACAGATTTTGATCAATGGTTTGATTATCATCAACCAACAGAAGATGGTAAATTTAATTATAGGGCAGTTAACTATCTACCTAATATGGAATATACTTACGAAAATTATCCAGAGTTTATTGAAAAAAGGAGAGAACTTTTAAAAAATAAGCTATGCCAAATATTACTTTAAGCAAAGAACTAATTATTAAACAACCCCTTATTGAATTTTAATTCATAAGGGGTTGTTTAATAAATCCTTAGTATATTTAAATTCAAAACTTCCATCCACATTCACTATCATCTTATCTAACATTAAATTCCAAAGGATAGGGTCAAATTCGTCCAGAGGAGCAAGAGAGTCTAATTTTTCAATAAAGAAGTCATACTTGAGTTTTCTGGATTCCTTATCTTGGATTTGAGCACATAGGTCTTCGTATTTTTCTTTTTCAGAATTAAATTTATTTACTAGCTTTTCATATTTTTTAGCATATTCAATTTGGTCTTGACTCGATTTTGAGTTTTCTTCGATAAGCTTTTCTATATTTTCTTTAGTAGAATTCATATTTTCGACTGATATTTGCAGTTCTTTATTTAAACTACTCGTATCAAAGGTTTCTTCAAGAAGCTTTAAATCTTCAATGATATGACCTTTATTTATTACAAGTTTATTTACAGAATCAATAAAGGCTTTTTTAATTTCTTCTTCATAAAGGTGAGGGGTTGGGAGCGTCAATAATTTTGTGTAAATAACTCGTCCTTCTGCAAAATAATGGGTTACTCAGTAAACATTGAAGCTAAT
>JBFLGC010000094.1:0-3263 GCA_041859945.1 Tetragenococcus sp.
TTAAGAAATCAAATGGCATAAATTTTATTTTTTTAACTGATTAAACAAATTTTAGCTAAAATTAGCGTAACGTAGAGACTGGCTTGCGAGATCATTGTGTTAAGAATTCAATGTGAATTACGCCCAGTTGCTATCTTTTTGGTTACTGGGCGTTTGAAGCTTGAAAGTCGTGAGACTTTAGGCTCACGACGGTTCCACGGCTGACCTTAAGCAAGCCAATCTCGTAGTGTAGCGACTGGTTTGGCCGTGAATTGTAACTGCAATTTTATTGGAAATCAATAATTTTTCAGAAAATTCGTGCAAAAAGGAGTGCTTTTTGGTAAAATCAGAACAACAGAAAAAATAATGGTATCTGCTATCAGGTTTACATCTTTGAAGGAGGAGAAAAGTCATGTCAAAAGCAACTGAATATGTGCAAAAGATCCAAAAAGAAGTACACCAAAAAGATCCAAATCAAATGGAATTTTTACAAGCAATCGATGAATTTTTATCAACGATCACACCTTTTTTGGAAAAACATCCTGAATATGTCGAGAAAAACTTACTTGCTCTATTGACTGAGCCAGAACGTTTGGTCCAATTTCGAGTCCCGTGGCAAGATGACGCCGGAGATTGGCGTGTCAATCGTGGCTACCGGATCCAATTCAATTCAGCGCTAGGTCCATATAAGGGTGGTCTACGTCTTCATCCTAGTGTCAACTTGAGTATTTTGAAATTTCTCGCCTTTGAACAAGTTTTCAAAAATAGCTTGACTGGACTTCCTATAGGTGGTGGCAAAGGCGGTAGTGACTTTGATCCCAAAGGTAAGTCAGATGCTGAAATCATGCGTTTTTGTCAAAGTTTCATGACCGAACTGGTAAAATATATCGGCCCCGATATGGATGTTCCTGCCGGAGATATTGGTGTAGGTGGACGCGAAATCGGCTATTTGTTTGGGGCATACAAACGGATCAGACAATATGATGCCGGCGTATTGACCGGTAAGCCCCTAGATTTTTGGGGCAGTCAAGGTCGGACCGAAGCAACTGGCTATGGCGTGACTTATTTTGTCAAAAACTTGCTAGATGACTTAAATGATTCCTGCAAAGGCAAAAAAGTAATGGTGTCAGGAAGTGGCAATGTAGCTATTTACGCAATTGAAAAGTTGCAAGAGTTGGGAGCAACAGTCATTACTTGCTCAGATTCGAATGGTTTCATTTATGAAGAAGCAGGGATCGACCTCACCCTCTTGAAAGACATCAAAGAAGTGAAACGCGAACGTTTGACGGCTTATGCCAAGATCAGACCAAATGCAGTTTACCAGGAAGGATCAGTCTGGGATTTTGCGACAGAGGCTGATTTGGCTTTTCCTTGTGCGACGCAAAACGAGATCGATCAAAAACAAGCGCAACAAATCGTGGCAAACGGAGTGAAGGTCGTGGCAGAGGGCGCTAATATGCCAAGTAATGCTGCAGCAATCGATGTTTATTTAGCAAATGACTTGTATTATTGTCCCGGCAAAGCAGCCAATGCAGGTGGAGTAGCTGTTTCGGCTTTAGAAATGGCCCAAAATTCTCAACGCTTGGCTTGGACCAAAGCAGAGGTCGATGAAAAACTGGCAGATATCATGCGTGAAATCTATATCGCTTGTCGCGATACAGCTAGGGAATATGCTGTGGAAAACAACTTTATGTTGGGCGCCAATATCGCGGGTTTTGAAAAAGTTGCTAAGGCAATGCTTGCCCAAGGACTTGTTTAGTCAACTTTTACTTGAAAAATCAGCTTAGAAAAAGTAAAGTAGTAGTTGTAAAAGATTACTATTTTTTTAGGAGGTTTCACAATGGGACACATCAAGTTTGATTATTCAAAAGTATCACCATTTGTTCGCCCGCATGAATTAGATTATATGCAAAATCAAGTAACTGCTGCAGATCAAGCGTTGCGTGCTGGAACGGGAGCAGGAAATGATTTTTTAGGTTGGATCGATTTACCTAAAAATTATGACAAGGATGAGTTTGCTCGTGTCAAAAAAGCAGCTGAAAAGATCCAAAATGATTCAGACGTATTAGTTGTGATCGGGATCGGTGGCTCCTATTTGGGCGCTCGTGCTGCAATCGACTTTTTGAATCACACTTTTTACAATGTTTTACCAAAAGAACAACGCCAAACACCACAGATTCTGTTTGCTGGAAACTCGATTTCTTCAACTTACTTAGCTGATTTGATCGAATTGATCGGTGACCGTGATTTTTCGATCAATGTGATCTCAAAATCAGGTACGACGACAGAACCAGCGATCGCTTTTCGGGTCTTCAAAGAAATGCTGATCAAAAAATATGGGGAAACAGAAGCCAACAAACGGATCTATGCAACGACAGACCGTCAAAAGGGAGCTGTCAAAGTCGAAGCTGATGAAGCAAACTGGGAAACTTTTGTCATTCCTGATGATGTCGGCGGTCGCTTTACCGTTTTGACACCAGTTGGACTTTTGCCAATTGCGGTTAGTGGTGCCGATATCGATGCTTTGATGCAAGGAGCAGCTGATGCTCGCATGGAATATACGGATCCAGAGTTAAGCAAAAACGAAGCATACCAATATGCAGCGATGCGTAATATCTTACACCGTAAAGGTAAAGATATCGAAATTTTGGTCAATTATGAACCAGGCATGCAATATTTCTCTGAATGGTGGAAGCAATTGTACGGCGAATCAGAAGGCAAAGACCAAAAAGGCATTTATCCTTCCAGTGCGAACTTCTCAACTGATTTGCATTCGATCGGTCAAACGATTCAAGACGGCCAACGGAATGTCTTTGAAACAGTCGTGAAAGTGGAAAATCCACGCAAGAACGTTACGATCCCAATTGAAGAAAAAGACTTAGATGGCTTGGGTTATTTACAAGGAAAAGAAATGGACTTTGTAAATAATAAAGCCTTCCAAGGCACGCAATTGGCCCATACAGATGGCAACGTACCAAACTTGTTAGTGAAAATTCCAGCCATGGACGCTTATACGTTAGGTTATACCATGTACTTCTTTGAAATCGCCGTAGGTATTTCTGGCTATTTGAATGGTGTCAATCCTTTTGACCAACCTGGTGTTGAAGAATACAAGAAAAATATGTTCGCGCTCCTTGGTAAACCGGGCTACGAAGACTTGGCAGACAAGCTCAACAAACGCTTATAGGCCGCCTTTTATACCACGTCACGCGGAGAATGGTGCACAAAACATGTTTGCATTGACCGGCCCCGTGGTGGTACTTGTGGTGGTACCTAAAAAGAAA
>JBFLGC010000095.1:0-3241 GCA_041859945.1 Tetragenococcus sp.
CAAACACGTCGCTGGAATCCGAAGATGAAGAAATACATCTTCACAGAAAGAAACGGGATCTACATCATTGATCTTCAAAAGACGGTGAAATTAGTAGATGCTGCTTATGACTACATGAGAAGTGTTGCCGAAGATGGTGGGATCGCTTTGTTTGTAGGAACAAAAAAGCAAGCCCAAGAAGCGATCAAAGATGAAGCTTTGCGCGCTGGTCAATATTATGTGAACCATCGTTGGTTAGGTGGTACTTTGACTAACTGGGAAACCATCCAAAAACGTGTGACTCGCTTGAAGAATATCGACAAAATGGAAGAAGACGGCACTTTTGATGTTTTGCCTAAAAAAGAAGTCGTGGGTTTAAGAAAAGAACGCGAACGTCTACAAAAATTCTTAGGTGGGATCGCTGATATGCCTCGCATCCCAGATGTTATGTATATTGTTGATCCTCGTAAAGAACGTATTGCAATCCAGGAAGCACATAAATTGAACATCCCTGTTGTCGCAATGGTCGATACCAACTGTGACCCTGATGAAATCGATGTTGTGATCCCATCTAATGATGATGCGATCCGTGCCGTTAAATTGATCACTTCTAAAATGGCGGATGCCTTTATCGAAGGAAATCAAGGGGAAGATCAAGTCGTAGCAGAAGATTTTGCTAGCGATGAAGCAGAAAACGTTGAAGAAGCACCTTCTATTGAAGAAATCGTAGACGTAGTTGAAGGAGATAATTCTTCAGCTGAATAAGAAATGAGAGATCGGGCTGTTTCAAAGGCGAGGCGATGAACCGCAAGCTTTCTTGAAGCAGCTTTTTTTAAAAAACAATTCAGGAGGAAAAGATAAAAATGGCTAAAATTTCAGCTAAATTAGTAAAAGAATTACGTGATATGACTGGCGTTGGCATGATGGACGCAAAAAAGGCCTTGGTAGAAGTCGAAGGCGACATGCAAAAAGCGGTGGATTTCTTGCGTGAAAAAGGGATGGCTAAAGCTGCTAAGAAAAGTGACCGTGTCGCAGCAGAAGGCTTAGCTTCGATCGCCGTAAATGGAAATACAGCAGCTATCGTTGAAATCAACTCAGAAACAGACTTTGTTTCTCAAAATGAAAAATTCCAAAATTTAGTCAAAGAAATCGCTGAAGCTGTTGCAGCTAATAAACCAGAAGATTTAGCAGCTGCCAATGAATTGAAAGTTTCGAATGGAACGATCACTGAAGCTGTGATCGAATTGACGCAAGTTATTGGTGAAAAAATCAGTTTCCGTCGTTTTGAAGTTATCGAAAAAACGGATGCTGATGCTTTTGGTAGCTATTTGCACATGGGCGGTCGGATCGCTGTTTTGACTGTATTGAGCGGTACAAATGATGAAGCTGTGGCGAAAGATGTGGCCATGCATGTCGCTGCAATAAACCCGCGCTATGTCAATGAATCAGAAATCCCAGCTGCTGAATTAGAACATGAAAAAACAGTCTTGACTGAACAAGCCTTAAATGAAGGCAAACCAGAAAAAATCGTTGAGAAAATGGTCGAAGGCCGCTTGAAGAAATTTAAAGCTGAAATTGCTTTGGTCGATCAACCATTCGTTAAAGATCCTGATATGACAGTCGAACAATATGTGGCTTCTAAAAATGCGAGCGTGAAGACATTTGTTCGTTTTGAAGTGGGCGAAGGTATCGAAAAACGTGAAGATAACTTTGCTGAAGAAGTTATGAGTCAAGTAAAACAATAATTTTTACAAATAGTTAGGCGGGCAAGTTTTTAAGCCCGCCTTTTTTTGAGAAAACTTTTTAATTTTCAGCAAAATAATGCTAGCAAACAAACAATATGGTACAATAGACTTACGAATTGACGGAGGGATAGCATCATGGTCAAAGCAAAATATCAACGCGTTGTATTGAAACTTAGTGGTGAAGCTCTAGCAGGAAGCGAAGGTTTTGGGATCAATCCGCCGACTATTGCCGATATCGTGAAAGAATTGAAAGAAGTTCATGATTTAGGAATCGAAATGGCAATCGTCGTTGGTGGCGGGAATATCTGGCGTGGCCAAGTTGGGGCACAAATGGGCATGGAACGAGCACAAGCAGATTATATGGGTATGCTGGCGACAGTCATGAATGCTTTAGCTTTACAAGACACACTTGAAAATGCTGGGGTACCGACGCGGGTCCAAACGTCGATCGAAATGCGTCAAATCGCCGAACCATATATTCGCCGTAAAGCCGAACGTCATCTTGAAAAGGGACGGGTCGTAATTTTTGCCGGTGGCACCGGAAATCCTTATTTTTCAACGGATACGACAGCTGCTTTACGCGCCGCTGAAATTGGGGCCGATGTGATTTTAATGGCTAAAAACAATGTGGACGGCGTTTATTCGGCTGATCCTAAAATCGATCATTCCGCTGTTAAATTTGAAGAGTTGACCCATTTAGATGTGATTTCAAAAGGACTGCATGTCATGGACTCGACCGCTAGTTCTTTGAGTATGGACAACGATATCCCATTAGTCGTATTCAATTTAAATCAACCAGGAAATATCAAACGGGTCATTCTAGGTGAAAATATTGGGACGACCGTTAGAGGAGGAAAATAACATGGCAGACAAAATTTTGACAGAAGCCAAAGAAAAGATGCACAAAGCAGCAGATAGCTTACAACGTGAATTGGGACAGATCCGTGCCGGCCGTGCCAATGCCAGCCTTCTGGATCGTGTCACAGTGACTTATTATGGTGTGCCAACACCTTTGAATCAATTGTCATCCATCACGATCCCAGAAGCGCGGATCCTTATGATCACACCCTTTGACAAGACGTTGTTGCAAGAAATCGAAAAAGCGATCCAAGCCTCAGATATTGGTATCACACCGACGAATGATGGCTCAGTGATCCGCTTAGTTATTCCGCAATTGACAGAAGATCGCCGTAAAGAATTGGCCAAAGAAGTCAAAAAGGAAGCTGAAACAGCAAAAATCGCCGTTCGCAATGCCCGCCGAGATGCTTTGGATGCTTATAAGAAGCAAGAAAAAGCTGGCGATATCACAGAAGATGATTTACATGCCTCGGAAAAAGAAGTACAGACAGCTACTGATAAAGGAATCGAAAAATTAGATCAAATCGCTGCCGAAAAAGAAAAAGAACTTTTAGAAATTTGACAAAAGGGGCTCAAAAGAATCGGCTCTTTGTCAAATAGTGTTGTTTCGCAATATCCGTATAATGAAGAAGGACTTCGGTTCTTCTTTTTTTGTTATT
>JBFLGC010000096.1:0-3177 GCA_041859945.1 Tetragenococcus sp.
TTTTTCATTGATCGGAAGTTGTGATGAACTTAAGAAAAGATACAACCAAGATGTCTTGGCGAGCTTGCGTGAGCACAGTGGCATAGATGAAGCTGTAGCACGTCTACCTTTGTATCAAAAAGTTGCTTCGATCAAAACGATGTGAGCGAAAAAGCCTGCTCAAAAAAGGCCGATGAGATCATGATGTGGCTGAAGTAGTAAAAAATCATAGCCAAAAAGAAATTAATTTGTTATAATGAAAAAAATCAAGCAGTTGATCGTTTAAACAAGAGAGTAGCTTTTGTCTTTTTATCAAGCGAGTTCGGAAGTGGTGGAAGCCGGGCAAATGTGTAAAGCGAACCGCACTTGTCAAGATCAGACGGTATCTACCGTTATCAGATCAAGCCGGTTCGTCTAACGAACAAACAGAGTGGTACCGCGGGAATCTCGTCTCTAGTATTGTAGGATACTAGAGTTTTTTTGTGTAAAACAGATTTAGGAGGAAATTATGAATAACAAACAAACTGTGGCGCAAGCTATTTATGAAGTAGTGAAAGCTGATCTGACCTTGGAACAAGTGGAAAGATTATTAGAAAACCCTAAAAGTGCCGATCATGGCGATGTCGCTTTTCCGACCTTTGCTTTAGCAAAAGTTTATCGGAAAGCTCCCCAACAAATCGCTCAAGACTTAGCTGAAAAAATCGCTCCCGATAATTTTGAAAAAATCGAAGTGGTCGGCCCTTATTTGAATTTTTTTATGGATAAAAAAGTCGTCAGTCAAACGATCTTACATCAAATCATCACTGAAAAGGGCCATTACGGTGATGTTTCTGTGGGGAAAGACGGTGTCGTTACGATCGACATGTCTTCACCAAATATCGCCAAACCTATTTCAATGGGGCATTTGCGGTCGACGGTCATTGGTAATTCGATCGCGCTCACTATGGCAAAAGTCGGCTACAAACCGTTTAAGATCAACCATTTAGGCGACTGGGGCACGCAATTTGGCAAATTGATCACGGCTTACAAAAAATGGGGGACAAAAGAGGCCGTTAAAAAGGACCCGATCCAAGAATTATTGCGTCTTTATGTCGAATTTCATGAAAGAGCGGAAGAAGATCCTGAACTAAATGAAGAAGCGCGGGCTTGGTTCAAAAAATTAGAAGATGGCGATCCGGTTGCGCATGACTTGTGGGAATGGTTCCGCAGTGAATCCTTGAAAGAATTCAGTAAAATTTATGACATGCTTGAAGTGACCTTTGATTCTTATAATGGCGAAGCGTTTTATAATGATAAAATGGCTGAAGTCGTGGATCTATTGGAAGAAAAAGGTCTGCTCAAAAAGGATCAAGGGGCTGATATCGTGGATCTTTCAGCTTATGATCTCAATCCCGCTTTGATCAGAAAATCAGATGGAGCGACCCTTTATATTACGCGGGATATGGCGGCGGCGTTGTATCGGAAACGGACCTATGATTTTGCGCAATCCTTGTATGTTGTGGGCAATGAACAAACTTACCATTTCAAACAATTGAAAGCTGTCTTAAAGATAATGGGCTATGACTGGTCGGATGATATGCACCATATCCCATTTGGTATGATCACCAAAGATGGCAAGAAGTTATCGACCAGAAAAGGCAAGATCGTCCTTTTAGAAAAAGTGTTGAATGAAGCCATTGATTTGGCTTATGAACAAGTTTCTGAAAAAAATCCTGATTTGGAAAACAAAGCCGAAGTAGCTAAACAAGTCGGCGTCGGTGCTGTGATCTTCCATGATTTGAAAAATGATCGTTTGAATAATTTTGATTTTACCCTAGAAGAAGTCGTCCGTTTCGAAGGTGAGACCGGACCTTACGTCCAATACACCCATGCTCGGGCGATGAGTATTTTACGTAAAGCTGATTTTGAGGCTGATCCTGAGGCTATTTATGCCTTAAATGATGAAAATAGTTGGGAAGTCATCAAATATTTGCAACAATACCCAGATACTGTTTTACAAGCAGCGGCGGAATATGAACCATCAGTGATCGCTAAACATGCGATAAGATTAGCCCAAGCATTCAATAAATACTATGCCAATGTCAAAGTGTTGGTGGCAGATGATCAAAAAGAAGCTCGTCTAGCTTTGGTTTATGCGGTGACAGAAATTTTGAAAGAAGACCTGCGCTTACTAGGCTTGCACGCTCCCAACAAAATGTAAAAAAAGCGCCCATTAAAGGCGCTTTTTTACATTTTACTATGAAAATAAGTTTCGATTTTTACGGCATCTGCTTCAGTTCGTGAAATAATGACGACGATGTCAAAGCCAGCTAAAGAACAAATTTTTTCTTGCATCTCTACTTCATCCAAAGCCGCGGCTAAAATCGGTGCATTGTCGGGAATCGTGTGAATGATCGTCAAAAATTGGACCCGATCGATTTTGGTAACGACGTCTGGGATTACCTGTTCTAAACGTGAATTTTCTGATCCTTTTTTTAGATCGAGTGTTTCTTGGAAAATCTCGAAACGCGTTTGCCCGGTGTCATCCGGTATTTTAGCGATACGCAATTCACGAATGTCACGAGAAATCGTCGCTTGCGTCGTCGGTACGCCTTCTTTTTCAAGTAAATTGAGTAACTCATCTTGAGTTCGTACGGTTTGCTCTGTGATGATCTTTTTGATCAATTGGTGGCGGTCCGTTTTTTTCATGCAAACCCTCCTCGCATAAATATTCATTCATATCATAGCAAAACTTTATAAAAATTGATAGCAAAAATTTCTAAAAGAATACGAACCGCAAAAATGGACTGATCCATTAAGTCTGATCTTAATTGGAAGCAATCATATAGCCTTTTTTTCGAAGAAGAGACACTTGAGACCGTCATATGACCTTTCTTTCGAAAACAAAGATCATTTCAGACTGTTAATAAATTAGCCAATTGAAATTTTAAAAATCTGATGGAGATATCTGAAAAAGGCTTCGTATCAGTGCTTTAAAATTTTAGTTATCAACCTCTATGATTATTTTCACTTGCAGTATCAATAAATTTGCTTAAAGTCAGACACCTTCGCAAAAATGCAGTTTTGTTCTATTGATTGAAGCGTAAATTGTAACACGCAAGGTTACAATTCACGGCCGAATCAGTCGCTACACTACGAGATTGGCTTGCTTAAGGTCAGCCGTGGAACCGTCGTGAGCCTAAAGTCTCACGACTTTCA
>JBFLGC010000097.1:0-2757 GCA_041859945.1 Tetragenococcus sp.
CCCTAAATTGAACAAATACTCATACCCATAAAAACTTTTCTTTTGCCAAACCATTTGATGCCGCGTTGGCTCTTGCCCATCTTTATGGATCACCAGAAAAACCTGGCAAACTTCTTCGGCGATCACATCGATACAAAGGGAGGCAATACTATTTAGTAAGACAGCTCCAAAAGGATATTTAAAGCGGTCTTGCCAAGGATCATATCGAATAATTGCCATTTATCGTCCCTTCTTTTTGCGTATGTGCAAACAGCGGCTCGATCTGCCAGATATCCTCCGCGTATTGTTTGACCGTTTCATCAGAAGAGAAATCACCAGCATTGGCAATATTTATCAAACTGATTTTGCGCCATAATTTTTGATTTTTGTAAGTAGCTTCGATTTTTTCTTGCGCTTCACAATAAGAATCAAAATCACGTAAAACAAAATATTCATCATTATACAACAACAAGGAATCAAAAATTTCTTGTCCTTCATTGGCAATATTGGGGATCGTACCATCGACAAAAGCATTCACGACCCGTTGCAGTATGGGATCTTGTTCATAGACATTTCGTGCCGAATAGGCCTTATTTTCATAATAAGCATAGACTTCTTGTTCTGTCAAACCAAAGATACAGACATTATCAAAACCGACCGCATTACGGATCTCGATATTGGCTCCATCTAAAGTGGCGATCGTGATCGCGCCATTTAACATCAATTTCATGTTGCTCGTCCCTGAGGCTTCTTTAGAGGCCAAAGAAATTTGTTCACTGACATCGGCAGCTGGAATGATTTTTTCTGCCAAAGTGACATTATAGTTAGGTAAAAAGACGATTTTGAGCTTATCATTGATAGCTGGATCATTATTGATCAGATTCGCCGTTTCATTGATCGCCTTGATGATCGATTTGGCATAATGATAGCTTGGTGCCGCTTTAGCCCCGAAAATAAACACACGGGGGGTGATTTCCAAATCAGGATCCTCTTTCAAATCAAAATACAATTTCAAAATATGCAATAGATTCAACAGTTGTCGCTTATAGGCATGGAGTCGTTTGATCTGAACGTCAAAAATCGCCTCAGGAGAAATCACGATCCCTGTTTCTTTTTTGACATAAGTTGCCAACTCCACTTTCTTTTGATGTTTTGCTTCAGCCAATTGGTCTAAAACACGGGGATCATCTTGATAATTCATCAGCAATTTCAAATCAGTTGACTCTTGCCGCCAGCTCTTGCCGATCGTTTGATCCAAAACTTTCGACAGCGGCTCATTGGCGATTTGTAACCAGCGGCGTTCGGCAATGCCATTGGTCTTATTATTGAAACGTTCGGGATAGATCACATAAAAATCATGCAAGACAACTGCTTTCAATAGATCCGAGTGCATTTTGGCCACACCATTCGTGCTGTGACTACCAATGATCGCTAAATTAGCCATGTGGATCTCATCATTTTGAATGATCCGCGTCCGTTGGATCATATCCTCGGGGTGGATCCCCCGCATGGAAGCGACATAGCGCCGATCGATCTCTTCAATGATCTGGAACATCCGGGGCGATACTTTTTTCATCATGTAGATCGGCCATTTTTCTAAGGCCTCGGCCATGATCGTATGGTTGGTATAACTCATGACTTTTACCGTCAGATCCCAAGCCAATTCCCAATTGACATCATGTTCATCCATCAAGATCCGCATCAGTTCGGGGATACATAGAGCTGGATGGGTGTCGTTGATATGGATCGCGATTTTTTCACTTAAGGTGTACCAAGACATATTGAGCTTTTGATAATACCGAACGATACTCTGTACGCCCGCTGAGACAAAGAAATATTCTTGTGCTAGACGGGTCATCCGTCCGTCTTCATTCGAATCATCAGGATATAAAACAGCCGTCAAATCACGAATGCTTCGTCTGGATTCAATACTTCTGAAATGACTTTCTTGTTCCGGTGAAACTTCGACACTCCACAAGCGCATCGTGTTGACGATCCCATTTTCAAAACCGACCATGCCAGTATCATAAGGCACCGCACGGATGATCACTTCATTTTCAGCCACTGGTTTTAGTTTACCGACCGCATTTTTTTTCATGTACACATTACCGCCAAAATGGACATTACAAGCTTTATTTTCGCGACGGATCTCCCAGACATTGCCGCCATTCAACCATTCATCAGGCAATTCTACTTGGTAGCCATCGACAAATTTTTGCTTGAACAGGCCATATTCATAACGGATGCCATTACCATTACCGGGCAGTCCCGAAGATGCGATCGAATCCATGAAGCAAGAAGCTAAGCGGCCCAATCCCCCATTTCCCAAGGCCATATCCTTTTCAGCATCAACAAGATCTTCCAAATCGACATCGATATCAGCTAAGGCCTCTTTGACAAGATCCAAGATGCCTAAGTTTAACAAGTTACTTTTCAATAGTTTGCCAGGTAAAAATTCGATAGAAAAATAATAGGCTTGCTTTTGTTCCTCTGTTAAATAGTTTTTCCAAGTTTTTTGCCAATTGCCACTATAAGCTGCTTTTACATAGTATCTGCTTAATAATTAATAACCATTGATATTATAACAATTAAGCCTATTTTATGTTATAATAAGTGCACAGGATATCTCTTGATAACTAAATTTTCTTTGCACTTAGGGGTGTTATTCATGTATAAAATGTCTGAAAACTACGCTCAGATCTCCTTTTTTGACTTCAACCAATCTTGTGGCATGCAACTAGATACCGAAAATGACTGGATCAAGCGTGCCGAAATGAT
>JBFLGC010000098.1:0-2628 GCA_041859945.1 Tetragenococcus sp.
AGTACGCTCTATTCCCAAGAAGCTCCCATTTCAAGCGTTAAGAACCGTTAGGTTTAGCTAAGTGGTGAGTAGTTCACTAAATCCCCTCAGAAAAGCTAAAATTCATTTACTACAAGACTTTGATCATCACCAAGTACGGGTGCCATAATGTGGGAAAGACCTCAAGCTCAACAAAGCTCATCTCTATGTTACGCAAGATTTAGCTTAAATTTGCATGATCATTTTAAAAAATAAAATTTTGCGTTAGTTGATTTCTCAAATAAATCATTTAACCCGGTCGAAGGGATGATTTGTAATGCATGAAAAAAATTTAAATAAATTGTAATGAAAGATTGTTTTCGCAATGGGTCTTTTTATGATATCATGATTTAAGTAAGAGCTTTGAAAGGATGAAAAACATGCAAGTCTATGGTATCGATGCGGTTTTGAGGATCGTGAGTCACTTTGCCTTTATCTGGTTGGCTTTTCGTGCCCTAGGTTCCATACGGACGGACACTTTTTTTAAAGCCTATCATAACTCTCAGATCAGGATCTTATTTGTATTTCTCTCGATTATGATCGGTTATCTAGTAAGCTCATTTTTTCTGGAACTTATTGTTTTGTGCAAAAATATTTTTGTTTCGTTTTTTTGATCGAAACAAACCGCAAAAGTTTCTAATCGTTTAGAGAATGTGGTATACTAAAAACAGTTTGGGTAAAGACCAAGGTAAGGAAATGCTGGAGGGAACAAAATGGAAGAAATCATCGTTCAAGGCGGGAATCGATTAAAAGGAACTGTAAAAATAGAAGGCGCTAAAAATGCCGTATTGCCGATTCTAGCAGCTAGTTTATTAGCTGAAGAAGGAATCACGACCTTAGAAAATGTGCCGATCTTATCAGATGTTTTTACAATGGAACAAGTGATCCGTCATTTGAATACTCAAGTAGAATTTGATGAAAACAATAATAGGATGACAATTGATGCGACCCAGTCATTAAATGTTGAAGCACCTTATGAATATGTCAGTAAGATGCGAGCTTCGATCGTCGTGATGGGACCATTATTAGCTAGAAATGGTCATGCTAAAGTGGCTATGCCAGGCGGGTGTGCCATTGGCAAGCGGCCGATAGATCTTCATTTAAAAGGATTTCATGCTTTAGGGGCGAAAATCATCCAAAGAGATGGCTATATCGAAGCGATTGCCGATAAACTTCATGGCAGCAGTATTTATTTGGATTTTCCAAGTGTAGGTGCGACACAAAATATCATGATGGCTGCTGTAAAAGCGGAAGGGATCACGACGATCGATAATGTGGCCAGAGAACCAGAAATCGTCGATCTAGCCAATATTTTAAATAAAATGGGAGCTAAAGTCTATGGTGCCGGAACTGAAACCATGCGTATAGAAGGAGTTTCTCATTTACATGCCGTAAGACATTCGATCGTCCAAGATCGGATCGAAGCTGGAACTTTTATGGTTGCCTCAGCCATGACCCAAGGAAATGTGTTGATCCAAGATGCTATCTATGAACACAATCGCCCTTTGATTTCGAAGTTGATCGAAATGGGAGCTAAAATTACTGAAGAAGACGAGGGAATCCGTGTCATTGGGCCGACGATCATCAAGGCGACGGATATTAAAACGATGCCATATCCGGGTTTTCCGACCGATATGCAAGCCCAAATGACGGCAATGCAAGCTGTGTCCGACGGAACTAGTGTAGTGACTGAAACTGTTTTTGAAAATCGTTTTCAACACTTAGAAGAAATGCAGCGGATGAATGCCAAAGTCAAGATAGACGGTAATATTGCGATCATTGAAGGAAATACTGATATCCAAGGCGCTTTGGTCTATGCGACAGACTTAAGAGCGGCTGCAGCATTAGTATTATTTGGCTTACGAGCAAAAGGCATCACCCGAGTGCGTAATCTGAAGTATCTAGATCGTGGATATTATAAGTTCCATGAAAAATTGACTGCCTTGGGTGCTACTGTTGAACGGGTCTCTTTTGAGGACGAAAAAAATGAAAAAGCCTTAGTTTCTCAACTTTGAGAGGTGTTTTATGCAAAATCTTCGTTATATAATGGCTACACTTGGAAAACTACTAGTGGTCCTCATTTTAGTGGTTGTTTTATTTGTGGTAGGTCTTATGATCGGTTATGGCTTTTTTGGCGAAGGGTCGCCCAAAGATATTTTAAGCCCGACCATATGGCAACATATATGGCAATTCATACGTGGCTGATCTAACATCAACATATAGGGGAAATCAAAATTGAAAAAAGTTCTTATTCAATTAGTACGTGGTTATCAGCGATTTATTTCACCTTTATTTCCGCCGAGTTGTCGCTATTATCCCACCTGTTCTACGTACATGATCGAGGCTATTACAGTACATGGTGCGATCAAGGGAACGCTGATGGGAGTGGCTAGGATCTTACGTTGCAATCCTTGGGCCAAAGGTGGCTTTGATTATGTCCCACAAAAATTTTCTTTACGAAAAAATCAAAGGGACAAGGTCCACCCTAATTACGAAATAGAAGAAAAAAATTAAAAGAAGTAGAAAAAACGAGGGCTCTTTGTCAAATAGTGTTGTTTCGCAATATCCGTATAATGAAGAAGGACTTCGGTTCTTCTTTTTTTGTTATTT
>JBFLGC010000099.1:0-1170 GCA_041859945.1 Tetragenococcus sp.
CGCTTCCCCCACGGGAAGCGTGGATTGAAATGGCGCAGGTCTTGAAGGCCAACATGAAGATTGTGGTCGCTTCCCCCACGGGAAGCGTGGATTGAAATCTTTCATTTTTTTGACTTTTGGAGGCGGGCCGATGGTCGCTTCCCCCACGGGAAGCGTGGATTGAAATTTACGCCGCTTGAAGCGGCTGAAAAGCTGGAAAAGTCGCTTCCCCCACGGGAAGCGTGGATTGAAATAAACACAAGCTCCGGCAGGAGCTGCCCGGAATCCGTCGCTTCCCCCACGGGAAGCGTGGATTGAAATATGCGGGCTTTCTCTATTTTCAGCAGTCTTAAAAAGTCGCTTCCCCCACGGGAAGCGTGGATTGAAATTCCCCTGCCCTTGCAGACCTCGCGCAGCCGGCCAGGTCGCTTCCCCCACGGGAAGCGTGGATTGAAATCTTTTATTTTATTTTGCTCAAGCAATATACTGCGGTCGCTTCCCCCACGGGAAGCGTGGATTGAAATACTATCGACGAAGTTGCCGATAAAATGGGAATCAGTCGCTTCCCCCACGGGAAGCGTGGATTGAAATCTTTCAGAATTCCTGATTGTTCCATTTCCCGCCTGGGTCGCTTCCCCCACGGGAAGCGTGGATTGAAATACGCATGCGTGTAAATTGCAAGACAACTCGCGCGGTCGCTTCCCCCACGGGAAGCGTGGATTGAAATATTTATCTTACTTCCTTTTATAATCAAATCGCTGGTCGCTTCCCCCACGGGAAGCGTGGATTGAAATCAGTACCACCGCAGAGGTCAAGGATAATTTTGCTGTCGCTTCCCCCACGGGAAGCGTGGATTGAAATACCCATTGTGTGGCAGAATTCCACATATTCGCGGCGTCGCTTCCCCCACGGGAAGCGTGGATTGAAATGATGCTGTCGTCCACAGTTAGCGTCACGTTCTGCGTCGCTTCCCCCACGGGAAGCGTGGATTGAAATTGTATTGCCAAACAGCCTGAAAACGGAGCTGATTGTCGCTTCCCCCACGGGAAGCGTGGATTGAAATCGCTTGCCAATTCTGCAATTACTATCGTGAGCACGTCGCTTCCCCCACGGGAAGCGTGGATTGAAATGCAAGATGGCACGAAGCGTTCAACCGGTCCTTTGGTCGCTTCCCCCACGGGAAGCGTGGAT
>JBFLGC010000009.1:0-64665 GCA_041859945.1 Tetragenococcus sp.
GTTGAGCAAGGCGATCTCGCAATGGCTGTTCGATCTTTCTTGGCAAGTTTGCCCCAATGATTGGATGCTCTGGAAAGATGTCATTAAGAAAGAGATGCTACCACCCTATCCCTGTGATCGAGTTTGCGATGAGGCTGTCAATAAACGGCTCCGCAAAGGCATTTTGTGTCGACGTTGCGGTGGGCAGAATTTGGTAGAAACAAGTTACAACATGGTCTGTTTGAATTGTCATGAAAAAGAGCCGAAAGAAACAGCCTATACTCGTACCGTCTGTGATTGCGGTGTCCTGTTTCACGACCAAGACTTGACGTTCCGGCTGTTAAGGGAGTTTTTCGGCAAGGGTGTGAATGAGAGATATCTGAGAGAAGTGTTATATCGACATTTTGAAGTAGAGAAGTGTGCTGCACAGCGTTCAACTTATACCAATAAGGAATTCACTTTTGAGTACTGGTTTTCTGAAGAGCTTGAATACTTTGAAAAACTAGAAGTTAAAACAAATTGGAAAGCAAGAGAATAAGTTTTTGATCCTAAATTAGATAACATACTGCAGATTGAGGTGAAATCAACAGTATGTTTCTTATCTCTGCCATAGATACCCCCTCCACCTGTGGCACACTTTCAACATTTCTACTCGTTCCTGTTTCTCATCGTACTTGCAAAGCGCCTCAAACAAAGCTAGTATGAATAGAGAGTTAACTATCGGGAAAGTTAGGTGAGTGGGATGGTACCACAGAGTTTGATCACAACGATGGGGATCGCGATTCTATTGATGATTGGTATATTAGTAGGGATGTTTTTTCTTTTGCGGCGCAAGTTTAAAATACGGGCGGTGCCGATTTTTATTGGTGTGTTGGGATTTGTGATATTTGCGATGTTTTTGGAGCAAAAGTTGCACATGCTGGTTCTGAAGCCTACTGCTGCAGGCGTGATCCCATTAAGAAATGAGCATCCATGGCTCTATGTGCTGTACGGGATCCTCGCAGCTGGTATCTTTAAGGAAACAGCACGGTTCATCGGCTTTCACCTGCTAAAGGATCAATATCCGAAATTCGCTACAAGTTTGGCATATGGCTTGGGACATGGTGGGATCGAAATGATTTTAGTCGGTCTTTTATCGCTAGTGAGCTCGCTCGTTGTCGCCCTACTGCTCAAAGATCCTAACGGTGCCCTAGCTACGGAAATGCCATCGACCGTCTTGGCTAGTTTTCAAAATACTTCGGCTAGTCAAATCTATTTGTCAGTACTGGAGCGCTTTGGTGCGTTAGTCATCCAGCTTTGTCTATCGATTTTTGTCTGGTTAGCAGTCAATCGCCGCGGCAAGCTGTGGTGTTATCCCTTAGCGATCGGCATCCACGCCCTAGTTGACACACCATCAGCTATGTTACAAGCTGGATTGCTCAAAAGCATTGCCATCGTTTATCTTTTACTGTATGTCATGGCCGGCCTACTCGTTTGGGCAAGCATCAAAATTTATCAAAAAGAAGCCGTCTGATGCGGCTTCTTTTTTAGTGATAAAAACGTGGCAAATGAAATTTACCAGCTTCCTCAAATTCATAACCGATTCGCAGTAACAAATTTTCTCGGCCTTTGGATGCTTGGAATTGAATGCCCAGCGGTAAGCCGTTATCAGCAAGTCCAGTTGGCAAGCTGATCGCTGGTTGGCCGGTCAAATTGGCCAATTGCGTAAAAGGTGTGAGGACGAGACTCTTTGCAAACATGTCGTAAACAAGTGTCGCTAATTCTGCCTCTGACAACTCCTCAGCATGAGCCATCGCCGATCGGATCGTAGGACTTTGGAAGTCGGCCTCAATACGTGGTGCACTTTCCGCAGTCGTGGGGGTCAAAAAGAGATCGTAGTCTTCAAACAAAGTCTCCATTTGAAACGCGGCGGCATCCCAATCATTTAGACTTTGAACCAAAGCAGCAGCCGGGATTTTCAATCCATATTGGTAAAGGGCCCAAGACATGGGCTCGATATCTGCCTTAGGAACGGACGAAAACATCGCTGCCGTTTCGGCACCGTTCATTAGATAATAAGCTTCCATTAGTGGCCGACCTGCTAAGGGATAGGCTACCTCTTTCACCTCATGGCCAAGACTTGACAAAAAGCCCACCGCCGCTTTTATCATCTGTTTGGCTGCATCAGAAACAGGTGTTGAAACGGGCGACTCTGTGGTATAAGCAATCTTGAGTGGGTGCTTTGAACGGTCACGACCAGTATGTTGCCACTCTACTTTTGGAGCCTGATAAGCCGCTGCTTGCTGGCTGGTCCGCATGTGGTAAAAAAGTGCCTCGGTATCGCGCATGGAAACGGTCAGCGCAAAGGCGGTCGAGGCCCCCTGCCAGCTGCGCCACTCGGAAGGTCCGATCGGCATGACACCACGCGTCGGCTTGAGGCCGACAAGTCCGCAAAAGGAGGCCGGGATCCGGATCGAGCCGCCCCCATCACTGGCACAGGCCAGCGGGAAAAAACCAGCGGCGACCGCAGTAGCCGCGCCTCCGCTCGAGCCACCTGGCGTATAGTCAAGATTCCAGGGATTGTGCGCCACGCCGTAAAGCACGGGATCGGTCACGTTTTTGAAGCCAAACTCCGGGGCATTGGTCTGGGCCACCGGGAGGAAGCCGGCCGCCTCGATGGCTTTGACGTAATTGTCGGTGAGGTGGGCGACATTTTTTCGCAACAAGCGACTGCCCGATGTGGCTGGCCAGCCCGCTTTGTTTTGCCCCAACATTTTTAAAGCGATCGGCACACCAGCAAAAGGTCCTTTCTTTTTAGGAAAAGGTACCTCGAAATGCGTTTCTACGATGGCATTTAAAGTCGGATTTTCTTTTTCGATCCGATCAGAAGTCGCTTGTAGTAGCTCCTCCACTGAAATTTTCTTGGTTTTGAGTTGTTCGGCCCAATAAAGACCATCTTTTAGCATCAGTCACATCAACCCTTCTTTGCGATATTGAATGCTCATCTTAGCTTCTTTTTCAGTCATGGTAATGATAGTCGGTTGCCATGCTTTTTTTGGAATGACCATGAAAGCTGGAAAATCATACATATCAGCATTCTTTTGCGAAATAAATTTTTTAGAATAATGCGTCTTTTCCCGAATTTTTTCGCGCAATTGCTCGATGTTTTCACAATAATCAATAGCCTAAGGAGCAAAAGCTTCCTTATACTCAGCCATTATTTTTTGTACCTGCTCATCCACAATAGCACCCCCTCTTTATAAGACACGTAACCTTTGATCAAACCCACTGAGAAATGGCTTTATTCCTTTTTCTTTTGCAAATAAAGACAAAATAAACTGACACAAAGAAATCCTAAGATGGCAAAAAGCGATACTTCTACGCCAAATTCTCCACCCGTAAGGATAAGATTTTCATTTTCAAACAAATAACCAGAAATAGCGTAGGGATCTTTTGTGGTACCAAAACTGACCAAGCCACCGATGACGAGCATATTCCAAATGCCGTGAGTCAAAGCACTAGCCCAAATCGAGCCACTAGCATAAGTGATCAGAGAAAACATGACTCCGACTAGCGTCCCACCGATGACAAGCAAAAGAGCACTTGTCAGATTCAGACGGCCATTCAATAAATGCAAACAACCGAAAAGAAACGATGGTAAAAAAATCGCCCAGTTGCGTCCGCTTGCTTCCTCGATGGCATGCATAATAATACCACGAAAAATAGTTTCTTCCACGATCCCTACTGCTAATCCAGTCGCAAAAATCGCTTCGATCAGGGTGCTAAATTTTTCCCAAGTAGAGAAGCCATTGGAGTAAAAATGGCCCGGTAAAGCGAAATACAACAACGCCAGCACCCCGACTGGTAAGATAAAAGCAATCCAAAGCCAAGTCGGTGCCACTTTAAATTTGGTAATACCAAAAGAAGCTAACGTACGCTGTGAATAACGTTTCAGAAATTGATCGAGCAGATAAAAAACGACGGCCAGATAAGTTGCCGCAAACAACAATGAGGAAACAGCGCCCCAGTTGAATGAATACCAGAAACTAGCAATGATTTGAGCTACGACAAGATTAAATAGCGCCATTAAAGAATGAATGATGGCAGATTTTTTTGACAAAATAACAGACCCCTTTCATTGGTTCTTAGGATCATTATAGCATTTTTAGTAATCGATGATAGGCACTTGACGTTATTTAGCCGACGATAATCCTCTCCTCGATCACTTCAATCGCCATTGTTTATCAGTCTACTTATCGCTCAAAGAAGCACTCCATTTTTTTGTTCGAGCGGATTTATTTTTGGCAAGCTAGAGGCGAATTCTTTTAAAGAGGCAATTTTATCATCGCACCAAGTGATCACAGAAAGACCATCGAATTCACTCACGCCAGATTGATCACTGCATTTGAATGTCCATTCAACAAAACTTTTATCGTTACTTTCATCGATCTTCTTGATGTCCCAACGCAAGAGTTTGGCATGTGTGAACCAACTATTGAACCAGCTTTTGACTTGCTTTATACCAACATATTCCGGTCCCCAACTCTCACTATAATAGACATCTGTGGTAAAAATCGTTTCAAAATCTTGCCACTCAGGATCGAGCCAAGCATTGAACCATTCTGTGATGATTTCTTCTCTATTCATCTCTTGTCCTCCTCGCTTTTTGAAATTTAGGCTGAGCGCTTTTCAAAACGAACAACTGCAAGTTTGAACGATCCCCCTCTGGTTCATTTGCGTAGCCTAAACAACGATTTCAATGTCCATAAATTTTTTCGTGGCTATCAAAAGCCTATTTCAGTATCCTTAAAAATTTTTGTAGATACTAAAAATGACTTTTAATGTCCGCAAAATTCATCCAAGTAATTTTGCCATTCTGGGGCATCCACTTCGGCAAAGTATTGGGTGAGAAAAGTGACCATGAACTGATGGCGGCTTGCGGCTTCTTGCTTGCCTGGGGCAGTTGTGACTAAATCACGCACACGCAAGAGCTTTTCAAAAAAATGACAGACAGTGGTATCCTGGCGAACGCTGGTATATTGCGTAAAGCTGATATTATCGATGGGCCAAATATCTCTATCAAAAAAAGGATTGCCTTGGGAAAGGCTGTATTGATAAGCGCGCAAGATCCCAGAAGCGCCAATAGCATCGCACAAATCGGCGTCAGAAACGATTCGGCCCTCTAAGCTTTGCGGTCGGATCCCCATGAGTGCTTTGCTATAACCCATGGAGCGGATGATTTCGAGGACTTGTTCACTCACAGCAGGCGCAACTTTGGCTGAATCCATGATCTGGCGCGCGTTGGTCAATTGGGCGGCCTTTTTTTTTACCAACTAATTTATAATCATCGACATCATGGAGTAAGGCGGCTAAAGTAACGATTGCTTTATCCGCAGCTGTGTCGCAGGCAAATTGTAAGGCGAGATTTTTGACGCGCTTTATGTGATCCATGCCGTGTCCAGAGTTGTCGCTGGCTAACTGGGCAAAAACGGCAGTTTCTATTTGCTGAAATTTTTTTTCCATTCAAACACCTCTTTTGTGCCTCAATTATACCACAAACGATTGCTTTGCGGCGCAAGTGCCTTTATACTAAAAATAGTTGAAATCCTTTTCAACCTTTTGCGCTTAGCAAACGTCTAATTTATAGAATGACCCGGAAAGGAAGGATGCCCCGTGAAAGAAATGCTGGTCAAACAAGCAGTGGCTGGCAAGCGCTCAGCCTTGGAAAAACTTTTAGCTGAAATCTACCCCCAACTTTACAAAACGGCTTTTTTGTATGTCAAAAATGAACCTGATGCCCTCGATATCGTTCAAGAGGCGGTGATCAAGATCATCACTAAAATCACGACTTTGGAGCACCCGGAATATTTCACCACTTGGGCGATACGCGTGGTGATCAGAACGGCGATGGATTTTTTGCGTAAGAAAACGACTGTATCCTTGGCAAATATCCCCGAGGAATCGTCAACATCCCCACTGGCACTAGAAGATGCGCTTGACATTTACCAAGCCATTGCGCGCTTGCCCCAGCATTTACAAGAAATCACTATTTTGCATTATTTTTATGGCAAGAAGTTGCCAGAAATAAGCTTGGTATTCGATGAACCATTGGGGACGGTCAAATACAAATTACATGAAGCACGGCTCCTTTTGCGAGATTATCTGGAGGAGGACGATAACAATGAAGATCAATAAAAATTGGCAAGAACAATGGGATGACATCACAGTGCCGGACAAACAAATCGAAGCGCGTGTCAAAGCCGCTTTTGGTCAACAAAAGAAAAAATGGTACCAACGCCCAGCCTTTCGGAACACTCTGATCATCGCTGCCATTTTGTTCCTTTTAGTCAGTGCGGCGGGAACTTTGGTTAAGAACTTTTGGCATAACGGTGCGGATTCAACCGCTAGTCTAAGTGCTGTTGTGCAACACGATGCCTCACAAGCAGCTGATGAAAATGGGGCTGCAATCGAGGAAAACACTAACGATCCCGCTAGTGCAGCTAGTCATTCAGATAAAACGGCCTATTTTTACACGATTTCTAAGGAAACCGCCGATTTTGAAAGTGATTTGGCCAAGCTTCATGAATTGACTGAAGAAGCGAACGGTTATTTGGAAAGTTCAACGACTTCGCAACAAGACGCTCATTGGGCTCAGCTGACAGTGCGGATCCCGACTGAGTCGACAGCGAAATTCTTAAAAGCCATCGAAAAAATCGGCAAAACGACGCAAGAAGATATCGCCTCGGACAATTATTCCTTGCAATATTCTGATAATGAAAGTCGAATCAAGGCTTTGCAAACCGAAGAAGACGCGCTACTTGCAATGTTGGAAAAAAGTACAACGGTCGAAGAAGCTTTGCAGATCCAAAATCAACTATCGACTTTGCGGACGGAACGCGAAAACCTGACCAAAGACAACCGTTGGATCGATAATCAGGTAAATTACGCGACGTTTGACTTATCATTGACCGAGATCACGACTTTCCAAAAAAATGCCGGTAGCGATTCGGCTTGGACTAAGATCCAGAATAACTGGCAAAAACAAAAAGCGTTTTGGCAACATTTCTTTGCTGAACTGGGGATCTTTCTGGCTAGTAATTTCCTCTACCTTGTGTTAGTGATCCTGATCATTACCGGTGTCATTTTTTATCGCAAGAAAAAACAGCGTCCATGAGGGGCGCTGTTTGCCTTTCTTGAGTCATTTTTTCAAACAGATAACTAAAATATGTGTTATAATGAACCTAGTTAAAATAATAATGTAAGCGTTGTCTACCGTTTCTTTGCCTTTATCAACCGTCCGGTCCGATGAATCGTGAGGTGAAAAAAATGGATCTGCTGGCTGTGATCAAAAATAACCAATTGACGGAATTCTTTACGCATGGCAATTTTGGACTTGAAAAAGAAGGGCTGCGCACGGTTTATCCAGCAACTTTGGCGCCAACCCGTCATCCTCAAAGCTTGGAAAATCGCGAACAAAATCCTTATATCAAAACGGATTATGGTGAAGCGCAACCTGAGCTTATCACTCCGCCACTTGCGTCTTACCAAAAAGCGCACGATTGGCTCAGCACGCTCAACTACGTTTTGCATTTCAACTTACCGTCAAATGAATATATCTGGCCTTTTAGCGTTCCCTGTCGGCTGCCTTATGATGAAAATGACATCAGGCTCTCAGCTACTTCTGATCCACGTTTAACTGAATATCGCCAGTACACAGCCAAAAAGTATGGAAAAAAACGCCAGCTGATCAATGGGATCCACATTAACTATTCTTTTTCCAATCGTTTTTTAACGGCTTTATTTACTCAACAAAATACCTTTACTGTGCCTGTTGTTCTGGCTGACCATCTTTATTTGAAACTAGCCAGTAATTTTCTGCGCTATCAATGGCTTTTAGTTTATCTGTTTGGCGCCACACCGATTGCCGATAACAATTTTTTTGATAGCCCCTTTTTTATTGGTAAAAAACTACCCACTGAACCGATGCGCAGTTTGCGCAACAGCGCGTTCGGTTTTAGTAATGATCCTAACGTCACTTTGCGCTATGACAGCGTGATCCATTACGTGCTCGATTTGCAAGCGGCCGTTTCTTGTGGCAAACTGCGCCAAGAACGTGAGTATTATGGCGATGTTCGTTTGCGTGGACAGGTTCGAGATTCGTCGCGTCTACTCGTTGATGGGATAAAGTATTTGGAGATCCGTTCCTTTGACCACGATCCTTTTCAGCCAGTTGGTCTTTCTAAGGAGACCTTGTGCTTCATCCATTTGTTTTTGCTGACGATGGTTTGTTTGCCTGATATGGCCCAGCCCTCAGAAACAGCGGCCGGAGAAATGATTACGCGTCGTGTCGCCAGTGAACATCCTTATGCCCAAACAGCGATGTATGACGAGGGTCTTTGGCTTTTTGACCAGCTAAAAAAGGTTCAACAAACGCTAGATTTAGGGGCAGAATATGAAGAAACACTGGCGCACATGTTTTGGTGTTTGGACCATCCAGAAGCGACCACTTCAGGAAAAATCCTGACCAACCTGGGCCAGCCAAGAGCCTACTTTATTTAAACTTGGCGAAAGCCTGGGGCAACAACACAAAGCAGAGACATTAGGTATCTTGCATTTACCTGGTTTTGAGCATTTGAACTATATCCAAGTCATCGAACTGGTCCATCTGTTTGAGACTGGCACCAAGATTCCAACTGATTATTTGTCAAAAACGCTTGACAAAGGTTTGCTCCCATCCTAAATACAATTTTTAGTAAATAAAGATCCCCTTGCCATCTTGAATAAATGGCCAGGGGATCAGCTTATTTTTTGCGTCTTTTTAAAAGTGTCAGTACCGTCAGTGGAATGATCAAAACGACATAACCGATCACGCTGGCACAAAGGATGTAGCTCCAAATGTGTTCAAAACTAAAAGTGTCGGTGATTAAAATAGCCAGAGTCATCGCTACTAAATAGCAAACAAACAATTGAGCAAACCGTTTAAATGACATGCTTTTCTCCTTTTTATTCCGCCGGCTGCAGATCGCTCATCGCCATGCTCCGTTCGCCGTCGCCATTTTTTAGAATATCTGCCTGATCATTATCGATCGGCAATAAAATCGCAATCACGCTTTTGTCAGGTAGTGTATTGAAATCATCTTCGCGATATTCCACGATAAAATCTTTCAGGAAAATCGTGTCACCTTGCGAAAAGTCTACTGTAAAATTGAAATCATGCAAAGTTTGACCAGAACGGTTGGTGAATAAGAAAATTTCGTACAATTGATCGTCTTCTTCATAGTAATAACCCGTGTCGTTGATACTGACATCTGAGCCTTCGCCTAGATCTGGGTATTCACCTATCAGCTGATCTGCCAGTTTTAAAATCTCATTGTTTTCGACCGTTTGATTTTCTTCTTCAAATGGATGTGACATAACCAAAGTCAGATCACTTTCCCCAGATGTCGATACATCAGAATTCAACGTTTCTTCCGTTGCTCCCAAAGTCATTGATGAATCAAAAGTCTCAAGTTCCGTCGACTCCATGGTTTCAGAACCACTGGCACCCTCTTCGCTAAACAAAGAACTGACTTCGGTCTCATTCTTTTTTGAAGAGCAGCCAACTAGTACGATTGCTCCCATTGCGGCCATCGTAGCTATCAATTTTGTCTTTTTCATAAGAATTACCCCCTAATGTTTTTCCGAACACATTAAGGGCAACATTATTTTTTTTAAAATGTCTAGTATTAAGATTCCAAACAAGTCAAAAGTGTCAGCAAATTTTGTAATCCATTACTTCTTTTAATAAATTTCCTTTATCAATTTCCTTTAATGAATAGATGTCAAAAAAGTCGATCAAATACTGCATGAAAAGACGTAAGACATCTTGCTGGGCATCAAAATAACCATTGACGATCCTTTCGCAAAGGCCCAAATGAAGCGCGTATATAAAATTATTGAGATAACCTACGTGATCCTGATCAATGATGTCATGAATGACCAGGTGACTTAGCATCTCTTCATCCCGACTGTTCATACTTTGCCGAAAGGTAAATTGATCAAACTCCGCGTAATTATCGCTAGGAAAGTAATTAAAATAGATAGGAATGTATTTTAAAATAGCGTCAGACTCTCTGGATTCAAACACCCTTTTAAAAGTCTGAGGTTTTTCAAAAGAATAGCGCGCATACTCACGCCAGGTAATCAAAAAAAAATGCGTGGGATCTAAATTTTTATCTTGTAACGCTTCGAGCGAATAAAAATAGGGTTTCACATTATCAAGCAAAGCCAAAGCCACTAATTCCTCTAAATTGGTAAAATAATTGTATAATGTCGCACTATTATAGCCGGCTTTATCGGAAATGTTACGGATCGTTAAATTTTCGATACCGATTTCTGAAATCAAATCTTGACAAGCATCGATAAAATAACGATACATCCGTTGCTGTTGGATTTCTTTATTTGACATCTTCTCATCCCCTTTCATTCATTATAACTGGAAAATTCTTTAAAAAGAAGCACAATAATTGCACTTATTTTCACAAATAAGTTGTACTATTTTAATTGAAGGAATTATAATTTAACCGTATGATTATTTAGTTTGATTATACACAATTTACTCTGCAAAGTAAAAAATCAGTTGTTAAGCTTGAATGGTCCACTCTATTTTTGAAAAAAAGTTTTTTTATGTTACAAGTTTCTGAAAAACAAGTCGAAGATTTTTTATCCATGGATGTTGTGATCCCAACTGTCAGAGAGGCTTATCGTGAAAATGCAGCCGGGACCTTCTACCCTGGTGGTCGGATCGTCTTTCCAGTGCGTGGACCTGAAAATTCTGGTCAATGGTTGGTAGCCAATAATGAAAATAAACCATTTTTTGGTTCTAAATTCTCTTCAGGCTTTCCTGAAAATCCTAAAATCGGTTTGCCAAGTGTCATTTCAACGATCAGCCTTTATTCCAATGAAACTGGCGAATTAAAAGCCTTGATCGAAGCGAATTATCTGACAGCTATCAAAACCGGTGCTAATGCTGCTGTGGCAACTGATCTCTACGCCCGCAAAGATGCCAAAGTCTTAGGATCATTGGTACTGGCTTACAAGCTTTCTCACAAGTCATGGCCATCCAAGAAGTGCGTCAATTGGACAAATTGATCATTTCAGATTTAGACGAAAAACGGTTGGAAAGCTTCGTTAAACAAGTCGAAGCATCAAAAAATCGTGATTATGAAATCGTCAAAGCAACTTCTAATGATGCCTTAGTCGAAGAATCCGACATCATTTGTACTTGTACCACTTCTCATAAACCGGTCTTTAACGGAGAAAAGTTGCGTCCTGGTACCCATGTCAACGCTATCGGTTCTTACACGCTTTTCATGCAAGAAATCGATGAAACAACAGTTACTCGTGCCGATAAGATCGTTACAGAACATACAGAAGGTCTTTGGGAAGCGACTGGTGATATTTTGATTCCATTTGATAAAGGCTTGATCACAAAAGATGCCGTGACAGGCTCCTTAGGTGAAGCCATCGTCGGTAAGATCCCGCTTAGAGGATCTGATGACGAAATCACGCTCCATGAAAGTGTCGGTTCTGGCGTTTTAGACATCGCCCTATCGATTTTTATTTACGAAAAATTAACGAAATAAAGTGACGAAAAAACGGATCTTGGTGATTGAAGCTAAGATCCGTTTTTTAATTTGTTTTAAAATGAAAAAGCGGGTCAATCCTTGGGCCTCGCTGGATACTTTTGAGGGCCATTACATTCCTTCTTGGACCTGAAAATTACCTAGTGAGGTCCAAGACGTCTCTTTTATGAGCAATTATGAAGTATGGTACACTAGCGTGGACCTCACTTCACACAGCATCATCCACTCTTAGACTCCGCTTCACGCTTTTTAAGATCCGCGTTAGCGGTTCTCATAGACAATCCACACTCATGATTGTAGTCATTTAAATCGAAAAACTCCTGAAATCAGTCTAGCTCGATTTCAGGAGTACTTTTTTAGTTATCTTTTGTTTTATTTAAGGCCACATAAACAATGAAGCCGATCCCGGCACCAACAAACATACTCAGTTTATTGATCACTGAGAGGGCTGGGATATAGCCGAGCAAGGAAAAGAGGATACCGACGATCGTTGCAATATAGGCATTTTTATTTACGCCTGCATATTTGTTATGGACAGTTGGATTTACCTTGTCCAAATACAAACTGTCTAAATCGATTTCTTGTTTAGCAACAAAGAAATAGTCAGCTAGCATGACCCCTACGATCGGACCTATGATCACACCGATCATATTCATGAAGGCCATGACACCGCCACTTGCTCCCATCGTTTTCCAAGGAATCAGTAAGAAGGCAATGATCGCTGCACAAGACATGGCCTTTTGGTAATTCAATTTCTTAGGGAATAAAGAAATCAGTTGGTAAGAAGCCGCCACTCCATTCGTGGTGATATTGGCCGAAACCGTCGCCATAAGAAGGATCAAAAGGCCACCGATGATGGTAAATGGTCTCTCCCATTGCCGCATGATCGAAAGGATCCCAAATTGTTGCAGATCAGCCCAATCCGTCAGACCATAATGAAGCGCACCACCGACCAAAATAATGACACCCGTGAAGGCAAAAATCAAATAACCGAAGCCAAAGCCCGCGGTCATGCCAGCAAATTGATCTTTATCAGATTTGGCATTGCGGGTAAAGTCAGCCACATTGATCGCCGGCGATGACCAAAATCCGAGCCAAGAATTAAAGATCATCAAATAAACCAAAAAAGTTGGGTAGCTTGCTGACAAGCCTTTTGGTGGTGTATAAGCCAGAATATTGCCAAAACCGCCCGAAACTTTCAAAGCCCACACAGCAGTAGCGATGAAAAAAATATAGATCAAGGGGTTCAAGATCACATTGAATTTGTTCATCAGATCCGTTCCACCTAAACCGATCGTTAAATTCAAAGCCCAAAAGAGCGTGAAACTGATCAAATTTGGCAAATCGATGCCGATAAAATCAAAATTACTGCCCAGCGATTCAAAACCAGGCCAAAGCACACAAATCAAAATATACAGAGCTCGTGAACCGGTATAGATCTGCAAGCTATACCAAGCGATGGCAGAGAATACACCCCGCAAAATACCAGGCAACTTGGCTCCCTTTTCACCATAAACAGATTTCAGTTGCATCGAGGAGGGAATGCCATACTTAGCTCCGGCCCGACCATTTATGGTGATCATTAAAGTGGATACAATGAAACTTAGAAAAACAGCTAGGATCACATGTTTTACTTGGACGCCTAAAAGCAAGAATCCAGCCACCGTGGCATAAGTTGCAATATTGTGGATCCCGCCCATCCAGAGGGTAAAGTAGTTAGCAAAACCCATCGTGCGATCTTTTTCTCTTAACGGCAGTAGTTCTTTATTCGCTTGAGCTTGTTCGTATTGATGATACTTTTCATCAGAAATCGAATAAATACCTGTCTGATTCATTTCTTTACTCATTCATTATTCCTCCAAATAATTTTCATTTCCATCCCCTGCAAAATAAGTCGATCGATCGGTCATGCTTTTTGCTTAACGACCAAAGCTAGTTTAACACATCACAAAAAATGCGAATAATTGAACAATAGCTTTTATCCTTTTCTTGTCTCAACAAATATTTTTTGAAATCGATTATCTATCTTGCCATTTGAAAAAGTATTTTATTGTGGACTCAAATCATGCGCCTGTTTCCATAATAAAAGGCCTTAGAAAATCCTATTTAATTTTCACTGATATCAATCATATATTTCATTGTTTCAGTCGTACCAGCTGATAATTCTGGCATGACCGATTGAACATCGCTCAATTTGATGTGACTTGCAAAGCGTTCAACATCGATTTCACCTTTGCCCATATAATCGATGACTGCTTTGAATTCTTCGATCCGGAACATAATGGTCCCAATGATTTCTTTTTCGGCACTGGTAAAATCAAAGGCATCAATAGCTGGCATTTTCCCAACTGCCACGATCACCATTTTAGATCCTTTTTTCAAGTGACCGTAAGCTTGTGTTGCGGCTGCTTGATTACCTGTACATTCTAAGACAACATCAAATCCCTTTGGCGCAATCGTTTTGAGCTGTTCCTCTAAATCTTTGGACAATCCATCTAAAGCATGATCGGCGAAGTCTTCTTGAGCCATTTCCAATCGTTTCGGGTTAGCTTCAGTGATGGTCACTGTTGCGGCTCCAAGAAGTTTGGCACTCATGGCTGCAAAAATACCGATAGGCCCCGCCCCAGTAACTAAAACATGATCGCCTTTTTTGACTTCTCCTTGAATCGCCGCATGATAAGAAATAGAAACGGGCTCCACCATCGCCCCTTGGGTATAGCTGACATTGTCTGGTAACTTAGCAACCAAGTCTTCCCGCACTAAACAATACTCCTCGAAGCCGCCATTAACTGCGCCAAGCCCAGGTGCTTCATCAAAAACATGGTCACAGATTTGTTCCTTACCAGCCTTACAAAATTCGCATTCGCCACAAGGACTAATATCGATCACTGCCACACGGTCGCCAACTGCCAGTGTTTTAGAGTCACTAGCGTCCACGATTTCCCCAGAAAATTCGTGACCAGAAACATAATCTGTCCCCGCACCACGACCTATTTCCCAAAACAGATGAACATCAGAGCCACAGATGCCAGTATTGTGGATCTTCACTAGCACATGACCAGGCTTGACCTGAGGGACTTCCGTTTCAAAAATTTCGTACTTTCTCTTATCTAAAACGCGCATTGCTTTCATATAATTTCCACTCCTTTTGTGATTTTATTCACATATAATTATATAGCAAAAAATCCTCTGTTGCAAATAGAAAATAAATGTTGCTCGATTTTTAATTGACTATAATTCTCATTGGCCCAGATGATATTTTTCCTCGTTTTAGTGGTAGAAGTCGTATGATCGACTAACAGGATTTCCAATAGAAGGGGCATTTTTTTCGAATTGTATTTTCAAAAACGTCGATAGACTCGTTAGTTGCTGTCATAACTGTTCTCCATTTACCAAAATGGAACTCATTTTTAAACAAAAAAACACCGTTGAGATTTTATCTGTAGTCACTAGATAACTCAACGGTGCTTTTTGGCGTGCTTTTTTTGATTCAAAATTTTTTTGAAAATCCTTCTTTCTTACTTTTTTTTTTCTAATTCTAGCCAAATCATATTTCTCCTCTACCTCTTTACTCTTCCGAAAACACAAACAATTTCGCAAAGTCACTTTCATCTAAGTCAAACGCTTTCAATAGTTTGACGATAAAAGTTGCGCCGATGCCACGTTCACCTTTGACCACACGATATAAAGTCGAGGGTGCGACGTCCATTTCTTCTGCAAGCGAATAAAAAGTGTGGTTGTTTTTTTGCATATAGTCAGCAAGGGCTTTGGTTTTTAACTTCAATGTCATGGAAATACCTCCTTATCGTCTTATGGCATTCTTTTTAACTATATTATGCCACAAGACATCACAATTTAAACCCTTTTGGCAATAAAATGTTAATTTTCTTGTCTGAAGACAATATACTTAAGAAAAAAGGGTGAGACAATGGAATTTGGAGAAGGTTTAAGACAATTACGTTTGGCTCGTGGTTTGACGCCTAGCCAGTTAGCCAGTAAATCCGGCGTCAACACTTCACAGATTTTGCGCTATGAAAGTGGTGAACGAAAGGATCTATATTTTTCGACCTTGAAAAGTTTAGCTAAAGCTTTGAATGTCCCTTTGAATTATTTTGATGACTATTGGGACGGGACCAATGCTCAAAAGCAGATCATGAGTCACGTTTGGGAAGATATCAGCCCAGAAGAAGTGCGTGAAATCATTGATTACATGGAATTTATTCATAAACGTCATGAAAAAAAGCCCTTCGACTAAGAAAATCGAAGGGCTTTTTTGTGGAAATTTCTGAAATTATGTCGAAACTTTCAGAATATTATTGACGTGAAGCTTTTTACGGTGTACGATACGGTAAAAAGTGAGGTGGATCCATTTGTTGTTGGGTGTTGTTGCCAATAGTTTGGCGATAATCATTGGTGGCATAGCGAATTTTTAATGAAAAAAGGTCTCCCACCAAAAGTCAAAAAAAATGTTGCTACAAAGTTTGGCGCTAGGCGTGCTCTACGTAGCGATTTCAGGGATCACAGAGGGAAACAATACGATCATTACAATCGGTGGGCTGATCGGTGAAGTCATCGATTTTGATGGCCGCTTCAAGGCTTGGGGCGATAAATTTCAGGCCAAAATGAACTTGAGTGAAAATGGACGGATCGCAAAGGTTTTGTCGATTGTTCTTTATTTGTTTGTGCTGGCACCATGACGATCGTGGGCTCTTTGCAAAGTGGGATGACCGGCGATAATCAAATTTTGTTTACCAAAGCCATCATCGACGGAGTCTTCGCGATGATCATGGCTTCGACTTTAGGGATCGGTGTCAGTTTTGGTGGCGTGTCAGTTCTGGTCTATGAAGGAATATTGACGTTATTTGCCAGCCAACTAGCTGTCCTCTTTCCTACTGACGTCGTTCCTGATTTATCTTGTGTTGGTGCGATCTTGATTTTGGGGATTGGTTTAAATATGTTGGATGTAGTGGATATCAAAGTGGCAAATCTTATGTTAGCGCCCTTTGTTCCTGTCGCCTTGCATTTCGTATTTTAAAATTTTAGGAGGGTGCTTATGAAACCAGTGATCGGAGTCACGCCGTTGTTCGATGCCAAAGAAAATGAAGAATTTTTAGTGCCCTATTGCCAGATATTGAGCGATAACGGTGCTAGTCCCCTGCCTTTTCCTGAAGTTTGTGACAAAGAGATTTGGGAGAGTTATCTGGAAAAGTGTGACGGCATTCTTTTTTCGGGCGGTCACGATATTGACCCGGCCCTTTATCATGAAGAAAAATTAGCTGTTTGTGGTCAGATCAAAGCCGATCGCGATGAAATGGAATTTTATGCGATGCGCCAAGTGATCGATCGCAACTTGCCGATGTTTTGTATCTGCCGCGGTCTCCAAGTTTTAAATATCGTAAACGGTGGGACGCTTTATCAAGATATTCCGACCGAATTTCCGACCAAGGTCCAACATCAAATGTCGACGCCTCCCTATGCCAGAAAGCAACATGACGTCACCTTGAGTAAAGACACCCCATTATTTGATTTGTTGAAAAAAGCCGATCTTTCTGTCAATAGTCGCCATCACCAAGCAATCAAGGATCTGGGCCAAAACTTAGCAGTCACAGCGGTTTCTGAAGATCAGTTGATCGAAGGGATCTTTATGCCTAAGCAAAAATTTGCGGTCGGTGTCCAATGGCATCCCGAATCCTTCGGCGGTTTGACACCCCAAAACAAGAAAGTCATGCAAGCTTTTTTAAGAAATTGCGAATAACTAGATCGAGAGCTAAAGCTTACAACTTTAGTTCTTTTTTGTACGAGTCGCACGATTGCTTTGTGATTTTGTTAAGCGCCGATTTTATTTTTCTTTATTTTAACAGGATCCGGCTTTCTATGGTTGTCACTTCGTCATTCCGACAACCATAGATTTTTTTTGGCGGTCGTTTTTGCGAAGTAACGACCATAGATTTTATTTTTCAGTTTGGCACATTTAAAAGCCTTTAAGATCTAGTTCAAAATGACAAGCAAATAATTTGCCTTTCTATCCTTCTTTATTTATACTTACTTTTAGTAACAAAAAAACTTTTTTAAAGGAGAAATAAATCATGTCAGAATTTACCGATTTAGTTAAGAACCGCCGTACTACCTATGCCATCAGCAATCAAACAGAATTGACTCACAGTGAGATCATGGCTCGAATCCGCGAAGTCGTAAAGGATGTACCTACTGCTAATAACAGCCAAACGACACGCGTTGTAGTCGTTTTTGGAGAAGACAATGTCAAATTATGGGACCATATTTTTAATATCCAAAAAGATGTCATGCAAGGCGCTATGTGGGATATGATGTCTGGTGTGATGCAAGCTGCTAAAGGTGGCGTTGGTACGATCTTGTTCTTTGAAGATAATGAAGCCGTTGAAAAAAACATTGGCAAAAATGAACGGGCCACTGTTTATAAACAACATAACGATGCTAACACGCAATATGCACTTTGGTTGGCTTTGACTGAGCTTGGCTTAGGTGCCAATCTACAACACATGAATATTGGTTTTGAACAAGGCTTCGACAAATCGATCAAAGAAATGTTCGACCTACCTGCTTCTTATGAAATGGTCGCTCAAATGCCGTTCGGTTCGATCCAAGCCAAAGCAGGCGAAAAAACATACATTGACACAAACGAACAAGTTCGTGTCATTGGTGAATAAGCATTTATCGATCATGGGCACAGACTACAAATTGTGTCCATGATTTTTTTATGTTTCGTTGACAATCTCGCTTTTGCCCTTTAAGATTTAATCAAGCGATTATTAAAGAAGGAGTGAGTGTATGATCGGGATCGGTTTGATGTCAGGAACAAGTTTGGATGGGATCGATGCTGCTTTGGTCGACATTAGCGGCATCGGAACAAAGACCAAGGTGAAATTGCTAGCGGCGACGACTCTGCCTTTGACAGATGAAATGAAGGGACTCATAAAAGCAACCTGTGATCCCAAAAAATCGAATGTGCAATCGATCAGTCAGCTGAATGTCAAATTGGGGTACCATTTTTTAGAGGCTTGTCAAAAAGTGTGTCGAAAAGCCCATATGCCAGAAGAGCGCGTCGATTTTGTGGCCAGTCATGGGCAAACGATCTGGCATGAGCCCGCGTCTGATCCCTACTGTTCCAACACTTTGCAGATCGGCGACCCGGCGATCATTGCTTATGGGATGAAGACGACGGTGGTGGCGGATTTTCGCATGATGGACATGGCGGCCGGTGGTGAGGGCGCGCCTTTGGTTCCTTATAGTGAGTATATTTTGTATCGATCAGAGGAAAAAGCACGGCTTTTGCAAAATATTGGTGGGATCGGTAATGTCACAGTCTTGCCGCGAGCTTGTCAAGCAAGGGACGTCTTTGCCTTTGATACGGGACCCGGCAATATGGTGATCGATGAGTTCATGATGCAACTGTATGGCAAGCCTTTTGATGAATCAGGGCAAACGGCAGCGCGGGGCAATATCATTTCCTCCATGCAAAAGAAATTGCGGGAACATCCCTATTTGGCGATCGAACCACCGAAAAGTACCGGACGGGAATTATTTGGCAAGCAATATGCGGAAATTTGGTTGGAGCTCTGGGAGAAGGAAGCCAAGGCAGACTTGATTGCAACGGTGACTGATTTTACCGCCTATTCGATTGCGGATAGTTACCGACGTTTTGTTTTCCCAAAGATTGGGACGGAAAATGTGCAAGTCTTGCTGGGAGGCGGCGGTGCGCATAATGGAACATTGCGGATGATGCTAGCGAACTACTTGCCGCAAGTGGAAATTTTGACCCAAGATGAATTTGGTCAATCCAGTGATGCCAAAGAAGCCATCGCCTTTGCCATCATGGCCAATGAAACGCTCCACGGTAAACCAAGCAATATGCCGTCAGCCACTGGCGCACATGATTCCGTGGTATTAGGCAAGATCATCCCCAATCCATTTGGGTAAAAAGAAGCCGCGAAGCTGAAATTATGGCTTTGCGGCTCTTTTTTACATCTCACTTGTGACAGCTTTGATCAGATCCAACTTCTCTTGGTCGACCCTCGCATCTGGGGAAAAGCGAGTTTCAGGCAAATAGTTTACTGCAGTTGGATCGACGCTAACAAGCGTTTTGGCCCATAGCAAAGCCGCGGCGAAACGGCCGTAGATGAAACTTAAATGATAACCATCGCGATTGAGCGATTCACCACCCTTTCCGTAAGCAAAAACTGGCGTTTGGCGCAATTTTTGAATCAATTTGCCAGTATAAATGAGAGTCACACCCACTTCAGCCGCCGCCTGTTCGTAACATTTCGTCAATTCTTGGTACATGAAGGCTTGATCTTTGTGATAGCGCGGAAAAGCATCGTGGTCGCTATCTTTTTCATAGGCCCAGGTTTGATTCAGCCAAAGCTTGGCTTGCGGTTGTACTTCGCGCAAATACTGATAGACATTTTTGGCATAAGGTTCATAGGTCGCAAGGATCCCACTGTCATGGCTCGCTTGATGACTGACGATATGGTCCCATTTCTCCCCATCGAGCACATTTTTGATCGAAACCGGCACGATGTTTGCTTCATTCAAATCATACATTCCATTTAATTCATAACGATAAGCAGCTTTATCTTCAACAATATTTTCCCAGTGTTTAGCCAAGGGACACCCCGGGATATAAAGATTGACCACTTTAGTCTTGACTCCCGCAGCCGCACAGATCGCATGCAGGTAATAGGTAGCGTCTTCAGAAAAACTGTTGCCGATTGCTAAAATTTTGATCATCACACACACATCCTTTATCATTCATTATAGCATAAGTTTTTGTAGATCAAAAAATACTCTGCGCATTATTTTGGATACAAAAACTCAAATCCGGTAACCATTTATTTTTTTGTGGCTACCGAAATTCGATTTTGATAGCCAATTATTTCCCTATCCTTCTCTTTTTTGTTATGGGATGCCAATCGTTAGCGTCCTTTTTAGAATCGGAACAAAAAAAGAACCCAGCTTTTGGGCTCTTACTTCAATACTTTAGAAAGAAAATCGATAGTACGCGGATCTTTGGGCTGGTCGAAGATTTCGGCGGGTGTCCCTTCTTCTTTTATTTGACCGTCATCGACAAATAAAATACGGTCGCCGACTTCTTTAGCAAAACCCATTTCATGCGTTACGATCGCCATGGTCATGCCGCTCTCAGCTAATTTTTTCATTACTGCAAGAACTTCGCCGACCATTTCCGGATCTAGAGCGGAAGTTGGTTCGTCAAAGAGCATCACCTCCGGTTGCATCGCTAAAGCACGCGCGATAGCGATCCGTTGCTTTTGCCCGCCGGAAAGCGATTGAGGGTAAGCCCCTTTTTTGTCGAGCAAGCCGACTTGTTTCAGCAAGTCTTCGGCAAGTTTCGTCGCTTCTTCTTTAGTTTTCTTTTTGACTTTGGTAGGTGACAAGATGATATTTTCCAAGACGGTCATATTAGGAAAAAGATTGAAATTTTGAAAAACCATGCCCATTTTTTCGCGCATTTGATAGATATCATTTTTCTTGTCGGTGATATTTTGGCCTTCAAATAAAATCGTGCCTGAGGTCGGTTCTTCCAAAAGATTCAGACACCGTAAGAAAGTACTTTTACCAGAACCGGATGGGCCAATGATCACAACGACTTCACCTTTTTTGATCGTTGTTGAGATGTCGTTTAAGACCAAGTGATCGCCAAATTTTTTATTTAAATTTTTGATTTCTAATAAATTTTCCACGCTGTCCCCTCCTAACTTTGATAGCCTTTGCTCATTTTATTTTCCCACAATTTCAATAAGCGCGACGTCGTAAAGGTCAAGATCAAATAGATCGAGGCCGCCACATAGAGCGGTTTTAAGGCGATAAAAGAGGAATTGATCACGATTTGCGCACTATTCATCAATTCATAGATCCCAATCGTCGAAAGCAGCGATGAATCTTTGATCAAAGTGATAAATTCATTGCCCAGTGGTGGGATGATATTACGCATAGCTTGTGGCAAAATCACATAGCGCATCGTTTGACCAGGGCGCAAACCCAAAGATCCGCTGGCTTCAAATTGGCCCTGGTCGATGGCATTGATCCCCCCACGGACGATTTCCGCCACATAGGCCCCTGAATTTAGCGAAAGAACGATGATCCCGGGAACGAGTCGCGAAAAATCAATGTCTAACACCCCGATCGTGACCGTTGGCAAATGAAAGACATTGTGCAAGAGGCCCATCCCGATCATGATCTGTACTAGCATCGGGGTACCGCGAAAAAGTTCGATGTAAATGTTGGCTAACCAACGTAAAGGCTTGATTCCGCCGCGTTTCATCAAGGCTAAAATCACACCTAAAATCGTTCCCATAAGGACAGTGATCGCCGAAATGATCAGAGTGACCAGTGTTCCGGAAACAAAATAATTATAGTAAACCGTTAAAAATGAGTAATCCATTGTCACTTCTCCTATTACTTGCTAGCATTGTCATTGGCCAAATCAGTATTTTCTTGTAAAAATTCGTCCAATTTACCATTTTCTTGTAAGGTCTTGATTTGTTCATTCAAAAAGTCAAGCAGTTCTGTGCTGCCCTTAGGAACGGCCATCGCATAGGCATCATCATCAGAAGTTTTCAAAGCGAGATCAGCTACCACGATATCCTCATTTTGTTGGGCATACGAATCTGCCACAGCACTTTCCAAAACGAGGGCATCGATCGAGCCTTGTTGCAATTCCACGATCAAATTAGGTACTTTAGGTAAAGCTACCAATTGTGAATCGGTCAACTGATCGGTCACGACATTTTCTTGGATCGAGCCTTTTTGCGCGCCAACCTTTTTACCGGACAAACTATCGATCGAAGTGTAGCTAGTCGCATCGCTTTTTTTCACTAATAATTTTTGCTCAGGAACAAAATAATTTTCCGTAAAATCAAAACTTTGCTTTCTTTCTTCGGTAGCCGAGATTCCTGCTACTGCTACGTCGATTTGGCCTTGATCAAGCGCAGCTAAAATCGCATCAAATTCCATGTCGGTCACTTTGACGTCGACGCCCATCGCTTCTCCAATAGCATCCATCATATCAATGTCCGCGCCCACTATTTTGTCTTTGCCATCCACCATGGCGTGAAATTCAAATGGTGCAAAATCAGCGGAAGTCCCGACACGCAACACCCCATTTTCTTTGATCGCTGCTAATTGATCGGTCGCCTCCGACTGGTCTTTTCCCGCAGTACTTGCAGAAGTAGCCTTATCGTCTCTCCCGCAAGCTACTAAAGTAAATAGCGTTCCTACCATCATTAATGTCCTTAAAAATTTTTTCATTTGCTTTACTCCTTTAGATATTTATACAATATTCATTTATTTTTGGTTTATAAATGCATAATAACACATTTAAAGGGATAAATAAACTGTTTTGGAAAGGTTTTTTGAATATTTCTGAAAAAATAAAAAAGCTGCTCATGACAAAGCAGCCTTTTTGAACCTAAGATTTATAAATCACATCAAAATCTTCATATACTTTCATCACATCTGTACCGATCACAACTTGTAAATCATGATCATTTTGTTTCACGACGGCCAGTGCCCCCGTTTTTTTAATAGCATCCTCATCGATTTTAGACATATCCTTCACGTTTAAACGCAAGCGTGTCATGCAGTTCGTGTAACTATTGATATTGTCTTTTCCTCCGACAAATTGCAAGATTTTTTTAGCCATATAGTAATAATTGCTATGGCTTAATTTCAAGTGTTTTTCTTCCTCTGTGACTTCCTCAGTCACCTCGATGTCGGGGATACGTCCTGGTGTTTGCACATCATCTCGCAAAATGATCGTTTTAAAAGTGAAATAGTATAAAACAGCAAATACCAAACCGATCGGTAAAATCAACCAGGCACGCTCACTTAAATTGTAAAGTAAAAAGAATTGAATGATATTTTTTCCACCACCATGACTGACGCCAAGAAGCGCCGTTATGGCTCCAGCCAGCCCCGTATACAAGGCATGGAAGAAATAAAGTTTGGGGGAAGCAAACATAAACGTAAATTCAACCGGTTCGGTGATTCCGCCCAAGATAGATGTCAACGTTCCCGAAGCCATCAAGCCTTTGACATCTTCTTTATGAGCAGGTTCAGCCGTTTTATAAATGGCATAAGCAATCGCTGGGATCCCGAAGAAAAAGGCAATATAGACGCCTGGGCCATAGATCCCGGCCGTTACATCGCCAGCTAAAAAGCGTGGTGTCAACCCTTTGACAACATCACCACTGGCTGTCGTATAACTTCCTAGTTCAAACAAGAAATAAGCATTCAACACGTGATGTAAGCCAAATGGGATCAGGATCCGTTGTAAGAAAAGGAACAAGAAAACACCAAGGACACCAAGACTCGCGATCCCTGCGCTAAGTGAAGTCAGCCATTGTTGTGGATAGATCCAAAGAACTGAAAATACATAAGCCATGATGATCGCTAAAATCGGTGACAAGGTAATGACCATCTTTTCACCACCGAAAAAGGACAACCAAGACGGTACCTGCCATTGGCGCGAATAATTATACAAAACGGCGACCAGCGCACCGAAAATGATACCACCAAAAACGCCCATATTGATCGTTTCATTTAGCATGGTCAAACTGGATTTAAAGACCAAGAAAGAAATCGAAGCGGCAAACATCACATATACTTTGTCTTTGGCCTTGGAGTAGGCAACCGCTGCAGCCATGGCAAAGATCAGATCAAGATTGTTGATGATCATGCTCCCAGCGTTGGCAACTACGGGGATATTTAGCATATTAGGTGAAAATACGTTAGAAATGATGGCCGTGATCGGAATGATCGCGATCGGTATCATCATCGTTTTTCCAAGTAAAGAGAGTTGTTGCGAAATCGTATTCCATACTTTTTTCATTGTGGGTTCCTCCAATTTAAGGATTTAATTTTGCGATTGTTGGATACGTAATACATGGATACACAGATACATTTGTTCATTTTCGGTTAGCTTCTTTTGAAATAATTGACGGGTCAATACATTGGTTCGATTCGCTATTTCGTGGATTTTAGCTAAGTCTTTTGGTTTGATTTTTAAAAAGCCTTGGCCAAAAACACTTTGATTTTTATCTTGCTTGCCATTTAATAGACGTTGTCCTAAAAATTTTAAGTGAACGATCAGCCGTTCATAATACCATGCCGAATGATCGATCTCGATATCGAACACCTGCGAGATGATACCAAGCATCCCTTTTATAAATTCAGTGATTTTATAGACATCGGTACTGCCGCCACTTAAAGAAGCATTCAAGATATGCATCGCTAGATAAGTGGCCTCATCATCGTCAAATTGCGTCTGATAGCGCTGATTGATTAGGTCGACACCAAATTTTCCGATACTAAATTCTTTCGGATAAAAATAGCTGATTTCCGTCATTAGCAAATTGGGAACAAGGATGTCTTGATTCAACATTTCGATTTTAAATGAAATGTGATCGGCAAGTTGCAGGAGCAAGGAATCTGATATTGGATAATTCATCGACTCTTTGGCTTTATTGAAAATTTGTCGCGAAATTTCAAGCGCGTCGACATCGACGTGATCGATAATAGTTTGAATGTCCGCTTTATTAGGCTCCGATAACGTAAAAATCTGCAAATCATCCGTCATGATCAATTCACGTTTCTCTTTGTTTTTAAATCCTACCCCACGGCCTGTTACCAGAGCAATTTGATCATTATCAGTGAGGACGGCGACAATGTTATTGTTATATACCTTAATGACCTCCATTTGTGGTCTTCCTTTCCTTCAGAGTTTGTAAAATTTCGAGTTCGCGTTGCGTCTGAAAAGAGCCGCCACCTTCATGACCGTTAAAAGGATAATAATAAATTTCTTTTGGACTTGCGATTCGATTGTAAGTAGCCATAAAGGCCTTCGCCGGGCAAACAGTGTCGATACCCCCTACTGAGGCATATAAAGGTATCTTCAAATAATCGACTAAATTTTTAGTATCAAAATAACTGAGAACATAGCAGACTTTTGCTAATTTTTCTGGATCATTGGCACAAATTTTCTGAAAAGCTTTAAACGATCCCGCTCCTTTTTCGATGCGTTGATCGATATCACTATTACTGGGAACATTGGCCAAGACTGCTTTGGCGCCTGAGGTCAGACACCCCATCGCTACGGCCATACCGCCAGCTTGACTCGTTCCCTCGAAGACAAAACTTTCATAGCCAAGTGCTTTCGGCAAACGACTAGCGATCATCATATCACTATAGGTCAAGGCCAAATAATTACTGTTTTTGTCAAAACAATTCAGAGTGATCACTTCAGTCATTGGCCCTTTCATTGGGGTATTGTTGCCGGTCTCGCCTGATTGCGATCGCAAATCAAAAACGAGAACATCGTAACCGATATCTAACCAATGAAGATATAGATAAGGTTCTTTCTTTGAGCTTTTATAACCATGAGTAGTGATCAGGCAATAATCGTTTTCATGCTGGCTATGATAGATATACCAGCCATAGATGACTGTCTGATCCAGCCCTTTGAAGGTGATTTTTTCTACAATTTTATTTTTATAGTGATAATCGGTCACTTGACGTTGAAGATCAAGGCCAACGCCCGCTGTTTTTTTTTTCATGTCACTCCAAAACTCATCAAAATCTGGTGGTTTAGTTGCTTTGCCACGATAATCTAAAAGTTCTTTGGGAATTCCTAGTTTCATAAAATCACCTCTCTTATTTTAAAAAAAAACAAAAAAAGACAAAACATGTAAGTTTTGCCTTCTTCAGTAACAACTTAATTACAGTATAAAAGATGAAAAAACAATTGTCAACGTTTCCATAGTGTTTTTTTATTTTTTTCATTTTATAAAAAGCTAAGGGCCTTTTTTTGCGTATTTTATAAGGAGCACCTAGGAAAGGAGCATTTTTATATGCGCGAAAAAACACAGGAACAACAATGGCTCGAAACACTGCAATATCGGCAAGAATTAACTGACGAACAGATGAAACAACTGACAAGAGACGAGAAAGGTTTTAAAGGTGAATGCTATTTTGATCAGTTATTTGACTTATTTGGACCCGCGGATAGTATTTGTTTAGACGATTTAAATCTGGAGCAAGAAGGCTCGGTCACTCCAATCGATTAGTTATTTCTTTCAGGTGACACCCTTTATCTCGTCGACATGAAAAACTACGCTGGCAAATACGCTTTAAAAAACAGCCTGTGATACTGGAACGATCAAAAGCTGGAAAATAATATTCTTTACCAGATTCAACGGGCCCAGGCCATTTTGGAAAGTATTTTGCGGGAAAAAAACTTGGATCTGGAAGTCAAAATAGCTTTGGTATTTGTCAATCGAAACTGTGAATTACAGTTGCCTGAAAAGTTGCCAGAAACGCTCCTCACTGAACATCAGCTCCCGCTTTGGCTACGCGCTAAAAAATTTATGTGCACGATCGTTTTCAAAAAGAGTTGGAGCAGCATTTTCTCGAAATTATTAAAGAGAAGCAAGTGCCAGCTCAAGAATTAGACGATACGATCGACATCAAGGAAATTAAAAATTTGCAATCGGAGATTTGTTGCTCGAAATGCCATCATTTTGGCATGATCGAAAAATACCACTTCTTTGTTTGTAAGAATTGCGGTCATGAAGAGTCAAAAGAGCGTACAATAACCAGATCGATTTGCGATTTTGGAGTGATCTTCCACCAAGAAGAATTAAAAATCGGAAATTTATGCGTGTTTTTAGGGGGAGATAGGAACCGCAACTATATTCGTTCGATTTTAGTTAAACATTTTGAAAAAACGGACAATAAGGGGCGAGGTGCTTCCTATTTCAATTTGCATAAAGAATTTGATTATTGGTTTCTCAGTAAGAAAGAGTACTTTGAACATACAGAAAAGCGCTTAGAATGGTAAAATGCTTGATTAGCTTATTACACGTAAAACTTAGCGGTGCTATTTAATATCCGCTAAGTTTCTTTATTCTCCCTGCTCTTCATTTGTGGATACGAAACCCCTGATCCGGTATCCATTTATTTTTTTGTGGATACCGAAATTCAGCTTTGATATCCGTAAATCTCTAAAATCTTCTTTTTTCATTCAAAAAAACCTCCCTTGTCTCGATTGGCAAGGGAGTTGGATCAGTATTTTCTAAATCGTTCATAGCGCGCGGCTAATAAGTCGGCGGTACTCTTTTGTGAGAGTTCTTTTATTTTATAGAGGATATCGGTCTTCATGCGGGCGATGATTTTCTCGTTTGTCAGTGGTTCGCCACGGAAGGTTTCGGGAATGATACGTTCGATCACGCCAAGTTCTTTTAATTCTGGTGCGGTAATCTTCATGAGTTCAGCAGCTTCGTTAGCGCGGCTACCGTCTTTCCACAAGATCGAAGCAAATCCTTCTGGCGAGAGGACAGCGTAAATCGAATGTTCCATCATCCAGACTTCATCGCCGAGTGCGAGCGCCAGAGCACCACCACTGCCGCCTTCGCCAATGATAATGGCTAAAATTGGTACTTTCAGATCCGACATTTCAAGTAAGTTACGGGCGATGGCTTCACCTTCACCACGTTCCTCTGCTCCAACGCCACAATAAGCGCCGGCCGTATTGATAAATGTGATCACAGGACGACCAAATTTTTCGGCTTGTTTCATCAAGCGTAAGGCTTTACGATAGCCTTCTGGATTGGGCGCACCAAAATTCCGCTTAATATTTTCTGGGAGATTGCGACCCTTTTGGATGCCTATCACCGTTACTGGTTTATTTTCTAATAAGGCTACCCCACCAACGATCGCTTCATCATCGGCAAAAAGGCGATCGCCATGAAATTCTTGGAAGTTTTCAAAGATCGCTTCGATGAAATCAAGGGCCGTCAAGCGTTCTTTGGCCCGGGCTAGTTGGACGATTTCGTGCGCAGGTCTAGTCATGATCTCCCCATCCTTTCATCGTATGCAAGCTTACTAATTCAGAAATACGGTCACGCAAATCGGTCCGGGCCACAATTTGATCGATAAAGCCATGGGTTAGTAAAAATTCTGCCTTTTGAAAATCGTCGGGCAACTCTTGACGAATGGTTTGCTCGATGACGCGGCGGCCGGCAAACCCTACTAAAGCTTGCGGTTCGGCTAAAATCACATCGCCTTCCATGGCAAAGCTGGCTGTAACACCACCTGTTGTGGGATCGGTCAGCACGGTCAAATAAAACAGTCCGGCCTGGCTATGGCGTTTGACAGCAGCGGAAATTTTCGCCATTTGCATGAGTGATAGGATCCCTTCTTGCATGCGCGCCCCACCTGAGGCTGTGAATAATACCACGGGCAGCTTTTGTTCCAAAGCTTTTTCAAAGAGTCGCGTGATTTTTTCACCAACGACCGTCCCCATGCTGCCCATAATGAAATGCGAATCCATGATACCTAGAGCGATCGGTTGACCTTTGATCAAAGCCTGACCAGTCAAAACGGCCTCGTGCAAGTCGGTGGCTGCTTGGGCTTTGCTTATTTTTGCTTGATAATCCGGAAAATTCAAAGGATCCGTTGTTTCAATGTCAGTATCCCATTCCCTAAAACTTTCGTCATCAAAAATCAAAGCCAAGCGGCGTTTTGCCCCGATGCGGAAATTATAGCCACAATTGGGACAAACATAGGCAGTGCCGATCTCTTTGGTATAGATCGTATGCTTACAATTCGGACATTTGGCCCACATGTTATCGGGGACAGAAGGTTCATTTTGTGGTGCTTGATTACGATTAGGATTGATGCGGATATAATTTTTTTTCTTTTTAAATAAAGCCATCAGTTTCCCTCCTAATCTTCAGGCTGCCAATTTGGTAAAAATTCCTCTTGTAAAAAGGCGGTACTATAGTCACCTGCGATCACTTTGGGATGACTGATCAAATCCAGTTGAAATTCAACATTGGTCTGAATGCCATCGGTCACGATCTCACTAAGTGCCCGTTGCATTTTCATCAAAGCTTGTAAGCGATCTTTGCCATAAACGATGACTTTTGCGATCATCGAATCATAATACGGCGGAATGGTATAACCCGAATACATCGCACTTTCGATGCGGATCCCCATGCCACCAGAAGGCAATAATAAATTCTCGATCGTACCGGGTGATGGGGCAAAATTTAAGGCCGGGTTTTCCGCATTGATGCGACATTCGATAGCGTGTCCGGTAAAATGAATATCTGCTTGTTTAAGGTCTAAGGGTTCGCCACTTGCTATCTGCAATTGTTTTTCAACGATATCGACACCAGTAACCATTTCGGTGATGGGATGTTCGACTTGGATTCGGGTATTCATTTCCATGAAATAAAACTGCCCTGCTTCATTCATCAAAAATTCGATGGTGCCTGCGTTACGGTAATTGACAGCTTTAGCAGCCTTGACCCCGATATTCCCAAGCTCTTGGCGCTTGGCTTCTGTAATCACGACTGAGGGTGATTCTTCCATGACTTTTTGATTGTTCCGTTGTAAAGAACAATCGCGCTCACCTAAGTGGATCACATGTCCAAAATTATCGCCTAAGATCTGAACTTCGATATGGCGCGCTGGGTAGATGATTTTTTCGATGTACATCGAATCATCCCCAAAAGCAGCCTTGGCTTCTCGTTGGGCCGAAGTAAAATGGTGCGGCAAATCTTCTTTCGCCAGGACTTTACGTATCCCTTTGCCACCACCGCCAGCTGCCGCCTTGAGCATGACGGGATAACCGATCGAATCGGCGATATCAAGGGCTTCTGCCACATCTTTCAAGGCACCGATACTGCCCGGGATTACTGGAATGCCGGCATCACGCATCAACTTGCGGGCATTGATTTTATTGCCCATGGCGTCGATCGTGGCACTTTTCGGCCCAACAAAAGTAATATTGCATTCTTCACACATTTCCGCAAAGCGACTATTTTCAGATAAGAAACCAAAGCCGGGATGAATGGCTTCTGCCTTAGTCACGATAGCGGCACTTAAAATTTGTTGGACATTTAAATAAGAATCGCGCGCGCGCGCCGGTCCGATGCAAATGGCTTCATCCGCTAATTCGGCGTGTAAGGCATCAGCGTCAGCCTCAGAATAAACTGCTACCGTACGGATCCCGAGTTCACGACAAGCGCGGATGATGCGGACGGCGATCTCGCCACGATTTGCGATCAAAATTTTAGAAAACATAGCTCACCTATCCAATCATAAACGTCATTTCTGCTTCGGCGACTTTTTTTCCGTCGACGCGCGCTATCCCTTGGCCGACACCCGCTGATTCTTTGACTTTGATCAGTTCCACTTCTAGCATCAAAGTATCGCCTGGTGTGACTTTACGCCGAAATTTTGCTTTATCAATGGCCCCAAAGTAAGCTGTTTTGCCTTTGAATTGGTCCATGGAAAGTAGTGCCACAGCGCCGGCTTGAGCCATCGCTTCGACGATCAATACGCCGGGCATGACCGGCTCTTGGGGAAAATGACCTTGGAAGAAATGCTCATTGATCGTGGTATTTTTCTTAGCCACGATCCGCTTGCCTGGTTCCAATTCTTCGACCCGATCGATCAATAACATCGGATAACGATGGGGAATGATTTCTCTGATTTCTTGACTATTTAAAACACTCATGCTTTCCCTTCTTTCACGCGGAGCAATGGTTGGCCGTATTCGACGACTTGTTCATTTTCCACTAAGACTTCAGTTACAACGCCCTCGATATCGCTTGTGATCTCATTCATCACTTTCATCGCTTCAACGATACAGACGACCTCCCCGCGTTTCACCGTATCGCCGACAGCCTTGAAGTCCGGACTATCTGGACTTGACTTAAGATAGACGACCCCGACTAACGGCGAAACGACTTCCGTTCCTTCTGCGACAGCTGGCGTAGCTGGCTTGGGTGAGGCAGCGCTATTGGTCGTTTCTACGGTAGACGCTGCTAGTGGCGCTGGTGTTTCTGTAGCTGGCGTAGCACCTACAACAGGAGCTGACGTTTGGCCACGGACGCCCTTATTTTTATTAAAATATAATTCAAAACTATCCTCTTTTAAATCAAACTCGGTCAAAGATGACTGGTCGAATTGACTCATCAATTCTTTTAGTTCACTAAGTTCCACACTTATTCCTCCCAACGTTTCAACACGATCACGGCGTTATGTCCACCAAAGCCCAAGGAATCACTCATCGCATAAGTAACTTCAGCGGCTTGACCCGATTTACTTACCACATTCAAGTCGATGTCTGGATCTTGCTCATGTAGATTGATATTTGGTGGTAAAAATTGGTGTTGCAAGGCTTGTAGGGTAGCAATGGCTTCGACTCCACCGGCGGCCCCCAGTAAGTGACCCGTCATGGATTTGGTACTGCTGACCGGAACTTTACCGGCGTAATCACCAAAAGCGTAATGGAACGCTGTCGCTTCAGCGCCATCATTGGTCGGTGTACTCGTGCCATGAGCGTTGATATAATCGACGTCTTCTGGGGTGATTTCAGCTTCTTGTAGGGCCAGCTGCATGGCTTTGCCGGCACCTGAGCCGTCCGGATTAGGTGCTGTCATATGGTAGGCATCACAAGTGGAACCATAGCCTGCGACTTCACCCAAAATCTTAGCGCCTCGTGCTTTTGCATGATCAAGTGATTCTAACAACAAGATCCCGGCACCTTCACCCATGACAAAGCCGCTACGATCTTTATCAAAAGGAACCGATGCCTTGTCTGGATCTGTTTCTTTGGTCAGAGCCGTCAAATTGGCAAAACCAGCGATACCGATCTCGCAGATCGTGGATTCAGAGCCACCGCCTAACATCACATCGGCATAACCATGTTTGATTTGCCGGAAAGCTTCCCCAATCGAGTTGGTCCCAGAAGCACAAGCGGTCACGGTCGTGGTGCAAATACCCTTGGCGCCCACCCGCATAGCGATGTTACCGGCGACCATATTCGTAATCGATAGCGGCACAAACATCGGGGAGACACGTTGCGGACCTTTATCATGCATCCGAATGACTTGGGCTTCGATCGTAGGTAAGCCGCCTATCCCCGAACCCATCATGACACCAAACCGATCCATGTCGGTTTTTTCCGTGTCTAATTGCGCCATTTCGATCGCATCAAGGGCGGCATGGATGCCATAAATGGAAAAGAGATCCATGCGCTTGGTATCTTTTTTGACAAAATATTTATCTAAAGGAAAATCTTTGACTTCACCAGCAACGGTCACACCCGTTTGGCTAGCATCAAATTTGGTGATCGGACCGATCCCATTCGTGCCAGTTTTTAGACTTTCATAAAAGGTTTTAGCATCGTTTCCGATCGGACTGACAACACCATAACCTGTAATAACTACTCGATTCATAATGAACTCCTTTCTTGATCACATTACTAAGCCGCCATCGACATGGATCACTTGACCGGTAATGTAAGGACTTTGTGCCAAAAAGACCGCTGTTTGCGCAACGTCTTCTACCTGACCAAATGCCTTTAAAGGAACACTTTGGACCACTTGCTCTTTATACTTATCAGACAAGGCATCGGTCATATCTGTTTGGATGAAACCGGGGGCGATGGCATTACAAGTGATGTGACGCGCGGCCGCTTCTTTGGCGACCGTTTTGGTAAAGCCTATGACACCTGCTTTACTAGCGGCGTAATTGGCTTGACCAACATTGCCGATCACGCCAGAGACGCTAGAAAGATTGATGATTGCGCCCATCTTTTGCTTCATCATTTTTTTCAAGACTTGTTGGGTCATATTGAAGGTCCCAGTCAAATTGACTTTTACCACCTCTTCAAAATCAGCGGCTGTCATCCGCAATAAAAGCTTATCTTTATTGATACCAGCATTGTTGACTAAGACATGGATCGGTCCTAATTTTGCTTCGCTTTCGGCTAACATTTGCGTACAAGAAGCAAAATCAGAAATATCGCCCACAACGCCGATACAGCGAACACCGTAAACTTCTATCGCAGCGATTTTTTCAGCTGTGATCTCTTTACGCCCATTTAAAACGATATTGGCACCAGCTTTAGCAAAAGCTTGCGCGATCGCCCAACCGATCCCGCGCGTCGAGCCGGTTATCAGTACATTTCTATCTTTTAGATCCATCGTTTCACTCCTCGTTTAACTGCGTCAGGGTGTCATTCAAAGTCGCTACATTTTCCACTCGTGAAACGGCCAAACTCTTATCGATCTTGCGCAAAAAGCCACTCAAAGTCTTGCCTGGTCCAATTTCAACAAAGCGGTTGATGCCCATTTTTTTAAAGGTAGCGATGCTTTCATAAAAATGGACGGGGGACATGACTTGTTTAGTCAAAATCGCTTTGATCTGGTCTTGAGGCATGATTTCAGCTGTCGTATTACTGATGACCGGTACTTGCATCGGCTGAAAATCAGTTTGTACCAGTTCTACGGCCAATTGTTCGGCAGCCGGCTGCAGTAGTTGCGTGTGAAAAGGACCACTTACATTTAATGGTAACAGCCGCTTCACACCCGCTTCTTTTAACCAAATAACGGCTTGATCGACAGCTGCTACTTCGCCTCCGATCACGATTTGTTGCGGTGTATTATAGTTCGCTGGCGCCACGATGCCAAGCGTACTAGCCTGTTTACAAATTGCTTCGATCGTATCTAGTGGCGCATTCATGACAGCGACCATTTTTCCCGTTCCTTTTGGGGCCGCATTTTCCATAAAGGACCCACGTTTAGCGACAAGTGCAACGGCTGTTTTGAAATCAAGCGCACCACTAGCAACCAAAGCTGAATACTCCCCTAAACTAAGACCAGCCAAAGCATCTGCATGGAATCCTTTGTCCGTTAAGACTCTCCAAAAAGCGATACTGACGGTCAAAATCGCTGGTTGCGTATACTGGGTCCGGTCCAAACGATCGTTTTTGGTAAAAATCAGCTCTTTCATGTCATAGCCTAGTACATCGCTTGCCTCTTCAAAGGTTTGGCGGACCAAAGCTTCTTCAGCATATAAATCTTGACCCATCCCTGTGTATTGGGCACCTTGGCCACTAAATAAATAAGCAGTCTTCATGCATTTCTCTCCTTCAATAATTAGGAAAGGCCAGGCTTTTGGCCCAGCCTTGATTTTTTAAGCTTCTTGTTGACTTTCTACATATTTTACTAAATCATCGACTGTCTTGATGTTTTCAGTATTTTCGATTTTCACATCAAATTCATCTTCGATTTCATTGATGATTTGGAAAAGGTCCAAGCTATCTGCTTCTAAGTCTTCTTGGATGTTGGTTTCCAATTTGATTTCTGCCACGTCTGTTCCTAATTCTTCTGCTACGATTTCTTTGATTTTATCGAATACCATATGTCAATTCCTCCAAAAATTTTTTCTTTTTTATAAGACTACAGGCTTATAAAGCATAGACCATGGTTGCCCATGTCAGTCCACCGCCAAAACCTGAAAGTACCACTTTTTGATCAGAACCTAAAACTAAGGTCCCATTTGTCACGACTTCATCTAACAAAATCGGGATCGATGCGGCCGAGGTATTGCCGTATTTATCCATATTTTGTAGAAATTTAGCACGTGGCGTTTTTAATTTACGCGCCATCTTGTCAAGAATGCGCGAGTTGGCTTGATGCAAGAGATAATAATCGATCTCTTCATTTGAACCTGAAACTACTTGGGCGATCGACTGGGCGACATCGCGCGTTGCAAAATCGAAAATATCACGACCAGCCATTTGCAGATAACGATCAGAAGTCTTGTCTTTTTCAAGATAGGGATTACTTGGCCCCACAAAGCCGGCGGTCAAAGCCATGGCTCGAGTTCCGTCTGCTTGAATCTTTTCTTCTAGCAAGTGACGCTTGTCGCTTGCTTCAAGCAAGACGCCACCAGCGCCATCACCAAACAAAACAGCGGTCGTGCGATCGTCCCAGTCAAGGACTTTCGAGAATACTTCGCCACCAATGATCAAGCCCTTTTTTGAACCAGTTTGGATCAGTTTTTCCCCTAGTGATAGGGCATAAACAAAGCCAGCACAGGCAGCGCTGAGATCAAAAGCAAAAGCATTTCTCGCAGCAAGGGCCCCTTGCACAAGACAAGCAACAGATGGACAATTATAATCAGGTGTCATCGTAGCTACGATGATAAAATCCAAACTTTCAGCTTCCAGATCACCTTTTTGTAATAATTGCTTCGCCACTTCGATACACAAGTCAGAAGTATTTTCTGCCATCGCTAGGTGACGTTCTTTGATACCAGTTCGCGAAAAGATCCATTCATCACTAGTATCCATGATTTGAGCAAGGTCGTCGTTTGTCACGATTTTTTCAGGTAAATAGCTAGCCGTCTGCGTAATGGCTCCAAATTTTGTCATCTATCTTCGCTCACTTATACTCTAGTAGGAAATTGTGCAGGTTATCCAAGGCCTTTAATAAAGCCTCTGATTCCTCATCACCCATATCCGCCAAAACAGCATGGACCATTTGGATGTGAAATTGTTGGCGGACCCGATACAGCAATCTCCCCTTTTTGGTCAAACCTAATTTGACGACTCGTCGATCATCTTCACTACGGATGCGTTCGACATAGTCTTTCTTCACTAAACGGTTGATGGCTGTCGTCAAGGTGCCCACAGTGATCGAAAGTTCGCGAGCGACTTCGGAAGTCGTTTTCTTTTTATACATTCCGATAGCTTCGATCGTGTGCATTTCCGTGATCGACAAATCATTAAATTTTGATTTTTTTAGTTCGGATTCTTCGATCGATAAGATATCGTTAAAGACATCGACTAAAAGTTGGTTGATGTTTTCTAAATCTTCATCCATTGTTTTTCCACCATCCGAATAGTTTGATAATCAAAAGATTTGATAATCAAACTATAATTTATTTACCGGAAAATTGCAACCTTTTTTGTAAAATTAATTTATCCAGTTATCAAAAAATGCCGGCATATTTTGATAATCAAAGTATTTTTAACTTAAGAAAATTTTAAAAAAACTTTACCAAATAACTTTTTTGACACTAAACAAGTCAAATTTTCCAACGATCGCCAATCTTTCCTATTTTCCTTATTATTACCCAAACAGGACCTTCTTTTCGACATCATTCCTCCCGTCCTGATATGTGATGGCCAAAGAAATTTTTCCAGTCGTTTTTTCATAGTCAACGACCTTTATTTGTAGATAAAAGTCAGTCGTATTCGCGTCGATATAACCCACGATCACTTGTTCTTCAGTGCTGATCTTTAATGAAAGATCGCTTTCCCCTTTGGACTTTTCTGAGGCTAGCGATTGATTAGTGGAAGTGATCGCCTTGTTTTGGTAAATAGGTAAGCTTTTATTGAATAGTTCCTATTTATTTGTATCGCGACAGGGATCTTTCCATAGTCGTTGACTAGATGTATGCCAGTTTTATTATGGTTTATTAAAAAAGCACCCAGACCGACGCCGATTACAAAAATCAGACTTATCACGATCAAAAAACAGCTACTTTTTGAGTTTTTCATATCATTTAGTAATTTAGGTGATTTGAGAATCACCTAACCCTCTTTTCTTTTAGCATTCGTTCGTTTGCTTTATTTATTGGCCGAATCTGACCTTCGTAATCGTTAAAAAACATCTAAAAAGATCAAATGATCTCTTTAGATGTTTTTTTCTTTCTTATTGAATCAAATCATAAATTTCCATAGCGACGATATCGATGTTGTCGAATTGATAAGGTTGATCAGACGCTGATTCTGTCAATTCAAACGTTTCTGTAGTATTATCGTAGGTCACGATACACTTCTCTACACCGTCTTTTTCAAAGCGACGTACTTGAACTTCATTGTCTTGAGCCTCGATCATGGCTTCAAGACGTTTGATGATTGCGACCAATTGTGAACTTTGCATTCATCATTCCTCCTTTAGAGCGGGCAAAAAGTTCCTGAGAAATAGCGGGAACTATAGATTTGAGTACTTGTCGATCAAAGCAACTCTTCAAATGCCTTTTCGCTTTCTGACTTCTGTTATATTGTAACAAATGATAGCCACTCTTGCATCGTTTTTTTAGGATTTTTTTACTTTTTAAGATTTTTTTCCATCCGGCCACCAGAGTTTGATCAAGGCTTGTGTCCCATCATCTTCATACCCTTGATCGGCTAGCTTTTCATACAATTGTTCAGCAAGCGTGGTACTTGGTAAATCAAGGCTCATTTTTTGGGCTTCGTCTAAAGCGATCTTCAAATCTTTGATAAAATGTTTAACAAAGAAACCCGGACTATAATTTTCAGCCAAGATCCGCGGACTATAATTTGACATCGACCAATTAGCCGCACTGCCTCCTGTTAAGGTGTCCAAAACTTTTTCCAAATCAAGGCCCGCTTTATTAGCATAGACTAACATCTCGGTCATCCCTGTCATGGTACCGGCAATCATGATTTGATTGGCCATTTTAGTATGCTGCCCGCTCCCAGCCCCGCCATGTAAAGTATAGGTCTTACCGATTTGCCGAAAGATCGGTACTAAACGATCGTAAGCTTCAGCATCGCCTCCGACCATAATGGTAAGGGTGGCATTTTTGGCACCTAAATCACCACCAGAAACGGGCGCATCTAGACTTTTGGCCGCTCTTTCTTGAGCTGTCGCATAGATTTTTTGCGCTAAAGTCGGGGTACTCGTCGTTAAATCGACTAAAATTTTCCCCGCCACATCGGCAGCAAAAATTCCCTTTTTCTCATCATAGTAAACTTCTTCTACATCTCGTGGGTAACCAACCATGGTAAATACGATCTCGCTTGCCGCAGCGATCTCTTTGGGCGTGTCTTTCCAAGTCGCTCCTTTTTGAACCAAATCGTCGGTCTTGCTTTTGGTCCGATTATAGACAAATAACTCGTGTTCTGCAGCCATCAAATGCTCAACAACAGCATGGCCCATCACACCTGTTCCTATAAATCCAATTTTCACGATTCTTCCCTCCAATAAGTTTGATTAATTTCAGTATACCGCATATTATTTTGTTTGAATATCGAAAGACTTAAAAAGTCTGACGGGATTGAATAAATTTTTACAATTCAAGGTCGATCTGAAAGCTCGCTGCACTATTCGTCGTGATTCCCAACTGTCCTTGATTCAATGATTTCGTGACCATATGTCCTTTCTTTGCGATACTTGAATCACCTCAAGTTGGCATATGGGTCCATCAAAGACACTCGCTTTTTATTTTCTGGTGCCTTTTATGACACTATAGGCACTCCTTTTTCCAATTCGAGTGCCTTTCATTATCATCATTCGGAGCTTTCTCACTGGTGACTTAGCTCTGATTACGCCTATTCGGAGCTTTCTCACTGGCGACTTAGCTCTGATTACGTCTATTCGGAGCTTTCTCACTAGTGATTTGGCTCTGATTAGCTTTCATATAGCTTTTTCCGACCATTTTCTTAGGATATTTTCCGCCATAAGCTTGCCTCTCATGCGTTTTTTCGCACTAATAAAACTGATAGGCCAAGCTTTGAACGACACCAAAAAGATATACTTCTTTAGTAGCAAAAAAAAGTAAAATGTGTTGGAAATTTTTATGCTACTTCTTTTCTCCAATTTGAATGATTTAGTCGGTTTTAATGAGATTCTTGCATCAACTAAACAAACCCAATGTGACATTGACAGCTCAATTGATTAGGCCGCGGTTCGTAAACTATGGTTACGTTTGGACAAAAAATTTCGTTCGGTACAACTGTTCAATTTGGGAAAATAATGCTAGGATAAGATAAGAATTTACGAGGAGGAATTATCATGAAGGTAATTGATATGCACTGTGATACCATTTTACGGATTTACGATTCCAAAAATACGAATGAACCAAAGCATTTACTACAGAATGATTTTCAAATCGACATTGCTAAATTGCAAAAGTCCCATTATTTGATCCAGAATTTTGCGATGTTTGTCGATATAAAGGCAACAGATGACCCTTATCAAACGGCCAAAGACATGATTGAATGTTACTATGAAGAAATGGCCGCTAATATCGGCACCATTTGTCCAATCACTCATTTTTCCGAAATTTCCCAAAATGCAAAGGATGGAAAAATAAGTGCCTTGTTGACAATGGAAGAAGGCGCGCCTTTACAAGGTAGTTTGGAAAAACTGCAAGAATTCTATGACCTCGGTGTACGAATGTTGACTTTGACTTGGAATCATCCAAATGAAATTGGATTCCCTAATGCAGCTTTTTCAGATCAGGCGACCGGTTTGCTTTTAACAGATGACCAAAAAGGCTTGACCAAGGCTGGTATTGATATTGTTCAAAAAATGAATGATATCGGCATGATCATCGATGTGTCGCACGGTTCTGATCAATTGGTCTGCGATGTTCTAACCTATACTGATCGACCTTTTGTGGCCAGTCATTCAGATGCCCGCTCTGTTTGCCCGCATTTTAGAAACCTACCGGACGAATTGATCCGCGACTTAAGTGAACGAGGTGGCGTGATTGGCATCAATTTTAGCGAAGGCTTTTTACATGACACTCCTCATGATCATTTGATCGATGCGATCGTTTCGCACGTCAAACATTTTTACCAAATCGGTGGGATCGATTGTATCGGTATGGGATCAGATTTTGATGGGATCGCTCCTCATCCAGATCTCGCCGACGCCACCGTCATGCCAGCCATTTATGAAGCACTACGCAATGCTGGTTTTTCTGCCAACGAATGTGATCAAATCTTTTATCAAAACGTCTTACGTCTATATAAGGAATTTCTATGATAGAAATAGGATCTCCCAAAAGTCCGACTTTTAGGAGATCCTGTCTTTTAGAATAAAAATGAGCTAAGTGAGGCCATAATGATTAGGGTGATACCGAAAAATTGTAGCATACAACCACCACAACCGCGCCGATAAGGACTTCCGCCCCACATTGGTCCTCTAGGAGGCGGTGGTCGATGCCCACCTCTGCCTCCAGGTCCGCCCATGCCGCCACCTCCTGGGCTGCCTTGACGTCCACCACCTGGGCCTGGCATATCGCATTCCCCCTTTCAAGTTTTGATTAGCATAGCACACAATGCATGGTTTAACATTGGTATAGGGACGAACAATAAGAAAAATATAAGCAAAATTCAGTTCCAGTTAAGTTTTCTGAACATTCATCTCTATTTGTATAATGGTTTAAAAAAACTATACCCAAGCTTGAGGTGATTAATCTCTAGAAAAAATAAAAATTGAGTCCCAGATTGTAATCCAGATTTTCAAATTTTGGACTTAAACGAGATGATCCTGAACTTACCAAGTAAATAGTTGGTTTTAAATGATCTATAGTTGTTAGTTTGGGAAACTAATAACCATAGATTTCGTTTTCCTCCATTTTAACAAAAATCGGGTTTTTGCTGGGTCAATTTTCAATTAAAATCGGTTCTAATAAAAAAATAGCTTTTATTAGTCTAAGTTCCTTCTTTTGTATCAATGCTTTCTTAATCACCATCCGATTCCTAATGCCTCCTTGGTATCTTTCTTTTGGGACCATAGGCACTCGCTTTTCAATTTCGGGTGCCTTTCATCTTCTAGATTATTTTCAGCTGTAAACTTACCCATCAAGTGCTTTTTCGCATTAATAAAACTGATACACCAGTCTTTGAACGACGAAAAAAGAGATACTTTTTTTAATAGTCAAAAAAAAAACGAGATATCCGTAGACATCTCGTTTTTCAAATCTTATCTTTTATTCAGCTGTATATTTTGCAACCAAGGCTTGTACTTCTTCCACCGTTGTACACTCAGAAACAGCACGGTTGGCAAGTTCTGCCATCTTCGTCGTGTCAAGGCGTTTCATTAAACTGCGTGTCTTCAAGATAGAAGTGGCGCTCATTGAGAATTCATCCAAACCAATTCCCATTAGAAGTGGTACTGCTGTTTGATCGCCCGCCATTTCTCCACACATACCAGCCCATTTGCCTTCTTTGTGCGCTGATTCAACGACATGTTTGACTAAGCGTAAAATAGAAGGATTATAAGGTTGATACAGATAAGAAACGCGTTCGTTCATCCGGTCAGCCGCCATCGTGTATTGGATCAAATCATTGGTCCCGATACTGAAGAAGTCGACTTCTTTAGCAAATTGATCAGCTAAGACAGCTGCTGCTGGGATCTCGATCATGATACCAACTTCGATATGATCCGCTACAGCGATTTTTTCATCGATCAATTTTTGACGTTCTTCTTCATACATTTTTTTGGCTTGACGGAATTCTTGTAAAGTTGCCACCATTGGGAACATGATACGTAGTTGTCCGTAAACAGAAGCGCGTAATAAAGCGCGCAATTGCGTGCGGAACATATCTTCTCCCATTTCAGACAAGCTGATACGTAAGGCCCGATAGCCTAAAAATGGATTCATTTCATCTGGTAATTGTAAATAAGGAAGCTTCTTGTCACCACCGATATCCATCGTGCGGACAACGACTGGTTTCCCATTCATTCCTTCAAGCACTGCTTTATAGGCTGTGAATTGGTCTTCTTCAGTAGGAAAATCAGACGAATCCATATATAAGAATTCAGTCCGATACAGGCCTATTGCTTCCGCACCATTATTATGAACACCATCTAAATCTTTTGGTGTCCCGATATTAGCACCCAACTCAAAGTGTTTGCCATCAGCAGTCACAGTCGTGGAATTTTTTAATTTGTCCCACTCTGCTTTTTGTTGTTCAAAAGCTTTAGCAGCTTCGGTAAATTCATTCTTTTGTTCATCGGTCGGATCGATGATGACCTCACCTACGATCCCGTTAACGGCGAGAATGTCGCCTGATTTTACCATAGATGTGATTTCTTTGGTCCCAACGATCGCTGGGATCTCAAGAGATCGCGCCATAATGGCCGAATGTGAAGTCCGTCCACCTATATCAGTAACAAATGCTTTCACGAAATTACGATCCAGTTGAGCCGTATCACTTGGTGTCAAATCATGAGCTACGACCACAACTTCCTCATCGATCATCGATGGATCAGGGATATCTACTCCAAGCAAATGCCCTAATACACGCTTGGTCACGTCACGGATATCAGCCGCACGTTCTTGCATGTATTTATTGTCATCCATCGCATCAAACATAGCGATATACATATCTGTCACGTCTTTCAAAGCAGCTTCTGCATTGACTTTCTTATCCGTGATATTTTGTTTGATTTGACTGACCATTTCTGGATCACTAAGTACCATTATATGGGCATCAAAAACTTGCGCTTCTTCTTCCCCTAATGTAACGGCCGCTTTGTCGCGAATCTTTTGCAATTCTTTTGTTGACTGTGTCAGCGCTTCATCCAAACGATTTTCTTCGGCAGCAGTGTCGGTAACAGTAACCTTTTTAAAGGACAGATCTGGTTGAACCAAGAGATATGCCTTTGCAACAGCTACTCCATCGCTAGCCGCAATTCCCTTCAGCATTTCAACCATTAGTCAGATAACCCTTCTTTTTGCATTGTTTCTACAATAGCAGTCATTGCTTCTGTTTCATCGGCACCTTCAACTGTGATAGTAACGTCTGAGCCTTGGCCAACGCCTAAGGACATAACGCCCATGATTGATTTCAAGTTAACAGATTTACCTTTGTATTCAAGGTTGATATCTGAGTTGAATTTGCTTGCCGTTTGTACCAATAAAGTTGCTGGGCGAGCATGGATCCCTGTTTCAGCAATTACGTGAAAATCTTTTTTTTCCATATCGATCGATCTCCTTTAGTGATTTCAATTTTAGGGCCTGTATATAAAAAGCGTTTTATAAACAGAATTATTACCCTTTCAATTGTTAAGATTACCATTTTTTCGCGACTTAGACAACCGTTTTCGCTCATAATTCAGACAAAAATTTATTTTTTTAGAAATACGTCTGATTTTCTTTCCAAATAGGAGCAAAGAAGCGATGTTAAATCCTTGCATCTCATTTCAAACGATGTATAATAGAATCAAAGGTCAAAGTTGGTCAATGTAAATTTTGATCTTTCTACTTACTCTGAATTTTAATGAAAGGCGTGTGATAATATGCTTTGTCAAAATTGCGGCAAAAATGAGGCAACGATTCATTTATATGCAAATGTTGGCGGAGAAAGACGTCAAATCGACTATTGCCAAAGTTGTTATCAAAAATTGAAAAATCAACAAGAAAATCAAATGCGTGCCATGCAACAAGATCCTTTTGGTTTCGGCAATTTAGATGACCTCTTCCGCCAAATGTCACAACAGATGCAACCAGGTAGCACACCGTACAATCAAGTACCACCAACGCAAACTGGTGACAATAATTTCAATGGTGGCAGGCCACCACAAGATAATGGGATGTCTGGTCTACTAGGCCAATACGGGACCAATATTACGCAGGAAGCGCGCGATGGTCAAATCGATCCGGTCGTCGGTCGTGATGACGAAATCAAACGGATCATCGAGATCTTGAACCGACGCACCAAAAATAATCCGGTCTTGATTGGCGAACCTGGCGTTGGTAAAACGGCCGTCGTCGAAGGGCTGGCTCAAAAAATCGTCAATGGTGAAGTTCCACAAAAATTGATGAACAAAGAAGTCGTTCGTTTAGACGTCGCCTCGCTCGTTCAAGGAACGGGGATCCGTGGACAATTTGAAGAAAGGATGCAACAATTGGTCAGTGAAATCAAAAAAGCCGAAAATATCATCCTTTTCATCGATGAAGTCCACGAAATCGTCGGCGCCGGTACAGCTGGCGATGGTAGTTTGGATGCTGGTAACATTTTGAAACCGGCGCTTGCTCGTGGTGATCTGCAAATGGTCGGGGCTACTACTTTGAAAGAATATCGGATCATCGAAAAAGATGCCGCACTAGAACGGCGGATGCAACCAGTTCGGGTAGAAGAACCAACTGTTGCTGAAACGATCGCCATCTTAAAAGGCCTGCAACCTCGTTACGAAGACTATCATCACGTTCATTATACGGATGAAGCCATCACGCAAGCAGCGGAATTATCCAACCGTTACATCCAAGATCGTTTTTTACCCGATAAAGCCATCGACTTGTTAGACGAATCGGGATCTCGTAAAAATTTAACGATCCAATATGTCGATCCTAAAGTCCTTGATAAACGCTTATCTGAGGCCGAAGCTCAAAAATCCAAAGCTTCCCAAGAAGAAGATTTTGAAAAAGCGGCTTATTATCGTGATCAAGTCGCCAAACTACAAAAGATGAAAGAACATCATGTCAGCGATGAAGAAATTCCTGTGATTACCGAAAAAACCATGCAAGAAATCGTCGAAGAACGCACCGGTATCCCGGTTGGCGAACTGAAAGAAAAAGAACAAACACAAATGAAAAATTTGGCGAGTGATTTGGAAAAACATGTCATTGGTCAAGACGAAGCTGTTGAAAAAGTAGCCAAAGCTATTCGTCGTAATCGCGTCGGTCTCGTTAAGAAAAATCGTCCGATCGGTTCTTTCCTTTTTGTGGGGCCCACGGGTGTCGGTAAAACAGAGTTGGCACGACAACTAGCCTTGGAATTGTTTGGTTCAGAAAATGCCATGATCCGTTTTGATATGTCTGAATATATGGAAAAACATAGTGTGTCAAAACTTATCGGATCTCCTCCAGGCTACGTCGGTTACGAAGAAGCTGGTCAATTGACCGAAAAAGTACGTCGCAATCCTTACAGCCTGATCCTGTTAGATGAAATCGAAAAAGCCCATCCAGACGTGTTGCATATGTTCTTGCAAATTTTAGACGATGGTCGTTTGACGGACTCCCAAGGTCGTACCGTAAGCTTTAAAGATACCTTGATCATTATGACTAGTAATGCTGGGTCAGGAGACGTTGAAGCCAATGTTGGTTTCGGTGCTACTCGCGAAGGAACCACACATTCTGTTTTAGGACAATTGCGTAACTACTTTAAGCCAGAATTTTTGAATCGTTTTGATGGGATCATTGAATTCAAGCAACTTAGCAAGGAAAACCTACTTGCAATTGTCGATTTGATGTTAGATCAAGTCAACGATATGTTGAAGCATCAAAAGATCCATATCACTGTTTCCTCCGCTGTAAAAGAAAAATTAGCGGATCTTGGCTATGATCCGGCCATGGGTGCACGCCCATTACGTCGAACGATCCAAGAACAAATCGAAGACGGCATCGCAGAGTATTATCTGGACCATCCTGAAGTCCATGAACTAGAAGCGACTTTGAATGACAAAGATACGATCAAAATTTCTGCTCAAGTGCCAGAAACGGTCGAACAAACAGAAGAAACTAATTAAAAATAGCTGGAAAAAAGTGAAAAATCAAAATTCATACTTTTTTCCAGCTTTTTTAGTCTTTTTTTCTTTTCATTTTAGCAAAAAAAAAATATAATTAGATAGAGATGATTTTAAAACTACATAGAAAAAGAGGTGAGTTGGATGAAACTAATTAATGTGACCAATAGCCACTCGAGATTAGTCATGCAGCAACTGGAGAATACAGATGCTGAGATGGTAAGAGTTTATACAGCGGGCAATACAACTGTTGTTTATACAGAAGCTCCCTTACACAATGAAATTTTACTTGTCAACAAACAACGAACACTGTTACCAAATGAAATAAATGAAATAAAAGCACGTTTCCTTAAAAAATTGCCATCTAACTCTTATAGAAAAGAGGATATCTCTGTCATTAATGATGGTGGTGTTGTCGAAATTTCCATACCTAAAGTTCCCAAAGCACAACTTACTTAAAAATTTATCCGAAAAAGCACCCTCTTCAAAAAAAGAGGATGCTATTTTTTTACATTAAACTTTTCAATTTGACATCAGGATATTTTTCGGCAAACCAACGCATGGCGAATTCATTTTCAAATAAGAACAACGGTTGATCGAAACGATCTTTAGCTAAAATATTTCGCGAAGAACTCATTTTTTCGTCGAGATCAGCTGGATCGATCCAGCGTGCTATTTTGTGTCCCATCGGTTTCATAATGACTTCAGAATTATATTCATTTTGCATACGATATTGGAAAACTTCAAATTGTAACTGACCAACTGCGCCGATCATGTACTCTTCTGTCAAATAATTCTTATAAAGTTGGATGGCCCCTTCTTGAACCAATTGTTGGATCCCTTTATGAAAGGATTTTTGTTTCATGACATTTTTCGCGGTGACTTTCATGAATAATTCAGGTGTAAAGGAAGGTAGTTCTTCATAAGCTACTTTCAGGTTTCCTTCATATAGGGTGTCGCCGATCTGATAATTCCCAGTATCGTAGACCCCAATGATATCTCCAGCAACTGCTTCTTGAATATTTTCTCTGGTATCAGCCATAAATTGGGTCACATTGCTTAGACGAAGTTTCTTTTCATTGCGTTTTAGTGTCACATCCATCCCACGCTCAAAGGTCCCAGAACAGATCCTGACAAAAGCGATCCTGTCGCGATGAGCTGGATTCATATTGGCTTGGATCTTAAACACAAAGCCAGAAAAATCTTCTTCATAAGGCGATATCTTTTCACCCGTCTCAGTTTTATGCGCATGCGGAGCGGGAGCGAAGCGTAAGAAAGTTTCTAAAAAGGTTTGGACACCAAAATTGGTTAAAGCGGAACCGAAAAATACCGGTGTCTGATCCCCATGGGCAATTTTTTCGACATCAAAATCATCGCCAGCTTCTTGTAGCAACTCCACATCCTCTAAAACTTGTTGGTACAAACTATTTTGCGTAAGAGGATGGTCATTGGGAATCGTTTTTTCATCATTCAATGGGATAAAACGCTCACCATCATATTTTTCGGGATGGTAAAGTTCCACACGTTTATTATAAATATCATAAATTCCTTCTAAGCCTCGCCCCATCCCGATCGGCCAATTCATCGGATAGGATTCGATATCTAACAAGTCTTCCAGTTCTTCTAAAAGATCTAGTGGCTCGCGACCATCGCGGTCCAATTTATTGATGAAAGTAAAAATCGGGATGCCTCTTTGTTTAACGACTTTAAAAAGTTTTTTCGTTTGCGCTTCGATCCCTTTGGCGCTATCAATGACCATGACCGCACTATCGACCGCCATAAGGGTCCGATAAGTGTCTTCAGAAAAGTCTTCATGCCCCGGTGTATCTAAGATATTGATCTTTTTATCATCATAATCAAATTGCATCACCGAGCTAGTAACGGAGATGCCCCGTTGTTTTTCGATTTCCATCCAGTCCGACTTGGCAAAGTTGCCAGTTTTCTTTCCTTTAACGGTCCCGGCTTGACGAATCGCACCACCAAAGAGCAATAATTGTTCGGTGATCGTTGTTTTACCCGCATCTGGGTGGGAAATAATAGCAAAAGTACGTCGTTTTCCTACTTGTTGTTTTAAATTTGGATTTTGCATAGATCATACTGCACAAAAAAATTTTGGCAGTGTCTCCTCTCTTTATTTTCTTTAGGAACATTTCATTTCACTACATTGGATTCTCCCCTTTAAAATTCAGCTCTTCCAGTATACCATTTCACAGAAAAAATAGGAATAAAAATACCCGAAGTTTCCATAAAAAAGGACGAGGTCAAATGGCCCCATCCTACATAACTTATCTTCTTGGTTCATCTTCGTCAAAATCTTTACGGAAAAAGCGTCGTTCTTCTTCTGGTTCGACCGGTTCATTTTCTGGTTCATGAAAAATGACACGTAATTTCAACACGCGACTACCTTCCATTTCTTCAGATATCAAGGTCAGATTGTCAACATCGAATTTCTTTTTTTCACCCTTTTCAGGGATTGTCCCCAAAGCAGTGATCAAATAACCTGCCATGGTATCTACATCTGACATGTGTAAGTTCGTGTCAAACAGCTCATTGAAGTCCTCGATCAACATTTTCCCTTGGATCATGTACTCATGATCGTTGATTTTTTTATACAACGTTTCAACTTCATCCGTTTCGTCATCGATCTCACCAACGATTTCTTCTAATAAATCTTCTAAAGTAGCCACACCAACGACGCCACCATATTCATCTAGAAGGATCGCCATTTGATTTTGGGTCTTTTTCAATTCATATAATAAATCATCGATAAAAATCGTTTCTGGAACATATAAAGGTTCTTGTAATATAGAACGTAGATCAATATGGTCAAAACCATTTTTGTATCCGGCCTTAAGTAGATTTTTCGTATGCAAAATCCCAATGACTTTATCTTTATCATCTTTATAAACTGGGATACGAGAATAATTTTGCGATAAGATCTCGTTTAAAATCGTTGCGACATCGTCATCGATGTCGACCATAAATGCATCCGTGCGTGGTACCATTATTTCGCGTGCTACCTTGGTATCTAAAGAAAAAATTCCCTGGAGCATTTCCAGCTCATCTTCTTCAAAAACCCCTTCTGTTTCCATCATATAGCGCATTTCATCACGCGTCATTTTAGACTCTTCATCGTCAAAAGTCATCGGAGTGATCCGAGCTAATAAATTCGTCGAAGCTGAAAGCAACCAAACAAATGGTTTTGTGACTACTCCAATCGTTCGAACGATACCAGAAGAAAACTTAGCTACTTCTTCCGTTTTGCTCATGGCAATACGTTTCGGATACAGTTCACCAAAAACGATCGATACATAGGTCAAAATAATCAAAATAATCACACTTGCTGCAGTTTCAGCTACTTGTCCACCACCTAAAACAGGTGCCAAACGACTCGATAGATTATCCGCAAGTGATGCCCCTGATAAGATGTTTACCAAGGTGATCCCTACTTGTATCGTCGATAAAAAATTGGTTGGGTTTTCCAAAACCTCCAATAATTTTTGAGACTTCTTTTCTCCCTCACTTGCCTTTTGCTCAATACGATTCTTATTAACTGAAACAACCGCAATTTCAGAAGCAGCCAAAAAGGCGTTGATAAAAGTCAGTACGATCAATAATAATATTTGCGCTAACAGCGACTGATCCCCGGGGTCAGCATTCATAGTTGCAATCCTCTCCTTATTTCCATTCAATTTTGATAAAAAAAAGCGTGGAAATCTCCACGTGAAAATAGTATCACAAAGCGTTTTAATTTGCAATCAAAAGCTCTAAAATAGCCGTTGATCGTCAAGAAGTCTTAACTAATTGCTGGCGAAACAATTGAATTTAAGCAGAGTTCAAAATCAAGCGTATCAAACCTTATGAAAATATTCCTTGTTTTGACTACACAATCACGATACCTGTTCCTCAGTCAGAGCCTAGAGTAGGTGCACCATGACTGACTTGCTCTACAATAAATACCTCGACTTTCTCTAGTCAAGGGTCAATTGATCGCAATATTTCAAGATATTCTCCCTTAGATTTATCTTGGAACTGCGGTGAGTAATTTGCATTGATGACATATTTACGACGATCTAACATCTGTTTTTTCATTTTGCTACACTAGCATATGTTCCTTCTTTTCGATATTTGTATCACTTGAGGTCGTCATTTGTCCTTTCTTTTGGATACTTGGATCACTTGAGGCCGTCATATGTCCTTTCTTTTTGATACTTGGATCACTTGCGGCCGTCATTTGTCCTTTCTTTTTGATACTTGGATCACTTAAGGCTGTCATATGTCCTTTCTTTTTGATACTTGGGTCATTATCTGCACTGAAAACTTTACTGTTGCCAAAATTTTCTAAAAAAAGTAGAATGGCAAAGAGGTGATGATTTTGCAAATAGCCCATACTAAAGACACGATGAGTCAAATTTATTTAGATGCTTTAGCAATCAGGAATACAGTCTTTATTGGTGAACAAGGTGTTTCGCTAGAAAGAGAAATTGATCAGGATGAAGCCGAAGCTATCCATTTTGTTTTATATATCGCTGATCCAAAGCGTCCTGTTGCGACCGTCCGTTTACTCCCCGTTACCACTGAAAGAATTAAAATCCAACGCATGGCCGTTTTAAAAGAATACCGTCACTTGCAACTCGGATCAAAAATCGTGCATGAAGCTGAAAGTTTTGCCAAATCGCAAGGCTATCAAACGATGACTCTAGGTGCCCAACTGACGGCTCGTTCTTTCTATGAAAAATTAGGCTATAAATCTTATGGTGACATCTTTATGGATGCCGATATGGAACACATTGAAATGAAAAAAGGACTTTAAATAAACTTTTTAAAGACGTTAAAAAGACTGCCGCTTTATAAAGCGACAGTCTTTTTATTTTTGTGACAATTGCTTGTAGCGATCGTACCAGACCTCGACATAGCCTTCTGAAAAAGGTCCTTTTCCATTATTGATCCAATCAACTAAGATCTTGACATTTTCTTTCAAGATATAATCGATATTGGCAGGATAATTCATCTTATTGCTGTGCATTTCATATTCATCCACATCCAATAAACGCTTTTCTCCATCCGGAAATACTTTGACATCAAGATCATAATCAATATATTTCAGTGCCTCTTCATCCAATACATAGGGTGAAGCTAGATTACAATAATAGGAAACCCCCTTTTCACGAATCATTGCTACTACATTGAACCAGTATTTCTGATGGAAATAGACAATGGCTGGCTCTCTAGTCACCCAACGTCTGCCATCAGACTCAGTGACTAAAGTATGGTCATTGACACCGATCAATGAATATTCGCTGGTCTTTAAAACCATCGTGTCTCGCCACGTACGATGCAAACTGCCATCATGTTTGTAGCTTTTGATGCTGACAAACTCTCCTTCTTTTGGAGCTCGCATAGCAACCCTTCCTTAAGCGAATATCGCATTTGTTTGGGTGTTCAAACACCGACATCGTAATTATTATAACAAGAAAATCAGCGTTTGCCTAGAAATCTTGACCATTTTTCTGACTTTCTAAAAATTTCAACCAAATTTTCTGTTGTGGTTTAGGAAAAACAAGCGTATTAAAATCCTTGGCGCCCACCCATTTACCACGCGAAATATTAAAAGGTGTCATGGTCCTACCATAAAAGATCAAAACATGCCATTTTAAATGACTGAAGACATGGGTGATTTCTCCAAAATGACGTTTTTGCCACACTACTGGGAATTCGTCAAAAAGCAGTGGCGTTTCTTCCTCAGCAACTAAATCTAATTCTAGTTGCCGGGAATCGGATTTCAACCATTTCGCCGACAACTCCTTATATTTTAATGCGTCGATTTCTGCTAAAGGAAACAACCACATCTTAGCCAACAACCCTTTATCAGGACGTTGTTGCAGTAAAAATTCTTGGTCATTATTTTCCATGATCCCGGCTACAAAATAATGATCTTTAGGTTTCGCTTTTTTGCTTTTGACAGGAAACTCTGTCTGACGAGTCTCTGAATGAGCTAAACAATACTTCTGAAGCGGGCATATATCACACTGGGGCGCAAGCGGGGTACATATGCTCGAACCTAGATCCATAAAGGCTTGGTTCATATCTCCCGGATGATCTTTTGAGAGGATCTGCCGCATCGCCCGCTCAAAAGTTTGGCGACTTTTAGCTTTGGCAATGTCCTCCTCTATCTCAAACAAGCGGCTGACCACTCGCATCACATTGCCGTCGATGGCAGGTTCGGGTAACCCAAAAGCAATACTCGCGATCGCCCCCGTCGTATAGGGCCCGATCCCTTTAAGTTTTTGGATATCCGCCACGTTGTTGGGGAACCTAGCAGCGTGATTTTCGACAATTTGTTGAGCCGCAATTTTTAAATTTCGGGCTCTTGAATAATAGCCTAAGCCCTCCCAGACCTTTAAAAGTTTTTGTTCATCGGCGTCGGCCAAAGCTTGAATCGTCGGAAATTGCTCCATAAAGCGATAATAATAAGCAATCACCGTATCGACTCGGGTTTGTTGCAACATGATCTCAGAGATCCAAACATGGTAGGGATCTTGATCGGCCCGCCACGGCAAATTTCGTTTTTCGGCTTGATACCAACTTAAAAAATCTTTTTGAAACTGAGTCACTTCTGCTTGCGTCCATTTTTGCCAAGGTTCATTTTTCATTGTTTACTTCCTCATCGATAAACCGTTGGATCAAATCAAAGGAAAATCCCTTCTGGTATAACTTTTGTTTGATCGTGGTGCGTTTCTGTTGTGACGTTTTATGATTCAACCGGCGCAATTGCTTGCGGCCTTCTTTACAGAGAGCTTCCCATTCGGCATCTTCATCGATTTTTAGATCCAATTGCTCCATCGTGTTTCGAATAACGTCACTTGAGAACCCTTTTTGTAACAAGTTTTGACGGATCTTGTCTAAAAGTTCGCGATGACTTTTCCCATGCGTCTTTTTAATGACTTTTTGGGCAGCATGTTCGGCTAGTTCTGTTTGCAATTCAGGCGTGTATAATTCAAGGGCTTCTGCGATTTTTTCCATAGCGATCCCTTTTGTTACTAAATCACGTTTTAACACTTGAGGACCTTTATCATTCAACCGTAACTGCGTACGGATATAACTCTTGGCATAATTACTATCATCTAGGACTTGTAATTCTTTTAGCCTTGATACGACTAAATCACAATCTGCCGGATCGATTTCTTTTCCCTTTAAATAAGTCCGTACTTCTTTTTCGGAACGTAATTGGTAGCTGATGTAATTCATCGCTAGCTGTAAACCAATATCGTAGCCGATCTTTTTTTTGATTTCATAAAATTCTTTTTCAGAAAACTCTCTGTCTTTTAATAAACGATAGTTGACTAACATATCTTCAGAAACACGTAACGATTCTTTATTATCAAAATAGACGCGATAAAATGTAGACTTACTTTTTTGGACACTCGTAATTTTTATCATTTCCTCACCTCAAATACAAACATATATTCTATCCTACCACATTTTTCCTGCAAATGCTATTTTTTATGGTAAAATAAAATTGGAAAACAAAGAGGAGTGTGGCAAAATGCCTGTCGTCATCAAAGAAGGTCAGATACTACAATTAAGAATCAAGCGGCTCGGGATCAACGGAGAAGGAATCGGTTATCATAAGCGGAAGATCGTTTTTGTTCCACAAGTATTACCTGGTGAAGAAGCTAGAGTCCAAGTCACCAAAGCAACGCCTTCTTTTGTGGAAGCTAAGCTGATTCATTTGATCCATAAAAGTCCTGATCGAATCATTCCACCCTGTTCTGTTTATGACCGCTGTGGTGGTTGTCAGCTGCAACATTTGAACTATCCAAAACAGCTTGAATTTAAACGTGACCTTTTAAAACAAGCCTTAGAAAAATTTAAACCCCAAGGTTATAAAAATTATTCTCTAAAAAAAACACTAGGTATGGACGAACCTTGGTATTATCGCAACAAGGCCCAATTTCAAGTCCAATATAATGAAAAGAAAAAGCGCGCTGAAGCTGGACTTTATCAACCCAATAGCCATCAACTTGTGGCCATTGACGAGTGCCTTGTCCAAGAAAAGCCGACTCAAGAATTAATCAATACCGTCATGCGACTGGTCAATTTCTACCAGTTGCCGATCTATAATGAACGCAAAAATTCTGGTATTTTGCGAACTTTAATGGTGCGCATCGCTATCCAAACAGGCGAATTGCAATTGGTCTTTATCACGAATTCAAAAAAATTGCCTCACCAAAAAGAATTGATCGCAGCCATTACCCAAAAACATCCTGAAGTCGTTTCGATCATGCAAAACGTCCAGAGTCAAAAAACTTCGCTTGTGATGGGCGCAGAAATGATCCCGCTTTGGGGCAAAGAGGCGATTCGTGAAGAATTAAATTCATTGACTTTCGATCTTTCCGCTAAAGCCTTTTTTCAATTGAATCCAAAGCAAACCACTATTTTATATCAAGAAGCGCTCCAAGCTCTCGACCTAAATGAAAACGAAACAGTGGTCGATGCTTATTGCGGCGTGGGCACGATCGGTCTTAGTGTCGCCAAGAAAGCCAAAGAAGTTCGCGGCATGGATATCACACCACAAGCCATCACTGATGCCAAACAAAATGCACGTAATCTGGGCGTTTCTAACACGCATTATGAGACTGGTAAAGCAGAAGATCTCCTACCTCGCTGGATCAAAGAAGGCTTTCGTTTTGATAGCCTTATCGTCGACCCGCCGCGGACTGGTTTAGATGATAAGTTGATCCAAACGATTTTGACTTATCCACCGAAAAAAATGGTCTACGTTTCTTGTAACGTCTCGACCCTCGCTAAAGATTTAGCTAAATTGACAAAAGTTTTTCATGTTGATTACTTACAATCAGTAGATATGTTTCCGCAAACCGCGCGTTGTGAGGTAGTCGTCAAACTAACGCGCAAATAAATGAGCAAAAGCCTAGGGCGTCCTAGGTTTTTGTGTTATCTTTTGCCGTGGCAAAGGCACTCGTTTTTCCTATTTGGGTGCCTTTTATGGTCTCTGAACAAATTTTGATTTTAGCAAAAAAGCTAGAAGAGCTCTCGCCTTCTAGCTTTTTATTAAAACAGATCATCGAACAAGGATAATTGATTCTCGTCTGGTAGATCTTTTAAGACGCCGTTATCAGACATATATTCGATCAAAGTCTTTGAAACTTTCCCGCGATTGGCCAAGTCTTCTTTAGACAAGAAAATACCATCTTTTCGAGCCTCAACGATTTGTTTGGCTACGCTAATCCCAAGGCCAGGAACAGCTCTAAACGGTGCGATCAATTTATCGCCTTCGATCACAAAGTTGACAGCATCAGACTTGTAAAGATCGATCATGCCAAATTCATAGCCACGTTCGATCATTTCATTGGCCAATTCCAAGACTGTTAATAAGTTCTTTTCTTTCGTACTAGCATCCATACCTTTTTCGTTGATTTCTTTCAAACGTGCTTTGACAGCTTCTTTTCCTTTACACATCGAAATCAAATCAAAATCTTCGGCTCGTACGGAAAAATAAGCACAGTAATAAAGGATCGGATAATACACTTTGAAATAAGCGACCCGCAGAGCCATCAAGACATAGGCTGCCGCATGGGCTTTGGGGAACATGTACTTGATTTTCAAGCAAGAATCGATATACCATTCTGGTACATCATGCTTACGCATTTCATCTTGCCATTCATCTGGGATCCCTTTCCCTTTACGGACGTGCTCCATGATTTGGAAGGCTATTCCTGGCTCCAACCCTGAATGCATCAGAAAAACCATGATATCATCCCGACAACCAATGCAATGAGCCAAGTCGGTCGTGCCATTTGAAACAAGTTCTTCGGCATTGCCTAACCACACGTCGGTCCCGTGAGAAAGTCCGGAAATTTGTAGTAATTCAGCAAAGGTACTTGGATGGGTTTCTTCCAGCATGCCACGCACGAAACGAGTCCCAAATTCCGGGATACCAAGGGTGCCTGTTTTTGAGCCGATTTGTTCTTCAGTCACTCCTAAAACGTCAGTCCCCTCAAAAATACGCATTACTTCTGGATCATCAGTCGGGATCGTTTTGGGCTCGATCCCTGATAGATCTTGCAGCATCCGGATCACTGTGGGATCATCATGTCCAAGGATGTCTAGTTTTAAAATGTTATCATGGATCGAATGGAAGTCAAAGTGAGTCGTACGCCAATCAGCATCAGGATCGTCGGCTGGGTATTGGATCGGTGTAAAATCATAAACATCCATATAATCAGGGATAACAATGATCCCACCAGGGTGTTGCCCCGTCGTACGTTTCACGCCCGTAGCTCCTTTAGCCAAACGATCGACTTCAGCATTTCTAAAGGTCAAATTATGGTCTCGTTCATAGCCTTTGACAAAACCATATGCCGTCTTATCCGCCACAGTACCGATCGTACCAGCCTTGTAGACATAATCTTCACCAAATAACACTTTGGTATAATTATGGGCCGAGGCTTGATAATCTCCTGAAAAGTTCAGATCGATATCAGGGACCTTATCTCCATGGAAACCCAAGAATGTTTCAAAAGGAATATCGTGTCCATCTTTTTTGAGCCGTGTGCCACATTGCGGACATTTTTTTTCGGGCATATCAAAGCCTGAACCATAGGAACCATCTTCATAGAATTCCGAGTACTTACAATTAGGACAATGGTAATGTGGCGCCAGCGGATTGACTTCGGTGATCCCTGTCATTGTTGCTACCAGACTTGACCCAACTGACCCCCGTGAGCCTACCAAGTAACCATCTTCGTTACTTTTATGAACGAGTTTTTGCGCAATCAAATAAATGACCGAAAAGCCGTTACCAATAATCGACTTCAATTCTTTTTCCAAACGCTTTTGGACGATGTCAGGTAAAGGATCGCCATAAAGTTCTTTGGCGCGCTTATAACTCAGTTCTGTGATCTCCTCTTCCGAACCAGGGATCTTCGGCGTATATAATTTATCTTTCACTGGGATGACTTTTTCACAGCTATCAGCCAAAGCATTCGGAGCAGCGACAACGATCTCTTCTGCCACATCTGCGCCTAAAAACTGAAATTCCGAAAGCATTTCATCGGTCGTCCGAAAATGAACTTTTGGTAATTGATGACGATTGAGCGGATTAGCGCCCCCCATTGAGTTGATCAAAATCTTCCGATAGATACTATCTTGTTCATTTAAATAATGGACATTGCCTGTTGCCACGACCGGTTTATTCAATTCCTGACCGATTTGGATCAATTGCTTGATGATATCTTCCAGATCGGCTTCATTTTTTACCAGTTCTTGTTCGATCAAAGGCGCATAGACAGGTTTTGGCATGACCTCGATGTAATCGTAAAACTTAGCCTTTTCTTTGGCTTCTTCATAGCCTTTTTGCATCATGGCTACAAAGACTTCACCTTTGTCACAAGCCGTTCCGATCAACAGTCCTTCGCGTAATTTGACTAATTCAGAACGCGGGATCCGCGGTTCTTTGGCATGAAAGTACTTGATATTTGACATGGAGATCAACTTAAATAAATTCTTCAAGCCAGCTTGCGTTTTGACCAAAATCGTCGCGTGAAAAGGCCGCGCCGCTTTGATCGAATTGGCACTACCGACATGGCGATTCAATTCATCATGGTAATTCATGTCATGCTTTTCCATGGCTTCCTTGACAAAGATCCAAGCCAAATGTCCGGTCGCTTCAGCATCAAAGATCGCCCGGTGATGTTGTTCCAAAGAGACACCAAATTTTTTAGTCAACACACCCAAGCCAAAACGCTTGAATTCAGGATACAGATAACGCGCCAATTCCAAAGTATCGATGACCGGATTCAAAGCTTCAGGCATGTGATGACGTTTGTAACTTATATTCAAAAAACCCATATCAAAAGAAGCGTTGTGGGCAACTAAGATCGCATCTTTTGAAAATTCTTGAAACATCTCCAGAACTTCTTTTTCACTTTTTGAACCACGGACCATTTCATCGGTGATCCCGGTCAAATTGACCGTAGTAGAAGATAAAGGATGACCGGGATCGATAAATTCATCGAAACGACCTTCCACGTTGCCTTTGTTCATTTTGACCGCAGCCAGTTCGATGATCGTATCATAAACGGCCGAAAGCCCTGTCGTTTCCACGTCAAAAACCACATAAGTCGCATCTGTAAGCGGGACATGTTGTGCATTGTAAGCTACTTCCACACCATCATCGACAACATTGGCTTCGACCCCATAGATGACTTTGACGCCAGCTTTTTCGCCAGCTTGATAAGCTTCAGGAAAGGCTTGGGCACCGCCATGATCTGTGATCGCAATGGCTTTATGGCCCCACTTGCCTGCCTGGGTGACAAGATCGGTGGCACTATTAGTGGCATCCATGGTACTCATATTGGTGTGTAAATGTAGTTCGACCCGCTTTTTGTCATCTGGTGCATAATCTTTGCGCGCTGCATGTTTGACTTCCATTAAATCTTGCGCATTCATGACCAGATCACGCATAAAGGTATCTTCTTGGATACTGCCACGGGCCCGGATCCAACTGCCTTTTTTGATAGCATCAAAAATCTGCTCATCTGTTTCATTATTGGAAAATTTCTTGACCACAAAAGACGAAGTATAATCAGTGATCTTCAATGTCAAAATTTGCCGACCTGAGCGAAGATCCCGGACTTCCTTGTCAAAAATGTAGCCTTCGATCGTGATCCGACGTTCTTCTTCCAAAATATTTCCCATCGGTGTGATCGCTTCATCATTAGAAATATTGCGGCCCAAAGCGATCGGGCCTTGATAAGCAGCCTCTGTAGCTTGATCTTTCTTCTCTTTTTTCTTTTGTTCATGAGTAGCTAGCGATTCAGCTGCTTGTTGCATAAAGAATTCTTGTTGTTCTTTTTGGCGATCCGCCAATTCTTTCAAATCCGCTTCTTTTTGGACTTGATCTAAAAATGGCTTGATATGAAAAGACTTAAAACCAAAATTTTGATAATTTTTTTCGATCAAAGGAAGATATTGCTGTTGCAAAATCGGGATCACTGCTTCATTAGAGACTGGCAAAATGATTTTTCTATCCACCATTTTAGGTGTCTGAGTTTTCAACACTTGTTTGATCAAAGGTCGATCACAGTTTTGATTCGTTAAAGCTAAGTACCAATAATCTTGTAACAAGGTCTGGTTAAAATGATCATCTTGAGACTCGATCCGAACTTGGACCGTTGCGATTTCCTTAAAAGCCAATTGTAACTCTTGAAAAAACTTTTGATACAAAGCCGCGGGTAGGATCTTATCGAAACCAAGTGTAAATTCCCATGTTTTCGATTTACGATGAACAATGACTTCTTTGATCTGTCCAGCGTTGATCAAGGGATGAGAACGGATCTCTTCATCCAAATCCATCTGTTCAAGCAAAATATCATATTTATCTCTTTCTTCAACCAATTTTTGCTTCCTCCTTTATTCCACGTAATTTTAAGTATACTCTATTTTAGACAGAATTTCATGAGAACACAGTCTTCTTTTCTTAAATTTAAGCGAAAAATGTGTTACAACTCACGGTCGAATCAAATGCTACACGCTAATAATTATTCACAGCTTAGAGTAATCCTTGTTTCAAAAAAAAGGACATATGACAGCCTCAAATGAGCCAACTATCAAAAAGAAAGGACATATGACAGCCTCAAATAATCCAAGTATCAAAAGGAAAGGACATATGATGGTGTAGTGTTCTTTCAAAACGGTTGAATTTTCACGGAAGATGTGGATCAGTAAGTGATGACTCACTTTTGGAGCAAGGATCCCATTTCTTATCCCGCAGCCACTGCTTGTAGAACAGAGAATTTATTTCTTGCTCCATATTTATTTAGATCATCAGCAAAAAAGGATCTGTCTTTTTGACAGATCCTTTCTTATTCATTCGTTTGATTTAAAAGAATTTGCAAAGTCGATACCACGTCTTCTTTTCTGACTTCAACGGTGTCGCCTGTTTTTCTGAGTTTGATCTCAACAGTGCCCTCTTTCGCCTTTTTCCCGATCGTTAGTCTTACGGGACACCCGATCAAATCTGCATCGATGAATTTGACACCTGCTCGTTCCTTGCGATCATCGACCAAAACTTGGTAATTTGCCTTTTTCAAAGTTGCTTCAACTTCATTGGTCAACTCTTCTTGATCTTTTTCTTCCATATTCATTGAAACGACATGAATATCATAAGGAGCTATCTCTCTTCCCCAAGTAATGCCGTTTTCATCGGAATTCTGTTCGACACTTGTTGCCAGCAACCGACTGATCCCGATGCTGTAACAACCGATGAGTAAAGGTACACGCTCACCATTTTCATTTAGAATATCGGCTTCCAACTTTTCGCTATACTTTTTACCTAATGTAAAAATGCGACCAACTTCGATTCCTTGTTTAAAATATAGTTTTCCTTGGCCATCCGGCGAAACATCGCCTGCTTTTACCAGCCGAAAATCATCATAAAGAGTGGCTTTAAAATCGCGTTCGGGATTGACATTTTTTAAATGGCAACCATTTTCCTTGGCACCAGTCACCACGTTTGCTAGATCTTGAACTAAAAGATCAGCATAAATCATTACTTTTTCATCGATCCCAACTGGCCCGATCGAATCTAACTCGGCGCCAAGAAATGCCATTGCTTCTTCTTTAGTTCCTTCACGCAAAGAACAAAAATCCCCTTTTTTCATGACCTTCAAGGAACTGACCTCATCGTCACCACGGACCAGCACTAAGAGCGGTTTTTCGTCGGCCATAAAAAAGACGCTCTTTATAAATTTTTGTGGGGATAGTTTGAGATAAGTGGCGGTCTCTAGGATCGTGCGACAGTCCGGTGTAGCTACTTTTTCGATTTCAAGTAAGCTCTCATGAGACTTTTTAGGAACATACAAACTAGTTGCACAAGCTCGTTCACTGGCATAATCACTGCCATCAGAAAAACATAAAGTCGTTTTCCCAATATCAGATAAAACCATAAATTTCTTCGTATCGTGCCTGTCAAACAAGCCACTATCGCCATTGACTCGACAAAATTCTAAGCCACATCTTTTAAAAACACGACTGATGGCCTGAGCATATTTCTCATAAGTTTCTGCTAAGTCTGCTTCGGTCACATGAAAAGAATAGGCATCTGACACCAAAAACTCACGGCTGCGTAGTAAGCCGTAACGGGGCCTTTTTTCATCCCGAAATTCTGTTTGAAATTGAAAAAGATTCATGGGAAATCGTTTATAAGAAGTAACTTCTTTGGCAACGATCTTTGTGACCGTTTCTTCGCGAGCATATCCCAGACTATAATCTTTATGCAAATGATCCTGAAGATAGAAAAACTCATCTTTGTTGACATGTGAACACGGTGCGGTATGCTCTAGCTCACTAGGAATGAGTGTCGGCATCGCCATTTCCGCCGCATCGATCGCTTGAAATTCCTCACGTATGATCGTTTTGATTTTTTCTATGACTCGGTTGGCAAGGGGCAGGTAACCATAAATCCCCCCCGCGATCTGACGGATATAACCCGCCCGGATCAAAAACAAGTGACTCAAAATCTCCACTTCACTAGGTACTTCTCGCAAAGTTGGGATCAAAAGTTTCGACTGTTTCATTTTATTCTCCTTTATTCCCTAACGAAATGATGGTACTTTAAAAGAAAAATCGTTGAATATCATTCCATGTCACTAACACCATCACCAACATCAAAAGACCAAAGCCAATCAAGGTGATGATTCCCTCTTTTTCTTGGCTGATCGGTTTGCCGCGTAAGCCTTCGATGATATTTAAAAACAATTTGCCCCCATCGAGTCCAGGGATCGGCAATAAGTTCATGATACCAAGATTGACTGAGAGCATCGCCGTCAAGTAAAGAACGGTAATAGGACCTTGCTTAGCCGCTTCTGATGACATTTGGGCAATTGCCACTGGTCCGCCTAACTGATCGAGACTAAAGTTTGTAATCAATTGGCCTAAAGCCTTAAAAATACCAATAAACATGTCATAACTTTGTTGGATACCGCCAACGACCTTGTCCCAAAAACCTGTCTTCAAAGGAACGGTGACACCTAACTGACCATACGTTTCACCATTAGATTCCGTGGCATCAATGGTCGCCTCGACCGTTAACGTTTCCCCTTGACGATCTATTTTGATCGGAACTGTTTTGTCAGGATTTTCTTGAATGATCTCCCGAACTTCTGGCCAATTGCTGACTGCCTGATCATTTATCGCTAGGATCTTATCACCAGCTAAAAGGCCTGCTTGTTCCGCTCCACTATCAGCACTGACAGAACTTACGACCGTTGAATCATTATCAACGACACCACCTTGGGCAAATACCAAAGCGATAAATAAGAGGATAGATAAAATAAAATTATTCATCGGACCCGCAAAATTTGTCAACATGCGTTGCCATAGTTTAGCCGATTGAAATTGCACATCACGTGGCGCGATCCGGACTTCGATGCCATCTTCTTCTATGATCGTGGCATCATGCATCACGGCATAAGTCACCGCTTGGCTATCGTCACCATTGATGAAACCTGTGATCGTTAGTGCATCGACTAAATCGGAAGCGGCAACTTCCATCGGGATACTATTAGTCAGTTGCACTTTATTACTGGTATTGATTTTTTCGACTTGATCCGATTCATTTAGAACCAGACTGACTGGCATGCCAGGTTTTAATTCTTCCTCTTCTTCATTACCTGCCATACGTACGTAACCACCCATTGGCAACCAACGCACAGTATATGTTGTCCCATCTTTTGCTTGGTGACTAAAAAGCTTAGGACCCATTCCGATAGAAAATTCGCGAACTAAGATGCCTGCTCTTTTGGCAAAAAAGAAATGGCCAAACTCGTGTATGACCACGACTACTGAGAAGACGATCAAAAAGACAACTAGGGTCTTCATTTTTTTCCTCACTTCCATTGATAAATAAAGATAGTTTTCTCCACTATTTTACCATATTCTTCTTGTTTGACAAACTTTGCACCACCATTGTAACAAGAACTTAAAATAAGCGGGAACCATTTACCACTTTACAAACAAACGCGCCTCTTAGCCAAAAGCTAGAGACGCGCGAATTTTTTCTTTTAAAAAATGCCTAATAAATGCATGATGGGAAAAACAAAGAGCATACTATCAAAACGATCTAAGATCCCTCCATGTCCGGGCAATATTTTTCCCGAATCCTTGACACCATAATGACGTTTGATCGCTGATTCGACCAAATCACCAAATTGTCCAACAATAGATAGAACGATCGTCAGAAGGACCATTATGATCGAGCTGTGGCCGAAGTAAAGTTTTCCTGGATAAACGATCAAGAAAATGATCGCTACGACAACTGCTGAAATGATCCCGCCGATTGCTCCTTCCACAGTCTTGTTCGGCGAGATATCCGGCCAAAGTTTATGGGCGCCATATTTTCTACCGATCATATAGGCACCGATATCTGTGGCCCAGACAACAAATAAACCAAAGCAAAGCATGACTAAACTATCCAAGCGCGCATTGACAAAATTTCCAAAGCCGATCCCCACATATAAACTCACTAAAGTTGGAAATCCTGCTTCATCGATCGTATACGTGTTTTTGGAAACGACCGCAGTGCCTAATAGAATCATCACGATGAAATAAAATAAAGTCGTCGTGTCCGTTGTTAGCGGTAAGAACGGAAACCAAGGATCTTTAGGCAAAACCAGGATAACGGCGCCGATTGCTGAAAGTATGCCTTCAAAACTAAGTAGTGCCAATCCTTTCATCCGAAAAAGTTCGTATACACCGATCACCGCCATAGCGGCAGCTAACAATTCGACCGCGATCCCGCCAAAATCAAAAATGATGATCGGCAAAAAAAGGGCCAAGGCAACCACTGCTGTAATCACCCGTTGTCTCATTTTTTATCCTCCTTTGATTGAACCCCACCAAAACGTCGATTACGATGCTGAAAAGCTGCGATCGAGGCTTCGAGTAGTTCTCCATTAAAATCTGGCCATAAAGCCTTGGTAAAATATAATTCACTATAAGCAATCTGCCACAAAAGAAAATTACTGATCCGTTCTTCACCACTGGTCCTGATCAATAATTCTGGATCGCGGATCTCTTTAGGTAGAAATCCTGTCATCAAGTGCTTGGCGATCATTTCCTCATCGATCATCGAGACATCACCAGCTGTTTGTGCAACTTCTTGATAAACTTCTTGCATCGCCGTCACGATCTCTGAACGGCCCCCATAATTCAAAGCAAAATTCAAAATCATGCCGGTATTTTCTTTGGTTTGTTCGATTGCTCGGTTTACAGCATCTTGAGTATCTGTAGGTAAATGATCACGATAACCCATAACATTGACCCGGACATTTTCTTTGATCAATTCAGGAACGAAGGTATCGAAAAAATCACAAGGTAATTGCATCAAAAAATTGACCTCTTCTTCAGGACGTTTCCAATTTTCAGTGGAAAAAGCATATAAAGTCAATACTTTGATCCCCAAATGAGAGGCATGAGTGGTCACCTTTTTGACAGTTTCCATGCCTTCTTTATGACCGGCCACTCTAGGCAAGCGCCGATTTTGGGCCCAGCGTCCATTACCATCCATGATAATTGCCACATGTGCCGGGAGCGGTAGCTCTTTATCAAAATCATAAACAGATTCTTCTTGAATATATTTTTCTTTTTGCGGAAATAAACGTAACATTGCTTTACCCCTATCTTACAACTGATTTCGTTTAAAATCATTATAACAATAAAAAGGTGTATTTCCTATGGAAAATCCCCAAAAGCCACTTTTTTAAAAGAGATTGCAAGTTTTTCTTAACTTTTAAAAAAAGAAAAAAAACTCAAAAGAATCTGAGGCGATGATTCTTTGGGTCTATAATATTTGGTGTTGTTACTAAGAAATTAGGAGCGACACCTTTTTTCTTTTGATAACAAAAAAGCAT